>JBKHFO010000156.1:0-8175 GCA_046540175.1 Candidatus Hydrogenedentota bacterium
AGCCCCTCGGTCCTGCAGTGATCCAATAACCGCTCCATCGTGATCACCAGGACATCTTCCACTGGAACGTGGAAAAGGCTTGCTTCCATGGCGATGGAGAAGGACACGGTCATGAACTCACCGGACAGCTCCTCGGAAAGCTTGACCAGCTCGGTGGACTTGCCGCAACCGGTATGGCCAGCAAGAAGAATCGAAGCAGAACGGTCTTGCTGACGTGTAAGCAGCCGGTGGAGTTCGTCGCGCCGGCTTACGATGGGATCCCAGGCGGCGGAGGTATCGACAAAAAACGCCTCCAACTCCTCACGCCGCAAGGGTCGGGGATCACAGGACTGCTGGATTTCGGATCGCTGCGTTGCTTTCTTGAGAGACACGGGCTGCTCCACTTCCTTGCGCTTGACTGTCTATAGCTTTCGAGTTTGGATGGGTGATGGAATCAAAGCTCTTCTGTAGCCTATGCATGGTACCAGAAAACGAGGGGACCGCTCCTCCCGGCGGTTGGAAAAGGCGCGCGGAGGCGTTCATTGTACAGCGGGGACGGGAGAAGCAAAGGGGAAGGCGCTGGGCGCTGGCGGCGGGGTAATGTTATCTGCCAGGCCAATCCTTGAGATGGTGGAAGAGTTCGATATCGCCGGCTTGCATGATATAGTCGGCTACTTCCAGCATGAACTCCTCGTCCACACCGGCATGGAACATGCGGTCCATGGCGTCGAAGAACTCCCGAAGGTTTTCAAAGCCTTCCATCAACGAGACGATTTGCGGGTTCAGGTCGGTCAATTCTCTCGAAGCGTCGAGAAACTGGTAGACGTCTTCCAGGTTGCCTAGGGCGGTCCGTTGCAAATCGAGGGCGGCCAATTGCTCCCGGGCGAAGTTGGCGCCGTTTTCGATCTGGCCGCCAAACTGAAGCACCGCGTTAAAGATCTGCTCGGCGGCTTGGGGGTTGCCCGAGTCGATAAACTGCTCTCCATAACGCAGCAGCTCGCTTCCGACGTTCTGAAGAAAGCTGTATTCCTCGGAGCCGCCGGTCATGGCCGTTAGCGTGCGGGCAACCTCCGGGGACATGCCGCTTTCGCGCAAGGCCTGCTCTTGGTGGATCGCCGATTCAAGGCTGTAGGTGCTGGCGTGATCGAGTTCGGCGGCCGTTTCAAGGGAAGACAGCGCCCCTTCCACGTTGCCCCGCTCCATGAGCATCTTGGCTTCCATGTAATACGTGACCGCGTTGCCGGGGTCAAGCTCGCGCAGCTCCGCCAATTGGATCGCGCCCTGTTCGTAGGCTTGTTGGGGCTCCTCGTCCATCCGTTCCGCGTAGTGTTGCGCCAGCGAAAGACGCACGGCGGGATCTTCCGGGTATTCCTCGGCGGCGGCCAGCAAAAGCTGTTCTTGTTCTTCGCCACTCAGGCTTTTGGACGCGCCCACCAAGGCGGCCGCCGAGACGTCCGGGCGGGCGGCAAGGGCCCGCGCTTCTTCGGGAGACAGGCTGGCCCACAGCTCGAGTTGATCGCGCGCTTCCTCGTCCGTGATGGCTTTGCGCCGCAACTCGAGGACTTCCTCCATGGTCAACTCTTCGGCCTCCCCGGTCTCCGGGGCCGGAGGCTCCTCCTCGGACTCGGGATGGCGGGGCGCGTCCTCCAGGCGAGGCCGCATCCTTTCCAGGTCCCGCATGTCATCCGTGAGGGACGGCCTGATGGAGGGGTCGTCGTGCTGGGCGATCTCCACCTCGGATTCTTCTTCTATCTCCGGGGCGGGTTCTTGCGTGATGACGGGGGCTGCAGGCGGCGGGTCCGTCTCTTCTTCAAGGGTCAAGGTGAGCCCCCAGATCCCCAAGGCAAGCAAGGCGGCCGCCGCGGGGAGAAGCCAATTCCAATAACGCGGCGGCGCGCTCTTACCGCCGGTAGGTTGAGGCGCCACGGGCCGCGCCCGTTCGCCTTTAGCAACCCGCTCCATCACGGCGTCCCGCAAATCCACCTTGCCCGCGGAAAGCAGCCAGCTATCGCCCAAACGCTCCAACGCTTGGGCGAGGCCGAGGAGCCCTTCGTATTCCCTGTAACAGTGTTCGCACGCCTGCACATGCGCGGTCGCATGCCGGGAGGGCCGGTCCAAACGGCCCTCCAACCAGGCATCAAGTTCGCGCCGGCACTCTTTACAGGTATACTGATTCACAGATCATCCTTTTCCGGGGCTACCCGGGTTCGAAGCCCCTTCAATATACGATGAAGCCTTGTGCGAATGGCCCCATCGGTGCCTCCAACAATCTGCGCGATTTCCTTCGCCGACATCCGCTGGAAAAAGCGCAAGATGATTATCTCCCGCGCCTCATCATCCAACTGCTCCAGCGCGGCTTCCAACGCCGCTCGCCGTTCGCCGTTCATCGCTTGGGCGTCCGGACCGTCCGCGGCGCTTGGAAACATCTCCGCACCGTCGTGCTGGGCTTCGGTCGCGTAATCCTGAAGGGACCGCATGGTCACCGTCCGCCTGCGCCTCAATTCGTTCAGGCACAAGTTACGCGCAATACGCAAAACCCACGGTCCAAACGCGCGCTTGCCGTCAAAGCGGGCCCGCGCGCTGTAGACGCGCAAGAAGGTTTCCTGCGCCATGTCGCGCGCCCGTTCCTGATCCTTGAGGTAATGCACACAAAAGCGGAAAACGCTGTTCTCGTACCGGCTGACCAGCACGCCAAGGGCCTCTTGCCTCCCCTGGCACAGCAATTCCATCAATTGCTCGTCGCTCTTGTCGTCCATACTCACCGAGCTGCCCGCCCCTCATTCCACGCCGGGCACGCAACCCTCTGTATGGGATTACCAATGAGTCGAGCAAACATTACAACCGTCCTTTTTCCGCGCTGTTCCCCTGCGGCAATGGGTTACCTCGGCCCCAACGCCCCCACTCAGCGACGCGAAGGCGGCACAGTAAAGCAAAGCGCCATACATTGCGCCTACGCCTCCCGGATTTTAGCAGAAACACAATATATTGAACGACTTGCAGAAGGGAAGAAGAAGTCCGCCTTGTCGCCACAACTGATTACAATACCGAGTATTTCAGCACTATACAGCTATTCTGAACAAGATGCACCCTCGGCCAAGGCGCTTCTGCAAGCCGCTGCATTGAGAGAATACCTGAGGAACTTTTGTACTCCGCGTTTAGAATGCCGTCATCGGAGCCGACGCTAGAGGGGACTCAACTGAGGCGGCAGGCTTTGTCTTTCGCATTGGCGCCCGCCATGGCTGGCCGGCGGGAAAACAGGAGAAGGATGGTTTACTGCTTCGGGGCGTCTTCCTGTCCGGCCTGCGCCTCTGAGCCGATCCGGCGCAGCTCGAACAGGCCCATGTGCTCCACCCAAAGACAGACCACGCCGGTGATCACGACGGCCACGAAATTGATGAGGTGGGCGACGATGGCCATGGCTTGGGCCATGGCCATTGGCGTTTCGGGCGTGGCCAGGAGGAGGCCGGCCACAATCCCAAAGTGGAACTGCCCGACGAACCCAGGCGCGATGGGAATGACGATCGCTAGCGTCAGCAAGGTTTGGACCACGATCGGGGTGTACCACGGCCCCTCCAACCCGAACGCGCGTTGGAACGTGGCGATACTGATCACGAAACAGGACCAGGTGAGCAAGGAGAAACCTATGGACTTCGCCATATCGCGGGGCGAACGAAACACGTGAAGTCCCTCCGCAAACTGCAGCAACAGCCGGTGAACGTGGCTGGCGAGGGTTGCCGAGATGGGGCTCACGAGTTTGGCGGACCCGCGCAGCACGAACGCCTGGTTGGCGTACAACAAGACCAGCACGGCCACCATGCCGGCGATGCCCAAGGTGACCAGGGCGGTGGCGGTTTGGACCATCTCCGGGGGGATTTGGAAGGGGTCGCGTCCCGCGAGCAACTCGGTGGGGATGTAGACGGCGCCCATCTGATAGAAGGCCACGATGGCCACCAGAAGCACCGCAATAACGCCGATGACGTCCGTAACGCGATCGAGCGCGACAAGGGCAAGTCCCTTGGTGAAGGGGATGCCCGTAAGCCGGCCCAGGACGAAGGCGCGGACGAATTCGCCCGCACGGGCGGGTGAGATGAAGTTAACGAGGAATCCGATCTGGGTCGAGGTGAAGAGGCGCCGGAAGCTCACGGGTGTAGTGGCCCGGACGATGTAGCTCCAGCGCTGCGCGCGGGTGAAGAAGCTCAGGAAAACCAGCGCGACGCTCACCAACATCCAGCCAGGGCGGGCAGCGCGCATGGCATTGCCGACCGCGCGCCAATCGGTGTCCCGGAACACCACCCATAACAAGAGGACCGTAAGGGCCAAGCAAATGGCGGCCGCGGCCGCCCGGCGCGGCGAGATCAAGGGGGGCCGATCCTTACCGGGAGCCTGAGGAGATTCCGGATTCACGAGGCCTCCTTGAGCATGTGGTCCGCCATTTCACGGGCTCGCGCGCGCAACGCTTCCAGCGTATCTTCGTTGTCGATGACCTGGCTCGCCAAGGAACGCTTACGCTCGGGAGGCGTCTGGGCCGCCAATCGCCGGGCTACCTCGTCGCGGGACAAGCCCCGGGAGGCCATGAGCCGCTCTATCCGGGTCTCCTCGCTCGCGCTCACCAGGATGAGACCGGTCAGGCACGCAGGCGCAACGCCGTCCTCCGCCAACAACGCGGCGTCAATGACCGCCGCCTTATGACCTTGATCCCGCAGTTCGCGGCATCGCTCCTTAATACGCTTTCGGATAATGGGATGAACCAACGCGTTCAACCGCGCGCGCGCCCCGTCGTCTCCGAACACCAGGGGCCCCAGCTTGCGCCTGTCGATGGCCCCCTCCGTGACGATGTCTTCGCCAAACGCCTCCCGCACGGCCCGTTCCGCCTCGCCCCCCGGGGCGATGGCCTCATGGCCCAGCCGGTCCGCGTCGATCACGGGAACGCCGCGTTCCCTGAAGACCCGCGCCACTTCCGACTTGCCGCAGCCCATGCCGCCCGTCAGTCCGTACACACGCATGGCTGCTTCCGCCGTTGCCGTGCGATGCGGGTCATTGGAGGCTCGGAGCCGCGGTTTCGTCCGGCTCGTCCTTGCGGTTGCAATAGGCCTCGACGGCCTGTTCGAGCAAGCCCTGCGCATTGAGCACCCTGTTGATGACTTCGCGCGCCGGTCCGGCTCCACCTGGGGCCTCGGTCACCCAATGCGCCACGGCTTTCGCTTCCGGGGCCGCGTCCGCCACCGCCACGGCCAGCCCGGCGGCCCGCATGGCGTTGCGATCAATAAGGTCGTCGCCCAAAAAGGCCAAGGCTTCCATGTCGAGGCCGTATTTCTCCGCGAGTTCCCGGCAGGCGCGCTCCTTGTCGCGCACCCATGTCAGACAGTCATCGAAGCGCCAACGGCGGGCGATTTCCTCCACGGCGGCGCTGCCGAGACCGCTCACCAAGGCCATCCTTCGCCCGGCGAGCCGCCACAAGGTAAACGCCGCCGCATCCCGGGCATGAATCGCGCGGAATGGCCGGCCTTCGCCATCAAAAAAGAGCTTGCCATCGGTCAAGACCCCATCGACATCCAAAACAAGCAATCGTATGCCCTGCAACCGGGTTTCCAAATCATTCATGGCTCGCAATCCACCTCATGGACTATGCCGAAGACGCCTTCATGGCGCCGAATTTCCTTGCGAAACGAAGTCTTCAATGCACTCAACCGCCATAGGGATCGGATCATATTGGCCGTAATCTTGCCGCAAGGCCTCCATACCCGCGCGAAACGGAGCGGGGTCTTGTACCACCTGGTTGACGGCCTCCAAAAGGCGGGCCGGCCGAGCTTTCACCTCGCGCATCGTGTAGAACTTGCCCCCGCCGTGTGCTTCGAACACGCCCCCCGCGAACTCTTGCTCCAGATGGGTGGCGATGATGACGCCGGGCGTACCCGCGGCGATGGCCTGGTAGGCCGTGCCCGCCCCCCCGTGAAAAACAACCAAGTCCGCCCGCTTCATCATTTCGGCGCCAGGGAGGAACGGAGCCATGCGGACGTTGGCCGGCAACTCGTTGGGGCTTAGGTCTATCTGGCCTCCCGTGGAAAACACGGCGGAGCAATCCAGCTTCCCCAATTCTTTAATGAGCAAGCGGAACAACGCGGGATCCCCCGTGCTGCCCATGGTGACATAGATCAGCGGACGGTCCGGCTCGATCTCATCCATCCATGACGGCAGGGTCATATCGGGATTCCAAATGATCGGCCCTACCCGGGTAAAGTGCGCCGGCAAGGGCCCAGTGGGCCCCATCGTCTCGGTATCGAGTATGAGATTGTGCTCGCCGATGAACCAGTCCCAAATGTCGCGCGGCAATTCCAGGCCATACTCCCGGCCCAGGGCATGATAAGGGGCCATCTTCCAACGCAGGATACGCAATTGAACCGGCTTCGCGAAACGCCGCGCCAAACCTGCGCCGAGCAAGCGTTCCACCATACCATAGGAGGGATGCGTTCGGGCGGGCTCCACGGGCCCGGAAGCGTACTGCAACAGCCACCGCCCTCCGAGAAGGCTCACCACGGGTATGCCTCGCAGCCGGGCGGATATGTACATGGTCAACCGGAAATCGCAAACCACCAGCGCCGGGTTATAGGCGTCGAGTATGGCCACCTCGTCCTCGACCTGCCGCCGCAGGAACGCGCGGGCGGGCCGGGAGAAGGCTTTCCGGAAATGGTCCATCGCCGAGTTCCGCGCGAAATCAGCCAGCGGCCAGAAGCCAAATTCGCCGGGCTCCGCCACCGGGGGATGCCGTAGATAGCAGGGCTCCCCCGCGAACGCCACGTCCCAGCCCTTTTCTTGCAGCGCGCGCGCCAATATAACACACCGGCCTGCGTGAGCGAGCACGTTCGAGGCCGGTGTAAAAAGCAAGCGGTTATTGGCGCCGCTATCTGGAAGAGTTTGAGACACGCAGCCTAGCCTTCAGCGGCCACGCGCGCGGGTATCCAACGTCTCCATCGGGCATGGCGCCGCGGGGCGGGCTTAGTACCGATAGACAAGGATGCCTCCGCTGAATCCCGCGCCGTACGTAACCTTCATGATAAGATCGCCGCGCTTGACGCGCCCGTTGCGCACGCTTTCGTCAAGCGAGATGGGAAGCTCGGCGGAAATGGTGTTTCCATAGTGGGCGTAATCCTCGACCAGCTTCTCCCGGTCCACCCCGACCGCCTCCACGGCCACTTCAAACAGCGGACGGCTGGGCTGATGAATGAAGCAGAGGTCCAGATCATCCCGCGTGACGCCGGCCATACTCAGCACGTTTTCCACGCCGAGGGGCAGGTTGTTACGCAAGGCCTGATTGATGAGTTGCCGTTCCCCCATATAGAAACTGCCGTGGTATTCCGAGGGAATGCGAGGCGTCGCCACTGATATGTTGTGCGGCATAGTGATGATGTCGTGAAACTGCCCATCCGTCCACAAGGCGCCCGCCATGAACTGGCCCGGCTTTTCCGTGCGTTCGAGAAGGATCCCGCCGGCGCCATCGCCGAAAATCGCGCGGTGCATCGGATTATGAAACGCGGTGCCTTTCGACACAATCGTGCCCGCCATCACCAGAATGCGGTTTTCGCCGGTGGCGATACACCGCAACGCATAGTCCAACCCCGCAACCCAGCCGACGCACGACATGGTGATGTCCATCGCTGGACAGCTGGCGCCCAGCTTGTGTTGCACCACACTGGCGGTGGAAGGTTCAAAGTAGTCGCCGGGGGTGGTGCTGACGAAGATGCGGTCGAGTTGCTCCGGCCCGATCTCAGCGCGCTCAAGCACGTCACGAGCCGCCGCGGTTATCATGTCCGAACAGGTTTCGTCTTCACCGGCCGCGCGCCGCTCCACCGCGCCCAGCAAACGCTCCACCGCTCCATTGGTGGACTCCAGGCCCGCAAGCTCATGGTTGGCGACCACCCGCTCCGGAAGGTAAGAGCCTGTGGCGGCGATTCGCGCCGGGATATCTTTGTACACGTGCGGCATTTTTCTCTCCCACTCGCTAAAAAGGGGCTGGTTGAGTGACGATAAGCGCGGCTCCGGCGATCCCGTTCGCACGGAGCCTGCCTTATTGCCCGGCCAGCCCTAAAGCTTGTTCCAGTTTTCCAAATTCAAGTAACCCTTGACGGATTCTTGCCGTTCCCCAGGAGGTGAGAGGGAGTATAGCGTGAAGCAGGAGCTTGTGTCAACGGCGGATCGAAA
>JBKHFO010000157.1:0-8151 GCA_046540175.1 Candidatus Hydrogenedentota bacterium
GTGTTGAAGTGGATTATCGACCGGGTTCATGGCCGGGCGGCCGCCGTGGAAAGCCCTCTCGGCTGGATGCCCCCCTACGAAAGCCTCGATTGGACGGGCCTGGAACACTTCACCCGGGAAGAGTTTGATCGGATCACGTCCGTGGACCGCGAGGACTGGGAGCGCGAGATCATCAAACACGAAGAACTCTTCCTGAAGCTTTACGACCGGCTTCCCAAGGAGCTGATCTTCATGCGGCAGCTCACCCTCTCGTCTCTGTGGCGTTGGCCTGACCAGTGGAAAATCGTTCACCCCAACGACTGAGCTACATTTTCGTTCCACCCATCTCCTGCCCTGCCCGGGCGGAGGGGCGCGGTCCTGGCCCCTCCGCCTCGCTTATTGGGGGGCCGCCAGATACGGCGAGCGCATCCAGTACGTTTTGATGAGCTATTAGGATGCGCTGAACGTCTCCTTTTGGATATAATGCGCCGGCCATGATGGA
The DNA here is from genome assembly GCA_046540175.1 of Candidatus Hydrogenedentota bacterium. Classification (GTDB taxonomy): domain Bacteria; phylum Hydrogenedentota; class Hydrogenedentia; order Hydrogenedentales; family SLHB01; genus SKRY01. The sequence goes on from JBKHFO010000157.1 coordinate 482, forward strand.
GACCAATCGCCACATCCCCGCCGAGGTTCGCGAGCGCCATGAAGAACTCAAGCGGCTCATCGAGCATCACAACCGCCTCTACTACGTGGAAGCCCAACCCGAAATCTCTGATCGCGAATTCGATGGGCTGATGACGGAACTCGAGGCCCTTGAAGCGGAGTATCCGGAGCTTGGTACGCCCGACAGCCCCACCCAGCGCGTGGGCGGCCAGCCCATTGAGGGATTTGTCACCGTTGAACACGCGGTTCCGATGTTGTCTATCGACAACACGTATAATCCGGAAGAGTTGCGGGCGTTTGATGAGCGAGTGCGGAAAGGGCTTGGAGCGGGGGAGAAGCCCACGTATGTGGTGGAGCTTAAGATCGATGGTGTGGCCATCTCGCTGCAGTACCGCGACGGGGTATTTCGCCGCGCGGCCACCCGGGGCGATGGGCGGCAGGGGGATGACGTGACGGTCAACGTCAAAACCATTCGCTCCGTTCCGCTCCGATTGGAAGGAAATCCGCCTGAAGTGCTCGAGGTTCGGGGCGAGATTTTTATGAGACGTTCGGAATTGCAGCGCTTAAATGGGTTGCGCGAAGCCCAAGGCGAACAGCCCTTGGCGAATCCTCGCAACGCGGCGGCGGGCACACTCAAGTTGCTGGACCCGCGTGAGGTGGCAAAACGCCGTCTCGACCTGGTAACCTATGACCTTGCGGCGCTGGAGGGGATGGACCTTGAGTCTCACTGGCAAACCTTGCGAGACCTGCGCGCTTTCGGTTTACCCGTCATTGAACACGCCGAGCGTTGTGATACTATTGAAGACGTTCTGGAGGCTTGCGAGCGCTGGGAACGCAAGCGGGGGGGGCTCGATTACGGTACCGATGGCTTGGTGGTGAAAGTCGATAGCGCCGAACAGCGCCGCCGTCTGGGCAGCACGAGCAAGGCGCCCCGGTGGGTCATCGCATACAAGTTTCCGGCGGAAGTGGCGCGCACCAAGCTTCGCAACATCCACATTCAAGTGGGTAAGAGCGGCGCGCTGACGCCCGTCGCCGAGATGGATCCCGTTCCGCTGGCCGGCACCATTGTAAAACGGGCGACCCTGCACAACTTTGAGGAGTTGAGACGGAAGGACGTGCGCGTGGGGGACACCGTGGAGGTGCAGAAGGCAGGGGAGATCATTCCCCAGGTGCTGCGCTATGTGGAAAGCGAGCGCCCCCCGGACGCAGAGCCCTTCCCGGAACCGGCCGAATGTCCGGTGTGTGGCGGCTCTGTGCGCAAGGACCCCGAGGGCGTGTTCATCCGGTGTTTGAACCTGGACTGTCCGGCCCAACTCAAGGAGCGGATTGAACACTTTGCTAGCCGTGGCGCGATGGACATCGACGGGCTGGGCCCGAAGCTTATTGAACAACTCGTGGACGGCGGCCGCGTCAGGGATTTCGCCGATCTCTATACCTTGGAGGAAGAGACGCTCGCCGGTCTTGAGCGCATGGGGAAGAAGTCGGCGGCGAACGTGGTCCAGGCTCTCGAGACGAGCAAGAGCCGCGGCTTGGCCCGGTTGCTTTTTGGCTTGGGCATCCGGCACGTGGGCAGCCATGTGGCCGAAGTCCTGGCTTCGCATTACGGTTCGATTGATGCGCTGATGGAGGCCTCCGTGGAGGAACTCGCCAGCATTTATGAAATTGGGGACACGTTGGCGCGCTCTGTTCGGGATTTTTTTGACATGGGGGCCAATCGCGGTCTTATCAGCCGGCTGCGTGAGCGGGGCGTGATGATGGAGGAGCAGCGGGGCGAAAAGGCGGAAAGCGGCGCGCAACCTCTCGAAGGGATGTCTTTCGTGGTGACGGGCGCGCTTGAAAACTATACCCGCGAAGGAATTCACGAACGAATCAAGGCGCTGGGCGGCCGTACGTCGTCAAGCGTGAGCAGCAAAACGGACTATGTAGTGGCGGGTGAAAAGGCCGGAAGTAAAGTGAACAAGGCGCGCGAGTTGGGAGTCCCTGTCTTGACCGAAGCCGAGTTTGAAGCATTAGCCGGGACTTCCTCATGAGCGAAAAACGTATCGAGTGCCCTAGGCATCTCAACCAAGAAAGCGGGCGGGGTCTCGTTGAGCAGGTCCGGGCCGAGGGGGTTGCGCCCCGGCAGACGCTGGTCCTTGATTTCAGTGCAACCGAGGACATGGACACGCCGGGCGGCGCGTGGCTGATAGAACTCGCCAACTACGTCAAGGCTCAAAACGCGGATTTCGATCTTGCTGGCCAGCAGGGCCATGTGGCCGAATTCTTGGGACTTCTCCGGCCCTCCCTTGTTTCCAGCCCTGAAGCGCCTCCCGAGCCTGCGGGCTTTTTTGAGCAAGCTGGCGCAGCTGTGCTCAATGGTATAAGCGAATTCAAGGAATTTTATCACTTTCTTGTCGACGCCATTTACTGGACCGCTCTGGCTCCCTTCGAGGGCCGCGGTTTCCGGTGGAGTTCGTTCATTGACGAGTTACACGAGATGGGGGTGCGGGCGCTTAAGATCGCGCTCCTGATGAACTTTCTCCTTGGCATGATCGTGGCCATGCTGTCCGCCGCGCAGCTCGAGTTGTTTGGCGCAAGCATTTATGTCGCCGACCTCGTTATGGTCGCCTTCGCGCGGGAGTTGGCCGCCGTCATGACGGCCGTCGTGGTTTCCGCCCGCACGGGCGCGGCCATTGCCGCGGAGTTGGCCACGATGAAGGTGCAAGAGGAGCTGGACGCCTTGCGGGGCATGGGATTGCACGCCGCCCAATTCTTGGTGGCTCCGAAGGTGCTGGCCTTGGTAATAGCGCTACCTTTGCTGACGGGCTTGGGGATGCTCGCGGGCATTGGAGGCGGCGCGGTGTGGGGTTTGGTTGTTCTCGAATTCCGTCCCGATATTTGGTTTAACCAAACCCTGCATGCCGCCGTGTTCAGCGATATTTTTCAGGGATTTTTCAAGGCCTTTGTGTTCGCCATCGTCATTGTGCTCATCGGCTGCCACAACGGATTGCGCGTCACGGGCGGCGCGCGGGGCGTTGGTTTAATGACCACACGCGCCGTGGTGATGGACATATTCTTCATTGTCTTGATCGACATGATATTCGCAGCGTTCTTCTACTATATTTTGTAATCACGGGATGGCCAAGAAATCAAAAGAGAAAAAGAACGCCAACGGACCCGTCATTCGCGTGCGCAACCTCGTGGCGAAGTACGGGGATGTGACGGTGCTGGATAACGTGACGTTTGATGTGCCCCGTAATGAGATCTTTGTGATTCTGGGCGCAAGCGGCTGCGGGAAGACGACGCTGCTCAAACACCTTACCGGTCTTATCCCCGCCACAAACGGGACGATCGAGGTATCCGGCCAGAACATCACGGGGATGGACGAGGAACAGTTGGCGGGCATGCAGCGCAACATCGGCATCGCATTTCAAAACAGCGGTCTATTCAATTCGATGACCGTTGGAGACAACGTCGCGCTGCCCTTGCGGGAATACGGGAATATGGAGCCCCTGCTGATCAACGCCGTGGTGCGCCTAAAGCTGAGCCTGGTGGGGTTGGCCAACGCTGAATACAAGCTGCCCGCCGAGTTGAGTGGCGGCATGCGCAAACGGGCTGGCCTCGCCCGCGCCATCGCGTTGGACCCGCCCCTGGTGTTCTTTGACGAACCCTCCGCCGGCTTGGATCCCATCATGGCCTCGGGGCTGGATGATTTGATTCTGAATCTGAAGCGTCTGCTGGGGATCACGCTGATTATCGTGACCCACGAACTGGATTCCATCCGCAAAATCGCGGATCGCATCCTCATGCTTGATCAGGGCCGCGTCATCTTTACGGGCACGGTGCGCGAGGCGGAGCAATCGGAACAGGATCGCGTGCGGCAGTTCTTCGAGCGCCGCTCTGATGAACATATCACGCAACGGAATATCTAAGTGGCTGCGTCATGGCCTAAAGCAAGGCGCCGGGCTTGGAGAAAGAGCCGTTAAGGTCCATGCCACATTTGACGAAAGGCGTTAGGTAACGCAGACTACAACGCGTCACGCTTGAACTTAAGCGTGAAAGGGGAGTTTACATCCGTGGCGACGCGGACGCAGAAAACCAAAGTTGGGGTGTTTGTCCTCACGAGTCTCGTGATTATAGTGACCTGCGTGCTCGTCATCGCGGGTTACACCCGGGAGCCGCATGACTCCTATTGGGTGGAGTTCGATGAGTCCATCCAAGGCCTGACGGAGGGCGGCACGGTCGTCTATGTGGGAGTGCCTGTTGGAACAGTGGGAGAAATATATGTCACGGACGATCTCCAGGCCCGCGTCCGCATCGATGTAAACCGCGATACTGTAACGTTACGCGAGGGCGTGCGCGCCCGGCTTGGACTAGATAGTGTGGCCGCGGGCACCATGGCCGTCATGCTTTCGGGAGGGAATCCCGAGGGGGATATGCTGGAGCCGGGCTCCGAGATCCCGGCGCAGCGCTCCCTTATCGAGGCCGTGAGTTCGCAGGTCGAGGAAATCCTGTTTGATCTTTCGCGGATCGCTGGTGATGTAAGCGACGCGTTGGAAGGTCTCGATGACGGAGAACTGACTGATATTATTCGCGACGCCCACGGCATGTTGCAGGAGGCGCGGAACGTGGTGAACTCTGTTGGAGAGACTGTGTACGGTCTGGAGGATACGGCGGAAGAAAGCATGAGGGACTTCGCGCGGCTTGCAAATGAGTTGGGGAACCTGACAGAGGAAACCACGCAACTCGTGGTATCCACGCGGGAACAACTCGACACGCTTGAAGTAGAGGAAACCCAACAGCAAGTGCGCCGCCTTTTTACTAACATGGAGGACCTTAGCGAGAAACTCATCCATGCGACGGAAGTCTTCAGTGAATCCGCTGAGGGCGTTGTTCATCAAACGGATAACATGGAGTACCATTTGCGCGATAGTTTGCAGACGTTAAACGAAACGCTCGAGTCCATACGCAGCCTCAGCGATTATCTCCAGGACGATCCCTCGGCTTTCATTCGGGGCCGGGGCCAGCCCGAAGGACCCTAAGATGAGCCGTAGTGCGACCGTAACACTGGCTTTGGCGATAGGAATCCCTGTACTGATGGCGGGATGCGCCGCGCCCGACTATACGCCCACCCTGTATTATGCTATAGAGCCGGTTATCGAGGTGGCCGAAGCCGAGCCTACGGGGGCGAGTCTCGGTATGCGCCCCCTTCAGGCCGACCGCCCCTATCGCCAGCGCATGATGTTCCGGGAACGGGGGCATATCTTGCAGGCCTATCTCAATGCGGAGTGGGCGAAGGGGCCGAGCGAGGCCGCTGCGCGGGCGCTCCTCGACGCCATCACGGAGACAGGCAGGTTTAGCGATGTGGGCAACGCCGCGGACATGCCGCGCCCCGACTACATGCTGTTGGGAACCCTGCGGAGGTTTGAGGAGGACCGCACGCGGGAAGAGGCTGCGGCTGTCGTGGAGGGCCGTCTCGCACTGCGGCGGGGGGGAGACCGGAGCGCCGTTTGGACTGACATCATTCGAGCGAGCCATCCCTTGGAGGGGGAAGGGCCCACCGCGTACGCGGAGGCCATGAGCGAGGCCTTGGGCCAGTGGGCCTCCGAGGCCGCCGAACAGATCGCCGCCGCCGCCGGTTAAGACGCCGCGCGTCACAACGCTTATCTGCTATAGGCGACGATATGCGTCAATCCGACATGATTTCTTCTCTTTCCGTGTCCATCTCATCGTGAAGGTCCGGCGGTTGTTTCTTCTTATCCAATAGATAAGGGCCCATAACGAGGTAATCCATGTCCGTGCGCATGAAACATCTGAAAGCTTCCAAGGGGCTGCACACCGTGGGCTCGCCGCGGACGCGAAAGGGGCTATTGATAATCACGGGGTAGCCCGTCATTTCGTGGAAGCGTTCGATAAGGCGGTGGTATAGCGGGTTGTCCTCGCGGTTCACGGTGTGGATGCGCGCCGAGTTGTCCACATGCGTGATTGCCGGAAGTTCGGAACGGATAACCCTCAGCTTTTCCAGGCCCTTGGCCTTCTTTTCGTTCTTGCCAAGTTTCCGTAAACGCTTGCGATGCACCGGGATCGCCAAAGGCAGATGCGGACTCTCCCGGTCCAGTTCAAAGTAGCCGGAAACATGTTCCGCTAGGACCGACGCCGCGAAAGGCCTAAAAGCGTTCCGGCGACTAAGGCGCGAATGCATTTTTCGCGACGCAGCGTTCGCCAAAACGCCGCGCGCGCCCAAAGGATGGGGTCCGAACTCCATTCGCCCTTGAAACCAGCCCACAATCTGCTCGTCCGCCAACAAACCGGCCACACGATCACAGAGCTGGTCTTCGGGCAGACGTTCGTAAGGGATTCTTTCTTCTCTCAGATAGGATTCGATGGCTTCCACGGCAAACCAAGGCCCGGCGTAGACGGATGAAAGTCTGGGCGTCTTCTCGGGCGCGGCTGTGTCGCGGGGCGCTTCCAAGCGCTGATGGTAAGCGAACAGCGCGGATCCCAAGGCATTGCCCGCGTCATTGGGCGCTGGGGAAATCCAAACGTCCCTAAAAGGGCCTTCCCGCAGTAGCCGGGCATTGGCTTTGGCATTCAGGGCCATGTCCCCCGACAGGGTTAGGTACTCCTTACCCGTCTCCTCCCGAACATGACGAGCCATCCGAAGGAGGATCTCTTCCATGACGGTCTGCGCCGATCGCGCGAGATCCATTTCCCGCTGCGTGATGCGCTTCCCTGTTTCCCGCGCAGGGCCGCCAAAGAGTTCCACGACCCGCTCGTTGCCCCCCTGTACACCCGCCTGGTAATCGAAGCACTCCGTGTTCATCCGGATGGAGCCATCGGGTTTTACGTCAATAAGCTCTTGGTAGATGGCGTCCACATAGCGCGGCTTGCCATAAGGCGCAAGCGCCGCCAGATTGTCCCAGGCGCCATGCCCCCGAAGGCCCGCGTAGTGAGCAAAGACGGAACAAAGCAGACCCGGCGAATGGGGGAAAGGAATCTCTTTGGAAATCTCAAGCCGGTTGCCTTTGCCTACTCCATAGGCCGAGGCGGCCCATTCGCTGGCGCCGTCCAAGACCAGGAACGCGGCCTCTTCATAGGGACTAGGAAAGAACGCCGAAGCCGCATGGGCTTCATGATTGGCCGTGAAAACAATCTCGCCAGAGTATCCGAGTTCGCGTCGAATAGCGGCTCCGGGGAATAGCTTTTTCCTGGCCCGAGGCGGCGTCTGTTGATGGAGGTAACGCAATCCCTTAGGCGAGGGAGAGAACTCCGTCTTGAGAAACCGTTTGAGTTTCATCAACGGCTTGTCGTGAAAGACCACGTAGTCCACGTCCTTTATCGAGTTCCCTCCTTCTTCCAGACAGTACCTGATGGCGTTACGTGGAAAGCAGGGTTCGTGTGTAGTCCTTGAAAACCACTCCTCCTTGGCGGCCGCCACAATAGCGCCATCACACGTCAAACAAGCGGCGCTGTCATGAGAAAACGCTGAAATACCGAGAATGTTCATCCACACCCGCTCCATGCCAACTTACTTCGACCCAGCGCGGCCTCCCGCCACGCGCAAGCCAGTATGCAAGATAGCCCCCTCAATCGCCAAACCGCTTTTGTATCCGGCGCTTGGTTGAAACTACCGTATGCCTTAAGTAAGCTGAGGACTTTCGCTTAGACGAATCGTTTCGCGGTAACGTAGAG
>JBKHFO010000158.1:0-8149 GCA_046540175.1 Candidatus Hydrogenedentota bacterium
TAGGAAGCTCACTCCCTTTCGCCTACTCGGCATCGAGCGCGCCTGACTTGAGCCCTACCCATACCTTCGCGCATATTTTCACACCCTAACGCCAAGCGTGGCATGAACGTTTTACCTCGGGGCTACAAGCTACCCGGGCGCGTTTTCGACTTCCTGAGGCGGCGCGTCAAAATCAAGCGTTAGCCCGCCGGTTATGGCGTCGAGGGGAGCGCCGTTCGGCGCAAGAACAATGCTGCGGGCAAAGTCCAGTTCGATGGAACCGGCATCCTCCACGGGGCCGGCAAGCTGGAAGGGCACCGTAGCCAACACGCCGCCGGCCGGGTCGCGGACGGCCTCGGAGATATCAATCCACAGCCCCCCTTCCGGCGTCGGGCGGTGTTGCACGTGGCGGCGCCCATACTCCGCCCCCATCCCAGCGGAAGGCGCACCCCAACGCACCGCTCCGGGCGGATCGCTTTTCAGAAGCAGATTCATCTGGCCAACGCTTGCGTGGGTAGGCGCGTCGATCGTGATGCGCAACGCCCCTTCGCCTTGTTCATAGATGTCGGCGGCCCTGCCGTGAACCTGAAGCGTTAGATCAACCGCGGTGCGGGGGGAATAGATAAACCCATCCGGCAACACGCCTTCGTGGTCCAAGGCGGGACTTTCGACGCGCACATCCACGGGGCCCGCCTCATCGCGTTCGCGCGGGGGAACCTCGGCGATGAGGTTTGACGCGCCCAGCGAACGTATGGATGGGGCGGGGGTGTTCTCGAACCACACCACGCTGTCCGCGGTGAAGTTGCGTCCGCTCACCAACACGTCCCGGCCTCCCTCGACGGGAGCGGTCCAAGGCTCGACCTGCTCCACATAGGGCGCGTCGGCGGGCGGCAAGGGATTGGGGTCGGCCCCATCCCAAATGCCGTCGCCGTCCGTGTCGGTATTGAGGGGACTAGTCTCGCCGGCCTCAACCCGGCCCGTGCGGGAGCGATCCTCGTAGGCGTCGGGAATCCCATCGCCGTCCGTGTCGGGGTCGAGGGGATCCATTTCGCCCGGGCGGACGACGCCGTCGGCTGTGCGATCTTGCACGTGATCAGGCAACCCATCTCCGGTCAGATCGCTCACCAGCACGCCCGAGGCCGCCAGCCACTCGAACAAGGCGCCGGCGAAGGTCCGGTTCTCGGTGCGGGCCATTGGGCCGGATTCAAGGGGCGTGGCCGCGGCAAGCGCCGCAACGTGCCCAACGCCGTGATACGCCGCCGCGAAGACGGTCCGCGACGCGCCCGAGGCTCCGGATACCATGGCCGCGGCGGGACTCTCAAGCTCGATGCCGCACCCATTCTCGATAGCGAAATCGCGCCAGTGCCGCGCGAGGCGTTCGTCGCGATCCGTGGAGAAACGGCCCGATACCCGCTCACTGGTCTCAATCCGAATACCAAGAGGGGTCAGCCAGTTCCGCAACACGCGCGCCTCCTCACCGGGCAGATATTCCCCAAGAAAGAGCAGCGCGCCGCCCCCCGCCACGTAATCGAGCACCGCTTGGCGGGTCACGGCGCCCCGGGCGGCCGCGCGGGCGTCGAGCACCACCATGGGATAGGATTCGAGGTCCGGCGTGGCGCCGGGTTTGTGCGCTACATGACTAAAATGATGCGGCGGCCCGGCGAGGTAGTCCATAAGGCCGCGTAAATTACGGGGATCGGCTGGATTTCGCAGGGAATCGCCGTCATTCTCCACTAACCAGAGGATGCGGGGCGCCGGACTGCGCTTGGGAACGATTTGAACCAAGATCTCGGCCGGACTGCCCGCCGCTTCCCGGCCCGGCTCCGTTCCGTCCATCTCTACTTCAATGGTCCCCGTCACTACTTCTTGCGGCCAACCATAATCGGCGGGGTCCACCCCCAGATAGAATGCGCCCCGCGCCTCCCCGCTGCGGGGGTAAAGCCGAAGCCAAGGCATCTCCTCTTCATCGAAAGACACCCGCCATTCCGAGCCTTCGCCATGTTCGGGATCCACGAGCACCGCCCGCATTTGTTTCCCCACGGCTTCGCCTTGGAACTGGATCACCGGAGGCAGGCGCAACCAGGGCGATTCGCGCTCGGGCTCTGGATCCCAGTCATCAGGCACGCCGTCGCCGGAGCTATCCGGAGCCAATCGGTATTGTCCCGCCGCACTGTCCGGGGGCAAGGGTTTAAGGGCGGTGACATGGCCGGACTGAAAACTGGCCGAGGCCAAGACTTCCCCACTCGAAGGGTCGAGCCGTTCCACGCGGTTCCCCGTCCCCGCGTAAAGGCCCGTCTCGGTCCAGGCGAGCGTGTTGACCGGCCATTCCAACGAAGTCCGCACTGGCGCCGGTTCGCCCTCAGACCAAATCTCGATACCGTCTTCTACCCCGATGGCCGCCGCGTATCCCCCTGGAACGCTGGCCATCCGCACGGGTTGCGTCACCCCCGTGTAGGACTGCTCCCATTCAATCTCCATGGCCTCTTCCGCGAAATGAAGCCTGTACACGTAGCCAAACCCTTGTTGGCGCGAGCGCGTGGCGACATAAAGCCGGGTCGCGGCGGCCGGCGAGAGGGCGCCGGCTTCTGACTCGCCTTTGCCCAACAACTTCACGAGTCCGCCAAGGGGTTCGGCGTTTCGGACGTCAAGCGTAATCAGCCAGGAGGCGCTCGGACCGCCAGGCCGCTCCATGTCGGACCCCGTAATCAAGGCATATAGACGTTCCTGGTCCGGGGAGACCGCCAGATCAACGGGCTCGACGCCGACCGCCTCATCCGCCTCCGCGCCCAACTCAAGCGCGTCCACCACCACTTTGCCAGTAAGGACATTGCGGATGTGCAACAGCGCGCCGCTTCCCTGGGAGGCCCCGCATAGCACAGCGACACGCCCTGTATCGGGCAGGGAGACCGCTTTGAGAGGAGGCCCGGGGAGAGGATAATCGGTTTGCGCGCCATCGAATGAGACGGCAGCCTCCCCGCCGAGGGGCTGCAAACGCAGCATTCCTTCAAGCTCGCCCTCTTGGCGCGCATCCGTCGCTAGCATCACCAACAGCGGGGCGTCACTAGCGGGATCCGCCAATAGTAGCGCGGCTTCTTCCCGCCAGCCTCCGGGCGCCCAACGGCGGTCTTCAGGGGGATCGCGCAGAGGGACAAGGGAATGCGCGCTGATGAAGTTGGGCAGGCTGCGCGGAGAGATGCGCCCGCCGCCCCACTCCGGCCCCGAGGACGTTATGACACGCTCCCCGCCGGGCGTGAGCAAGAGGGGGCCGCCGGGCGTCTTTCCAGGCAGGACGATGGGTCCGGAGGCGCTTATCCCCCTTTCCAGGTCCGCCATGTGAAGACTGCCGCGCACAGGCTCACGGTGGGCGGACTTCGTAGTGGTCTCGACCAACACTGGCGCGCCCAGCGACTCCCCCGAAACCAGGCACAACAACAGAGCAGTCAAGAAGCACGCCTTCCCGCCTCCTTTACGTAAAAAGTCGATGGCGCCAACATGCGCCCGGCCGTTGTTGGGCGAAAACCGGGCCCGCGCTGTTAACAAAAGACCTATATCCATACCCTTTAGTGTACCGCCCTGCGCCATGCGCATACAACGGCCGCCAATCCCCGGAGTGCGCCAATGCGCCGTCCAGACGGTTTGACAGGGGGAACGCCTTATGGTAAGGTTTATGTTAGGTTGACAAATGAAAAGCAACCATTGTGTCTTTAGACGAAATTCCATCGCGAGCGGGCAGGGTGATTAGGGGGCTCCTTTAATCTCGTGGCCGTGATGCGAGTGTGTCTTCTTCACAACCCCAGGAAGGCTTGTAGCCAAACGTGCCAAAGTTTTCCAGAGAAGTCGTGAGTGAGGTCCTGGCCGCGAACGACATCGTGGAAGTGATTGGCGCATTTATTGATTTAAAGGCCGCGGGCCCCAATCGCTTTGTGGGGTTGTGTCCGTTCCACCAAGAAAAAACACCTTCCTTCTCCGTGACGCGCGACCGTCAGATGTTCTACTGCTTTGGATGCCAACGCAGTGGCGACGCGCTCTCGTTTGTACGTGAGTTCGAGGGCGTAACCTTTTTGGAAGCTTTGCAAAAACTAGCCGATCGCGGCGGCGTGCGGTTGCCGGCGGTCACTGAACGGGATGATCGCGAAGCGTATCTGCGTCAGCAGGTCCTCACGTTAAACAAGTTCGCCCAACGCTTTTTTCAGGAATACCTCGAGGATCCGCTGAAGGGCGGCCGGGGGCGCTCCCACCTCAACGAGCGGGAGCTACAAAAGGCAACCATCCAGAAATTCGGCCTTGGCTATGCGCCGGAAGATGGGCAGGCGTTCATTCGGGCCGCCCGCCAGGAAGGCTACAAGGACGCCGCCCTGAAAGCGTCGGGCCTGGTCCGGGAGAGCGATCGCGGCGGAATCTATGGATTTTTTCGCAATCGTCTGATGTTTCCTATTGCGGACGGGACAGGGCGAACCGTGGCGTTCGGGGGGCGGGCGCTAGACGCCGAGGCGCAAGCCAAGTATATCAACACGCCTGAGAATTCGTTGTACAAGAAGAGCGGCATCCTCTACGGGCTGCACCATGCCCGGGATGCGATGCGCCGTGAAAAGCAAGCCTTGTTGGTCGAGGGCTACTTCGATCTCCTGCGCTGTCATGACGCGGGCCTCGCCCATGTGGTGGCGCCTTGCGGCACGGCGTTGACGGAAGAACAGGCCGCCCTGCTTCGGCGTCATGTGCCCGAGGTTGTCCTTGTGTTCGACGGAGACAGCGCGGGCGCGCGGGCGGCGTTGCGCGGCATTGGGGTGTTGGCGGGCGCGGGGTTGCGGGTGCGCGCCCTCGCTTTGCCGGAGGGCCAGGATCCCGACGATTGCATCCGCGCGGAAGGCGCCGAGGCGTTTCGCGAACGCATCGCGCAAGCCAGCGGCTTTGTCGATTTCTTCGTCCGCATGAACCAGGAACGGATGAAGACCGCCGAAGGCCGCTCGGAAGTCGCCCATGAACTCTTGGGCGTTTTGCAGCGTATGGAGGATGAACTCCGCCGCCAAGAGTATCTGGAAGAAGCGGCCAAAGCGCTCGGCACGAATAAATGGGACTTGCAGAAGGAATACGATCGGGTCCAACGGCGGACGCAGCACCCCGCCCATGCAGCGGCGGACGAAGATGAATCGCGCCGGCGGCCCGTTGGAATCAATCTGGATGATCGCAGATTCATCGCCGTATTACTCGAACGGGAGGAACTCCTGACCAAGTGCCGGGATGAATTGCAGCCGTTGCCCATGCCCGAGGGCGCGCTCGGCGAGGTGCTTCGCGCGTTGTTTGAACATGGCGCCTCGGCCAATCTAGCCCAGGAATTGGAGCACGAAGCGGGGCTTAGCCTCTATGCGGCGGCGGCGGCGTCCGAAGACCGCAACATACCCGCGGATCGCGCGGACGGCTTGGTAAAAAAACGGATTAGCCGCATAAAGAAGGACGCTTTACAGAAGGAGTCCGCCCGTTTACACAACGCCATCCGGGAGGCCGAACGGCGCAATGACATCCAGGAAGTGATGGCGTTATTAACTGAAAAGCGGCAAATAGATAATGACATTCAGCATACCGGCGCGGCATAGGGCTGCTAGCCGGGACAGCGGTGCGAGAGTGCTATAGTATGAATACAGACAGGATGGACACGAAAGGTAAGGGAGCGGATATGCTTGCAGAGGGCAAAAAGACCCCAACCTCCAAGAAGGAGGAAGGCAAGAAGAAGGCCCTGGAACTGGCGAAAAAGCAGGGCAAGCTCACGTATGACGATCTGAACGACATCCTTCCGGCGGACGCCACAAGCGAGGACATTGACGAGCTGATGCTCACCCTCAGCGGCATGGACATCGACATTGTGGACGATTTTCGGGTGGATGCCGAGCGTCAACAGCTCAACAAAGAGCGCGAGCGCCAAGCCCGCAAGGAGGAGATCCGCAGGGACGCCGCCCACAGCCGGTTAGAGCGGGCCGATGACCCGGTGCGGATGTATTTGCGGGAAATGGGCCGGGTGCCCTTGCTTAGCAAAGACCAGGAAGTGGCCATCGCCAAGCGCATCGAGACGGCGGAGAACGAACTCACGGACGTGCTCCTGCATACTCCCTACACCTTTAAAGAGATTCAGATGATCGGCGCGCGGATCCTGGCGGGCCGCCTTGCGTTCTCGCAGATCACGGATATCGAGGCCCCCAAAGAGCAGGATGCGTTCGTCAAGAAGCTGCCCGGCCTCATGGAGGAACTCGGAAGCCTTGACGAACAGGTTGAAACACAGACCAAGCGGGCGCGCCGGTCCAATCTGTCGGAAAAGAGCCGGGAGAACATCCAGGCCAAGATCGCCGGGTTCCGCGAGAGGCAAGCCGGGATCGTCCGCGAGTTCAATCTAAAGCCTAAGGAAATCCTGAAGATCGCCCGGAAAATCAAAGGCTTGAAGCGGCGCATCGCCACGGCGCAAGATGAAATCGACCGCGTCGAACGGGAACTCGGCTATGAGGCCGGGGAGATCCTGAATATGGCCGGGCAAGTGCGCAAGTCCGCGTCGGCGGCGGCCAAGTTCGGGCTGGAGAAAGAGGCCGTCCTAGACGCCGAACGCCGGTTGCAGATGGCCCAGCGCAAGATCGACCAAATCGAATCCGATGCGCAGCTCCAAGAAGGCGACATCACCGAACTCATCGACACCATCAAGGACAAGGAAGAGAAAATTTACAACGCCAAGATGGAGCTGGTCGAGGCGAACTTGCGCTTGGTGGTCAGCATCGGAAAGAAGTACACCAATCGGGGCATGTCCTTCCTCGATTTGATCCAAGAAGGAAACATCGGCCTGATGAAGGCGGTGGACAAATTCGAATATCAGCGCGGCTACAAGTTCAGCACTTACGCCACGTGGTGGATTCGGCAGGCGATTACCCGCTCCATCGCGGATCAGGCCCGCACCATCCGCATCCCCGTCCACATGATCGAGTCCATCAACAAACTGGTGCGCACGAACCGCCGGCTGGTCCAGGAATACGGCCGCGAACCCACCGCCGAAGAACTTGCCGTGGACATGGAGATGTCGCCGGACAAGGTCCGCAGCATCCTCAAGATCGCCCAGGAAGCCATCAGCCTCGAGACGCCTGTCGGCGAAGATGGAGACAGCAATTTCGGCGATTTCATCGAGGATCGGACCGCCGAATCGCCGGTGAACACCGCCGCCTTTGGCGTCTTCCAGGAACAGCTCGACAAGGTTCTCTCCACCCTGTCCGAACGCGAAGAGAAGGTGCTGCGCCTTCGGTTCGGTCTGGGCGATGGGTATCCCCGGACGCTGGAGGAAGTCGGCAGCGTGTTCAACGTCACTCGCGAACGCGTCCGGCAAATCGAGGCCAAGGCCTTGCGCAAGATGCGCCACCCCACCCGGTCGCGCGAACTCAAGGTCTTCATGGATTGGACCCTGGATAGCTAATTAAGCAACACCGCCGATTTCGCTTCGTACGATAAATGGCCAGGTCCTCCTAAAAAGGGGGCCTGGCTTCGCCTTTTCTTGCCAGGCCTTCAACAGCTGTCAGCCAAGCGAAAATCCTGGCGGCGTGGCATGTGATATGGGCCAACGCCTACTCGGGCGCCCGCTCGTACACGCGAACGTTGAACCGCGCCTCGGGCGACGCCTCCACGGCGGTTTCCACGGGAGTCTCGGTGATCACCTGCGCGGCCATCGCATCGCTGGGGGGCGGGGTGACGGGGATTACGACGGTCACTTGTTCGGGCAGGCTTTTTTGGATGATGGTCTCCGGTTCGCCAACCTGATACCCCGCCGTGTTGAACCTAAACTGGCCCGTGAGCCGCCATTCCGTCTCGTCATCCACGGGACGCAGCAACTCACCCTCGAAATTCCACGGCCCCGAGAGGGCGTACCCGCTTTCATCCTCCAACGCCGTCATTTCCACGGCCTCGCCTTGTCTCACGGCCTCGTCTTCCCCGCCGTTGGGCGCCTCGTCATCATTGATCTCCATCTCCGCCGGACATCCCCCCGCGAAGGCCCCGGCAAACGCCAAGGCCGTCAAAAGAACCGTGTATCGCATCGTCTTCACGTCTCCATGATTTGGGGAACGTAGCACCGCCTTCCGGGCCGCTACGAGCCGCCAAGCCCGTATTGGCAAGCGTGGCATGGTGACCCAAACCAACAAAGGGAATTGTA
>JBKHFO010000159.1:0-8124 GCA_046540175.1 Candidatus Hydrogenedentota bacterium
CCATTCCACCTTCGGAAGGGAGATTCGTAACGCCGGCGTCTCGCCGGCAAAAAAAAGCCCTGTGGAAGGCGGCGATATATAGGCCGGCAAGATGCCGACGGTACGGGCCAATTCCCCCTTGCGAAGGGGGTGGCCCGAAGGGCCGGGGGATGTCCAGCCATTCCACCTTCGGAAGGGAGATTCGTAACGCCGGCGTCTCGCCGGCAAAAAAAGCCCTGTGGAAGGCGGCGATATATAGGCCGGCACGATGCCGGCGGTACGGGCCAATTCCCCCTTTCAAGGGGGTGGCCCGAAGGGCCGGGGGATGTCCTACCCATTCCACCTTCGGAAGGGAGATTCGTAACGCCGGCATCTTGCCGGCATCCAAGCACCATTCCCGCTTGCGAAGCGGGAGCACTACTGTCCTAAACAGCGGTGATTTGCTATCCCCTTGAGGTTATCAGGGTTTCCACAACTCCAGCGTAAGGCGCCGGAACACAGCCCGAAGGGCTGAAACATAATAGCCCAGGGCAACCGCCCTGGGGAACTGAAAAACCTTGTTTTCAGCCCTGAAAGGGCGCAACAATGGCTCGCAGCCGCGTGTGACGCCCTTTCAGGGCGGCTGTGGCTCATCGCTAAACGCTCTTCTTATCAGGTTGGGCCGATTGTTGGCCGGCCCCACTGAACCAGAAGTCGGCTCGTACTTCGGAGTAGGGTCTCTATATATGGGACTCTATTCTTGATCGGCCCGATATGGACACTCCTTTAACGCCGCCCCGAAACAATAATATTATATTTAATACTATAAGCTGTGGGGGAGACGGCGCTTCCGGCAATCATCGTCACAAGTGGGAAGTGGCGGGAACTTGGGTCATCGCTCCGCCGTTGGTATACTCCCCGCATCATTGAAGAGGAGAGGTTTGTTTATGCGCATCTTGGTTACGGGGGGAGCGGGCTATGTGGGGGCTGTGTTGGTCCCCCGGTTGTTGGAGGCGGGGCACGCGGTGCGCGTGTTTGACCGGTTTTGTTTTGGGGAAGAGCCGTTGGACGGGGTGCGGGATCATCCCCGGTGCGAGCTTGTCCAGGGGGACATCCGGCGGTTGCAGGAGCCGGCGGGCCTGTTTGATGGCGTGGACGCCGTCATTCACCTCGCCGCGGTGTCGAACGATCCCTCGTGCGGGTTGAATCCGGATCTCGCGCACGATGTCAACGTGGAGAGCACGCGGGAACTCGCCAACCACGCCGCGCAACGCGGGGTGCGGCGGTTTGTGTTCGCGTCGGCGTGCATGGTGTACGGGCAGGGCGTCTTCTCGATCGTCGACGAGGCCAGCCCGGCAAACCCCGTCTCGCCGTATGGCGAATCGAAGAAGGCGGCCGAGGGGGCATTGCTCGCGGCGCACAGCGGCCATTTTGAGCCGGTCATCCTGCGTTTGGCGACGGTGTACGGCTGGTCGCCCCGGATGCGCTTCGACCTCGCGGTCAACCAGATGGCGGCGACGGCCCTGCGCCAGCAGCGCATCACGGTCATGGGCGGCGGACAGCAGTGGCGGCCCTTCGTACACATCGGCGACGCGTCCGCGGCGCTGGAGCAGGCGGTCACGGCGCCGGCGGAACGGGTGAGCGGCGAAATCTTCAACGTGGGGAACGAGGACTCCAACTATCGCATCGCGGACTTGGCGCAAAAGATTGCCCAACATTTCCCCGGCGTGACCGTGGAAACGCCCAAGAACGACGAGGATCCCCGGAGTTTTCGCGTGAGTTTCCGGAAACTGCGAGAGGTCTTGGGGGTGACCTGCGGCGCGACGATCGAGGGCGCGCTGCCGGAGCTTCGGGAGAAGCTGGCCGATGAGCGCCTGGACCCCTTCGCGGACCGCTATTTCAATGTCCGCTGCTGGCAACACTTGCTCGAAACGCCCGTGGAAGACGGCGGCGAACCAATCGCGGCCCGGTTCATCCCGTTGGCGAAGCCCTCGCTCGGGGAAGAAGAAGAGCGGGCCATGACCGATGTGATGCGAAGCGGCTGGCTCACGACGGGACCGCGCACACAAACTTTCGAGCGCAGCTTCGCCGAGTACGTGGGGGCGGAACACGCCGTGGCGGTGTCGTCGTGCACAGCGGCGCTGCACCTGTGTCTCGTCCATGCCGGCGTACAACCCGGCGGGGAGGTCATCACGTCGCCCATCACGTGGGCGAGCACGGGGAACACGGTGGTCAACATGGACGCGCGGCTCGTCTTCGCGGACGTGGACCCCGCCACGCTGAACATCTCGCCCGAGGCGGTCGAGGCGGCCATCACCGAGCGGACTCAAGCCATCATGCCGGTCCACCTCGCGGGCCAGCCCTGCGATCTGGACGCCTTGCGCGCCATCGCGGACCGGCATGGGATCCCCTTGGTGGAAGACGCGGCCCACGCCCTTGGCGCGGCGTATAAGGGGCAGCCCATCGGCAGCGGCCCGGCGCCGGCTTGCTTCAGCTTTTACCCCATCAAGAACATCACCACGGTCGAGGGCGGATGCATCGCGGTGAACAGTGAAGAGAGCGCCCACCACTTGCGCCGCCTCGCCACCAACGGCATGACCGCCATCGCGTGGAACCGGTACGGCCGCAGCGCGGCGGGGGGACCGCCTCAGGTGGTGGAGCCCGGTTTCAAGTATCACCTCAACGACCTTCACGCGGCCATTGGCATTGAACAGCTCAAGAAGCTGCCCGGCTTCATGGAGAAACGCCGCCGCCTGGCGCAGCTCTATCTGACGGCGCTCGCGGAGATCGACGAGGTCGACACGCTGGAGGTCCAGCCCGATATCGACCACGCCTGGCACCTGCTCATCGTCCGGCTCAAGCTGGACAGGCTCGCCCGCACGCGCGACGAAATCGCCCAAGCCCTGCGGCGGGAAAACATCGGGACGGGGATCCATTTCCTTGGGCTTCACCTCCACCAATACTACCGCGAAACCCTGGGCTACCGGGCGGACGAGCTGCCCGAGGCCACCAAGGCGTCGGAGTCCATCCTGTCGCTCCCCCTTTACCCCGCCATGACCGAGAAAAACCTCTGGGAAGTGGTGGAAGCCCTCAAGAAAGTATTGGCGCACGCCAAGAAAGGCGCGTAGATGACGTTTCAAGACAAGGTGGTGTTCATCACCGGGGCTTCCTCCGGCATCGGAGAGGCCCTGGCCCGGGAAGCGGCGGCGCAAGGCGCGCGCGTGGCCCTCACCGCCCGGCGGGAAGACCGGCTCCAAGCGCTCAAGACGGAGCTGGAGGCGCAGGGCGCCAAGGTTGTGGCGCAGGTGTGCGACGTTACCAACCGCGCGGACATCGACCGAGCCGCCGAACGAACCGTGGAGGCCTTCGGCGGCATCGACGTGACCATCGCCAACGCGGGCTTCGGGCTCAATGGGCTCTTCGTCAACCTCGACACGGACGCGTTCCGGCGGCAGTTCGACACCAACGTGTTCGGCCTCATCGACACCATCTACGCCACGCTGCCCCACCTCGAGGCGAGCCAAGGGCGGCTGGGGCTGGTGTCAAGCGTGCTCGGGCGCTTCGCCATGCCGTCCATGAGCACCTATTGCGCGAGCAAATTCGCCGTGTGCGGCCTGGCCGAGGACCTGTATTACGAGCTTCGGGAACGGGGCGTGTCGGTGACGTGCATCAACCCCGGCGTGGTGGTGAGCGAATTCCGCCAGCGGGATCAAACCGGCGCCGTCAACCCGGAGGTGGAGGATCCCGCCCCGGCGTGGATCCGCGTCCCCACGGACAAGGCCGCCCGCGCCATGCTGCGCGCCCTGGCCGCCCGGCGCCCGGAGGCAACCATCACGGGCCACGGTAAGCTCCTCACCGCCGCGGCGCGCCATTTCCCGCGCACATTCCGCGCGTTGACGGCCCTCGCCAGCCGCGGCCGGCTGGAGCACATCGAGCAGAGGAAGCGCCACACCTAAATAGACGAGTTCGCTAGAGCTCAGCCCCATTCTGAAATTGTGGGGAATCCCGCCCCCATCGTCATCCCCGCGAAAGCGGGGATCCACAGGGCGCGTGCTGCTCTCGGGATTTGGATCCCCGCTTTCGCGGGGATGACGGTGGGGGCGCTTATCGTGCATGACGCATCTGCCAAAAACTCGCCGGCAGGGGGCGCAGTATCCTTTCCGGAGGTAGCGTGGCCTGATCTCGTACATCCTGTCCATTGCCCCTAATCGCCGGATAAGAAGCCTGCGCCGAGGGGAGAACATCCCCTTTGATCCCTCTTCACTGTTGTCCTAAACACGAAAGAACAAGGCCGATTGTGGTTGAGTGGGACCGGCCAATTGTGAGGTCCGCAATCGGCCCAACCTGACATGACGTGCTGGACAAGAAGAGCGTTTAGCGATGAGCCACAGCCGCCCTGAAAGGGCGAAAACATAACAGCCCAGGGCAATCGCCCTGGGAAAATGGCGCCCCCCTCAAATAGCCCTGAAAGGGCGTCACATGCGGCTGCGAGCCATTGTTGCGCCCTTTCAGGGCTGAAAACAAGGTTTGCCGGTTTCCCAGGGCGATTGCCCTGGGCTATTATGTTTCAGCCCTTCGGGCTGTGTTCCGGCGCCTTACCTTGGAGCCCTTGACAGCCTGAACGGGATAGCAAATCACCGCTGTTTAGGACAGTAGTGATCCCTCTTCAAAGCCGGCGGTACGGGACATCCACGGATTCGGGGATCCCCGTGGCAACCCGCCCGGGGATCCCGCGAAAATCGGGTCAGGGAGGATTACTCGCTCGCTTCGCCGAGTTCCACCGGCCCGGGGCCGGTATCGGTCATGGCAACCGGCTTGATTAGGCCCTCGTCATCGTACTCCAAGAGATCAATCGCTGTCTTCCGGTAATCATCATAGGGACCCGGCTCTTGTTTGTCATTCCAGCGGTGGTAAACGAGATACCACTCGCCGGCCGCGGCATTGTGCACGATCGAATGGTGGCCGGGACCCCGGTGGTTCTCGTCGCTGACCGCAAAGGCGCCATGATAGTCCCAGGGGCCATGGGGCGTTTCCGCCGTCACGTAATGGATTTCATAGGACCCGTCCCACCAATTGCCGTGGCTGTACGAGAGGTAGTAGAGGCCGTCCCGGTAATGCACAAAGGCCCCCTCCGTGAAGTTCGGGGGCGTCTCCACTTCCAGCTCGCGGGCGAAACTCATCATGTCCTCGCCCAACTCAAAGACGCGCAACGTGGCCCCCGCGCTCCCGCCGGCGTAGAGGTAGGAGTCGCCCGAATGGGGATCGGTGAACACCATGGCGTCGATCGCCTCGAATTCGGGATCGCCTTCGTCGGACAGGAGGGGTTCGCCGCTGTCTTCAAATGGTCCCCAGGGAGAATCGGCCGCCGCCACTCCGATATGAGAGGGTTTTGGGCCCACGGAGTAATAGAAGTAGTACTTCCCGTCCTTCTCCACGATGCCCGGCGCCCAGGCCTCCTTGTCGTCTGGAATCCAGTCGATATCCGCAAAGTCGAGGATCGGACCGTGCAAGTACCAGTTGACGAGATCGCGGGAAGAGTAAGCGAAGAAACGGCGTTCCGTCCCGTTCCGGTAGGTTGGATAGACCCATAACGTATCATCCCCCAACAGCGAGTCGGGATCCGCCCCCTGGAAGATCGGATTCTCCGGCTCGGTCTCGCTGGGGTCAAAATGAATCACCCGGCATTCGAATACGCCGCCCGCTATATGCCCGGGAAGGGCCTGGAATCTCACCCGGACGGATTCCAGGCCCTGGGTCAGCTCGGGACGAATCGGATAGACCTTGTCGACCCAATTCCCCGGATCGGGACTGTCCAGGTGCTGCGTGGCGATGACCTCATCGTCGATGAGGATGTCGAACGCCCGGCCGTCGCTGTCGCTTCCCCAATACGTCACCTGCAAAGCCTGGGGCTCTTCGGGGTCCACCTCCATGTCGAACGCAAACCAGCCGCCATCGGTGGCGTGGCGCCACGTGCGCCCGGCATGTTCGCCCGCGGTGGTGTTCTCTCCATCCAGGTTGTGATCGCGCTCGGGCTGCATTTCGCCTACGCGCATCACGCTTACTGTCCGGGCTTCGAGTTCCCGGAGCCGCTCTTGCTCCGCTTCGTGCCCGGCTCGCCGTTCGTCCCATTCTTCCTCGGTCACCCTGTCCAGGTAAACCGTGTACAGCTCGTCGCCGATCTCATAGTGAGGCCGGAAATCAAGGCTAACCGTTTCGCTTTCTCCGTCCTCCAGCATCCGGCCCACGTCTTCGGCCTGGAAATGAAGCGGTTCGTCCTCCACTGGCTCAAACGCGTCCAACAGCGCTTCATTGGAACCAAGCACTAGCGGCAGGTCTTCGTTTTCAGATTCAGACAACACGGCGGACAGCAGGACGGGACCGTAAAAGAACGCAATGCGGTTGGGATCATCGGGCATGGATTCTATACGGAAATCCATCGGCGTCTCGATTTCCACGACGTCCCCATCTTCGAAGGCGCGGCTAATCTCGACGTACCCGTCCCGTGTATCCGCCGCGTCCCAGTGCTCGCCGTTCACCCTGACGCGGAAATCATCGCCCCACCACGCGGGATTGCGAACCCAAAGGCTCAATTCGACGGACTCCTCGCAGGAAAACTCGAGCCGCGTCCCTTCTTCTTCGGGAAACGCGGTGGTCTGGTGAACGGTCACGCCCTTATCCGCCCAGTCAAGGGTAGAGGCGATAAAGAGATTGACGTAAAGGGAATCGCCGGTGTGAAAGTAGATGTCCTCGCCGTATTTCGTGTGGTTTTCCATTCCCGTGCCGCAACAGCACCACCACGAGTCGGTGGGATGACTGAACCCTTTGCGCGCGGGCATCTCGAGATAACCCTTGTACTTAACCATCCCCGTCTCCGGGTGCTGGCTAGCCAGGATATGGTTCAAGAGCGCCCGTTCGTAATAATCCATCAGCTCGCCGCGGGGCTCCCACGAGAAAAGGTGGCCGGTCAACTTCAGCATGTTGTAGGTATTGCAGGTCTCGGTCGTGTCGCCCAGCCGTTGGGCGAGTTCTCCGGGCGGTCCGAACATCTCGTACGAGCTGTGGCCTCCGTTGACATAACTGTGGTGATGAACCACCCGCTCCCAGAAAAACTCCGCGATGGTGTGGTACTCCTCCCTCCCCGTCAGTTCGTAAAGCCGGGCAGCGCCGTTAATCTTGGGGATCTGCGTGTTGGCGTGGAGCCCAGCCAGCTCGTCCTGGCGATCGGCCAACGGGTCGAGCACGGCCTCGTGATGGAACTTTTCCGCCAACTCCAGATGCATGGGATCGCCGGTGATCGTATGGAGGTCAGCCAACGAGTGTTTCATCCCGCCGAATTCACAGGCCAGCATCTCCTGCCATTCGTTGTGGGTGAGGTCCTTCGTGGTTTCATGCGCCCATTCGGCGAACTCCTTCGCCACTTCGAGCGCCTGCTCATTGCCCGCATGCCAGCAGGCGTCTCTCAGCCCGGCGAATGTCTTGTCTATGTTGTACCAGGGAACCCACGCCCCGTTGAGATCGAAGCCCGCCGAACGTATGTCGCCCTGTGAAACCTCCTCGAAAACCCGCCGGCCTTCTGGAATGGCCGCCACATATCCATCCCCGTGCTCCGCTTGGCATACCGCCAACTCGCTTACGATGTAGTCGACGCGCTCCTTGAAGCGTTCGTCGCCCGTCGCCGCGTACTGCATCGCACAGGCCGAAAGGTGATGGCCGAGGCTGTGGCCCGCGATACTGTCCCTTTCCCAGCCGCCATAGGCCTCCGCTTTCGGTTCCAACCCCGCCTCTTCGCGGAACCGCGCCAAGAAGCGATCCGGGTCCAGGTCCAACAGCCACTCCTCGTTGCGCTCCATCGCCCCCTTGAACACCCCATCTTCCAGACGCACCTCGCGCAACTCAAACCCCCAGGCTTCCGGAGGGGCCTCGACGCCCCCCTCGCCGGGATACCCTTTCAGAAGCGCATCTCCACCCGCACTTGGCGCCAGACACAAAGCCGCCATCGTTAAACCATATACCACGAAACCACATCGAGTTCGCATTTCCAGGCTCCCTTCATTGACCAGCCGATCCCCGTGTGAGACCGGCCGAGCGTGGGCTCAACGTCTCCATGAATGTTCCCAGCCGCATAAACCTCCAACGATAGAAAAGACAATAGCAGAGGCCGTGGGT
>JBKHFO010000160.1:0-8038 GCA_046540175.1 Candidatus Hydrogenedentota bacterium
CCCCTTTGAAGGGGGTGGCCCGCAGGGCCGGGGACGTCCCCGTACCGCCGGCATCCTGCCGGCATCATGGGTCCAGATGGAAGGCTGTGGTAAAGTTCTCCCGTTGAGGGAGCTAAGAGGATATCTGATTAGCGAGCAAGAAGGGAAGACGTAAGTCCCGATGGATACGCCAAAAGAACGGATAGTTCCCGTCACCATTGAACAAGAAATGAAGACCGCGTTCATGGATTACTCCATGAGCGTGATCGTCAGCCGCGCCCTGCCCGATGTGCGCGACGGCCTCAAGCCCGTCCACCGCCGCATCCTCTACACGATGCACGAGATGGGCCTGCGCAACAACCGGCCCTACCGGAAGTCGGCGGCGGTCGTCGGTGACACGATGGGTAAGTACCACCCCCATGGCGACTCAGCGATTTACGACACCTTGGTGCGGCTGGCCCAGCCTTGGAGCATGCGCTACCCCCTCGTGGATGGACAGGGAAACTTCGGCTCGGTGGACGGCGACAGCCCGGCGGCCATGCGGTATACCGAAGCGCGCATGGCCGCGATTACGGCGGAGATGCTCGCCGACATCGAGAAGGATACCGTCGATCACACCGATAACTACGACGGGACCCAGAAAGAGCCCAGCGTCCTGCCGTCGGCCATCCCAAATCTGCTGGTGAATGGAAGCTACGGCATCGCCGTCGGCATGGCCACCAGTTGCCCGCCGCACAACCTGCGCGAGGTCTGCGACGCCGTCGCCTACATGATCGACAATCCGGAAGCCCGGACCGAGGACCTCCTCCAGTTCGTTAAGGGACCCGATTTCCCCACCGGCGGCATCATCACCGGAACCAAGGGATTGGCTGATGCGTATAAGACCGGGCGCGGCCGCATCACCGTTCGGGCCAAGGCGAGAACCGAACTCGATAAGCGCACCGGCCGCGACAGCATCATCATTAACGAGATTCCATATCAAGTGAACAAGGCGCGGCTCATTGAGAACATCGCCAACCTGGTCAAGAACAAGGAGATCGAGGGGATCTCCGACTTGCGCGACGAGTCCGACCGCGACGGGATGCGTATCGTCATCGAGGTGCGCAAGGGCGACGAGCCGCAGGTCATTCTCAACCAACTCTTCAAGCACACCCAGCTGCAAGACACCTTCAGCATCCTCATGCTCGCGCTGGTCAATAACGTGCCGCGCGTCTTGTCCCTGGCCGAGATCCTGTTCCACTATATCCAGCACCGCAGCGAGATTGTCCGCCGCCGCACGCAATACGACCTCAACCAGGCGGAAGCCCGCGCCCACATCGTCGAGGGCTTGCTCATCGCGCTGGATAACATCGATGAGATCATCAAGATCATCCGCGGGTCAGCGGACACGGATACGGCGCGGAGCAACCTCATGGAGCACTTCAGCCTGTCGGAGCGGCAATCCAACGCCATCCTCGCCATGCGCCTGCAACGCTTGACCGGCCTCGAACGCGAGAAGCTCAACGAAGAATACCGCGCCCTGCTCCAAGAAATCGAACGGCTCCGCCACATCCTGTCCAGCGAACGCACCATTCTCGCCGAGGTCAAGCGCGAGATACTCGAAGTCAAGGAGAAATACGGCGACGACCGGCGCACCGCCATCCTCGAAGAGATGCAAGAATTCGCCCTCGAGGACTTCATCGCCGATGAGAACATGGTCGTGACCGTCTCGAACAAGGGCTACATCAAGCGCGTGCCCGTCAGCACCTACCGCCAGCAACGGCGGGGCGGACGCGGCATCGCCGGCATGGAGACCAAGGACGAGGACTTCGTGTGCGACCTCTTCGTCGCCTCGGCCCATCAGTACATGCTCTTCTTCACGAACAAGGGCCGCGTGTACTGGCGCAAGGTGCACGAACTGCCCAAGGCCGGCCGCACCGCGCGGGGCCGCGCCATCGTCAACGTGCTCGACCTGAGCGAAGGCGAACAAGTCACCGCCTTCCTCCCCGTGCGCGACCTCAAGGAAGAAGGCAAGATGGTCTTCATGGTGACCGCCAACGGCATCGTGAAAAAGACCAACCTCAAGGCCTTCAGCAACCCCCGCGCAACGGGCATCATCGCCATCGGCCTCGATGACGCCGACGAACTCATCGGCGTGCACATCACCTCCGACGACGACAACATCCTCATCGCCACGCGCGAGGGCATGGCCATCCGGTTCCCCGGCAAGGACGTGCGCGCCATGGGCCGCACCGCCCGCGGCGTCATCGGCATTCGCCTGGCCGAGGGCGACCGCGTCATCGGCATGTCCGTGGCCGACGATGAATGGACCGTCCTCAGCGTGTCGGAGAACGGCTACGGCAAGCGCACCAAGGTGGGCGAATACCGCCTGCAACACCGCGGCGGCTCCGGCATCATCAACATACGCACCACCAAACGCAACGGCAAAGTCGTCGCCATGCTCACCGTGGACGACCAAGACGAAATCGTCGTCGTCACCACCGACGGCATCGTCATACGCACCTCCGTTAAAGATATCCGCGTCATCGGCCGAAACACCCAAGGCGTGAAAATCATCACGCCAAGCCCCGGCGCCCAAGTCAGCGCCGTCGCCCGGGCCGTCGCCGACGCCAAGGAAGAGGAAGTCACCGAATCCGCCGACGCCAGCGCCCCCGCCCAACCCCGCGGCGACGACAACGGCAGTGGGGGGTGATGGGGAATTGGATACCAATGGGCCCGCAATGGCATGAATCCCCCATACGTAACGGCTGTATATGTGACGTACAATTCCGAGGATGTCATTCGGGAAACGCTTGAAGGGATCCAGGGGGCGTACGAGGCGGGCGAGCTTTGCTGCATCGTCGTTGATAATGCCAGCGCCGATGCCACCGCCGGGATTGTCCGTGGCGAATACCCATGGGTAACGTTAATCGAAAGTTCCGAAAACCTTGGCTACGGGCGGGGACTTAACCTTGGTTTTGAACGCGTGGATACGCCCTACGTGTTGTTTATGAACCCGGACGCCGTTATCGAACCGTCATCCATTCGGCGTCTTCACATCTTCATGGAAGCACACCCTAGAGCCGCAATAGCAGCCCCAGCCGTTATCAAACCCGATGGAGACTATCGACACGCTGGCGGGCTCCTAACCCCCTATCTGCTTGTCAAGCGCGCCGTGGTCGGAACACAAAAACTCGTGACTCCCATTGTTCCTGACGCCGCCGCTTTCCAAACGGATTGGCTTTCTGGCGCAATACTGTTTGGCCGGTCCAGCGTGATGCGTTCTTTGAGCGGGTTTGATCCGCGCTTTTTCCTGTACTACGAGGAAACGGATCTGTGCAAGCGTACGCTGGATCATTCGGGGGAGCTGTGGGCGGTGGGGGAGGCTGCCGCCCGTCATGCCGGGGGCGCCAGTTCCAGCAAGGAGGCGCCGGAAGTCGAAGCGGGCGGTTGTATTCCTAGCCACTTCTATCAAAGCCGCTACTACTATCTAACCAAGCACTACGGGTGGAGAGGGACAGGGGCCCAGCTCGTGGAACTGGCCATTCTGGGAACGAAGGATGCCGCGCGTTTTATCCTTCGTAGACCTGCCAAGCATGAACTTCGTAGGCGTTTGCAGGCGCCTATCTTTCAGCGTCCACCTGAAGTGGCATATTCTGCGCGCAATTCCGCGTCACACGCGAATAACCTCACGCCAACTCCTTAAACACACGGATATTGTAGTACTCTTTCCGCTCAAAGTCGCCGTATTCTTCCCGGCGGCTGTAGAGCGTGCGCACCATGTCGGAGACATCGTAGCGGGGGGCGAAGCCGAGCCTGGTTCGCGCCTTTTGGCAGGAGACCTTGTAGTTGCGGAGATCCGCCGCATTCTTGTTCTCGATTTGGACCCGTTTTCCCGACAGCCGTTCCACCTCATCCTTCACGAAATCGGCGATCTGGCCCACGGTGTAGTTGTCATACGCCACGTTGAACGCGCCGCTGATGCCGTAGTCCGCTTGGATGGCGCGCAGGAATGCGGCGGCGCTGTCCCGCACGTCGAGGATCGGCCGCCAAATCGCCGGGTTGTTTACCGTGATCCGCCCCTCCTGCATCGCGGCCTTGAACATCGTGTTCACAATCAAGTCGAACCGCATCCGCGGGCTGTGGCCGCATACCGTCCCCTGGCGCAACGCGATCGCGGAGAAATCGCCATCGCACACCTGCAACACGCCCCGCTCGCCTTGCAACTTCGATATCGCGTAGGGGTACGCGCTGGTCACCGGCGACTCCTCGTCGTACAGCTCGTTGATGGTGTAGCCGTACACGGAGCACGAGGAGCCGTAGACAAACCGCTTCACTCCGGCCCTGCGCGCGATGAACGCCAGGTACGAGGGCAACGCCCCGTTCTCCACGAAATTGCGCGCCGGGCTGAACTCCGCCATGGGATCGTTCGATAACCCCGCCAGAAACACCACCTGGTCAAATCCCTCGAGGTCGGCGGGCTGAAGGTCGAACAGGTTACAATTCCACAGCTCCACAGCGTCCGGCAGGTGATTGCCAAACCACAGCAAATCGCCCACCGTCACCTCGTACCCATGCTCGAGCAACACCGGCGCCAACACGGACCCCACAAATCCCGCGCCGCCGCCCACGAAGATCTTCATCCGTTTCCGGTTCCTTTTTTCACCCCCGATAACCCCATCAATCCCCCGGCCACGACCGTGTACACAGGGTTGGGCATGCTGTTGAGCATATTATCCGCCATATACAAAATCAACACGAACGCCAACGCCACCGAGGGTATCACAAGCGGATGGGCCCATGCGCTCGGAGGCACCCGGCGGCAGAACAGCACCACTGGCAATAGGAAAATGGCGACCCCGCTGACGAGGCCCACCAAGCCCCGCTGGCCCCACTGAATGATCCACCAACTGTCGGTGACAGTGCCTCCCCCCTCTGGCCGCATGCGGTTGAAACGTCCCCAGCCCAGCACAGGCCGTTCCGTCGCGCGCTCCACGAAAAGGTTCTCGTTATCGATGCGGTATTCCAGCGACCCGACGCGTTGATCGCTAAACAACGCATCCGCCAAATCAATAGCTTCCGCCGCGTCCCATATGCCCGGCGCGCGAACGAGCAGATAGCCGCACATCGCGATCAGCATCGCGAGGGGGATCCACTTGGCCCTGAGGTACACCGCCGCGAACAGGGCCGCCAGCCCTACCATGAGCAAGAAAAGAGCCCCGACGGAATTACACATCACCGCCACTATCACAAGCGGCACGGCGAAGAAAGCCGTCTGAAACCCGTACAATTGGCGGAGCGAACCCCACCACCATAGCCCGACGCCCACCAGCGCCGTCATGCTCATCCACAAAGCCAACTGCAACCCATGGTTCATGAACACCACCGGCCGCCAGCCAAAGCCGCCCAGCCCGACGTCGCGGACCGTTTGCATCCAGCTATGCTGGTGATAGCCGTAGACCCAGGTGTGCAACTGCGGGCTCATCCGCCATTCCCACACCACGAACGGGAGGTACACCAAGCCGCCCAGGAAGATGCCGATGGCCAGCTCCCGCAAGCTCTCGAGGTCCGTGAAATACATCCGGCCAATAAGGTAGGGAAACCCTAAACTAACAGTGGTGGAGAACGCCCACGAGGCGCCATCGTACGCGCCTAGGCCATTCACGATGGACGTCAGGAACGGCCCGATGATGCAAAACAAGACCACCGGGATGTCGTACCACCTCGGCCGGAAGTTCAGGAACCGGTTCGGGTCGAACACCACCGTCCCCAACAACACCCCCAGACTCGTTGCGCTCATCTTGCTGTAGCTCGGGAAAAAGGGGATGTCGTAGCTATAGATCGGCAGAAACAGCGTCGCAAAGATGAACGCCGCGATCACCGCCCGCCTCGGCGGCAAAAACACAAACAGGATGAATACCACCGGTATCCATCCGAACATTGCGACGGAAACTAGCATGTCATGCACCGACCGGTATCCGGCTGGTCAATGCCTGTGGAGGCATTGGCGCGAACGTAGCCGCGCGCCCGACTAGTTACTTTATCCGACATAGCCCTTTATTCTCCATACCGATTAACCTCAATGGCGAGGTTTACAAGAAAGCACCTATAGGTAAGGCAAACTGGACGGAAAATACCTAAGGATTTTCTTCTTCATAAGTCCCTTTAAGCTCTTATCGCGTCTAATCCCGGCTTTCTTCAAACGCAGTTCGAAGGGATACTCCAGAGTACGCTTTGCATCTGCCGCAATCCAGGCGGCATACTCATCATAATCTTTGAATCCGTGTTTCCGCGCGGTCAACGGCGCCTGTCCAGTAATCTCGTCCGCATCACGATAAGCGAAATAAGGAGATCGGGGGTCATCCATATTATGTAGGAAAATGATTGGGAGCGGATAACCATTGATTAATCCATCAAGAGACATCTGGGTTTGATCAACTGGCAGCCCATGTCCTTTTGGCTCCACCGCATACTTTGTAACATACTCTCTTCGGCCTAGGAAGGAATGTCCTTGGACGCCCATTCTTCGCAACACCCTATACTCTCCCACGGACACGATATTATGAGCAGCAGCTTCTTCATCCCATTCCTCTTCTTGAAACACCCAACCCGCCAACAAACCAAACTCTGGATGACGCCGCAACATAGGCGAGATCTGCGTTATCCAGCCTTTGGAAAGAAGTATATCATCGTCAATCTTGCCGATAAAGTCCGATTGCGCACGTTCAAAAAACCAGAAGCATGCGGGCGCCTGCCCCACATTCTCCTTCGACATGTGACGCTTCACGACACGGGGATCATCAAGGCTTGCAATGATATCTTGTGTTTCATCCTCTGACCCATTGTCCCAACAGTATAGATTAAAGTCGGTGGGATCATCTAACAAACATTCAATAGTCTTTTCGAGATAGTGGCGCCGGTTCCATGTAATCAATAACAAGTCTACAGACATTTCGAGTCTATCCCTTATGATCCGTGACGATCCGGCGCGCCAAGCCGTCGAGACGTTCTATATGCATCCGTTCATCAAAGCGATCACGCGCCTCCTGGATCGCCCGGGAGGCCATATCCGACCGGAGGCGTTCGTCTCGAAGGAGCGACAGTATTCGCTCGGCGCCAATCTTCTCCGGTTCTTCCATCGTCCAATCCACCAGAAACCCCGTCTCACCGTCAACCACAACCTCCGGTATGCCGCCGATTTTAGAGGCCACACACGGCAACCCCATCGCCATTGCCTCCATGAAAGCGAGCCCCAAGCCTTCCTTTTCGCTAAACAGCGCCTTAATCCATGCCCGTTGCAGCCGCTCCCGAACATCTTCGCGCGGCAGCTTGCCGCAAAACACGATGTTGTCCCTCACCCCCAACTCCCGGGCGTACGCTTCGAGTTCGCCCCAATTCGGCCCATCACCCACCAACCATAACTGCGCCGCGGACTCCGCTTGCGCCACCCGGGCGAACACGCGCAGCAATGTCCGGTGCGCCTTGTTGTGCCCCAGACGGGCCACCGTCACTAGCGTCGGCTTGTCCTCCTTCTCTACATTAGCCGAAGGCTGGAAGAAATCCAGGTCGATCCCCAGGTTGCTCTGCAAGATAGGACTCTTCACCCCCAGCGAGCGCACGTAGTCCTGCGCATACGCCGTGGTAACGACTACCCCCGCGCACTGCGCGTCAATCCAGCGGATACTCCGATGAGGCACGGTATAGAAATCGCTCCCGTGCATCCAAAGCAAGAACGGTCTTCCCAGCCGCCTGGACGCGATGGCGCTGCTCACCGCGTTGTCATAGCCAAAATGGTTAATCAACACATCATACTCGTGGCGTGCGATTCGCGACGCCAACTCACTCACCCGCAACGCCGCGCGCACCTGTTTAGCTATCGCCCCCGGCCGGCGCCCGGGAAACACGCTGGAAGATCGCAACAATGCCTCGCGAACGCCGTAAAGCCCCGCCTTGCCACGGGGATAGCCCACCGATAGCGGCGGGTCGAAGTCTTTTAGCCGCCCCGCTTCCCACGCCGCTGGATCGCCCGGCCTTCGCGCCTCCACGGCAACCTCATGCCCCTTGGAACGCATTCCCCATA
>JBKHFO010000161.1:0-8011 GCA_046540175.1 Candidatus Hydrogenedentota bacterium
CTTTCACGCACAATTCCCCCTTTGAAGGGGGATCAAGGGGGATGTTCTCCCCCCGGCGTAGGCTCCTCATCCGGCGATTAGGAGCAATGGACAGGGTTTACAAGATGAAGCCGTGCTACCCACAATTCTAGAATGAAAAGATACTAACTTGGACCAACAATAGCCCTCTAAAATTGGAAAGGGCCCGCGAGCGGGCCCGGGGAATCCTACTGTAGGGTCAAGCCCTAGGTCAGATTCCACTAAAAGCGTACCATAACGGCCAACACAACGCAAATCGACTTATTCACAAACATTGATGAATCAAGGCTCCGGGGATCTGGAAATGGCTTCGCCGCTTCGGTATCCTCTTGGTCTTCTTGGTTCACTGGTTACGACGCGATTCCCTCTTTAGTTTGAAAGGCGATTATGGCTACCAATCACGAAGTTATTCTTTCTGGCGTCCGGCCCACGGGCCGGTTGCATTACGGCAACTATTTCGGGGCGATCAAGCACTTCATCGACCTGCAAAAACAAGGGTACCAGTGCTACTACTTCATCGCCGATTACCACGCGCTCACCACCATCAGCGAGCGCGAGGATTTCTTGCGGCACACGCTGGACATGCTGCGGACCTACGTGGCCTGCGGCCTGGATCCCCGCAAGTCCATCATCTACCGGCAAAGCGATCTGCCCTGCACAGCCGAGCTTACCCTGCTCTTCGGCATGATCACCAACATCGGCTTTCTGGAACGGGGCACCACATACAAGGACAAGATGAGCAAGCTGACCAACCCAGACGGTCAACCGGAGGGCAATCCGCTCTCGTATGGGCTGCTGGGGTATCCCGTGCTCATGGCGGCGGACATTCTCATCGTGAAGGCCGACAAGGTGCCCGTGGGCGATGATCAGCGCCAGCACGTGGAGATGGCCATCGACATCGCGGAGCGCTTCAACCACCGCTTCGGCGAGGTGCTCAAGGCGCCGGCGCCGGTCGCGCGGGACGCCATCCGCGTGCGCGGGCTCGATGGCTCAGAAAAGATGGGCAAGAGTGAGAACAACACCCTTGACCTGCTTGACGATCAGAAGACCGTCCTCAAGAAGATCAAGGGCGTGCCCACGACCACGGATCCGCTTCCGCTAGAGACAGAGTCCGACGAGCCCGAGGCGGTCCTTCCCCAAATGCCGCCAAGCGTGGCGGCGCTGTATCATCTCCTGTATTTGCTCGCGCCGTGGGAGGTGTACACGGATTTCGTGGGGAAATACCGGCGGAAAGAGAAGTTTTACGGCCAGTTGAAGACCACCTTGGCCGAATACGTGACCGCATTCAACAAGCCCATCATTGAAGGATTTCACGCCCCGGACAACACGGACGAATTCGTGATGGATTTCCTGCGGGAAAACGCCGCGAGAGTCACGCCGGTGGCCTTGGATACGGTGGAAAGTTGCCGCGAAGCCATGGGGATCGGACACAGCCTGTACCGGGCGTGAGCCGGATTCTTCTCGCGCGTTTACATCCCCCGGCCCCTCTTCAAAACGTGGACGCGGCATCTTGCCGCGGTGCGGGAGCGCTTCTACGGCCACAGGGCCGGCAAGATACCGGCGGTACGAGTGATTCCCTTTCAAAGGGGTGTTCGGCGGCTTCAAGGCCGGGGCTCCGCCCTATCCACCGAGGGCCTCCTCGGCAGGGAAGAAGATGCCCTCGACGAACCGCGCGTGGAAATCGGGATCCTGCGATAACTCAATGTGGCGGGTCTCCCGGGCCAGGGCGAAGGCGCGTAGCCGGGCTTCACGCGACGCCGCGGCGAGACGCGCGCCCGCCAACGACGTGTTGCCCACAAAGCCGATCCGGTTGTGGGGGATCCCGCAGGGGAGCAATCCGATGCGCTGGGCGTTCTTCCTGCGAATGAAATTGCCGAAGCCCCCCGCCACGTGGATGCGCTCCAAGTCCATGGGCTCCAGCCCCGCGCGCTCCAGTAGAATGGTTATCCCGGCGCGGATGGCCCCGGTGGCCAATTGCAGTTCGGAGATGTCTTTCCGCGTGATGACGATGGCCTCCCCCGCTCCCGATTCCTCCGCGGAAGCCAGTTCAAAATAGCCGCCTCCTCCCTCACCTATGCGGGCTCGAATAGCGGGAGGAACCGTATCCGGGAGGTCATCCGGGCCAGCCATCGAGCCCTCGGACCCGATGATGCCCAGACGCAACAACTCCGCCGTGGCGTCAATAAGGGCCGAGCCGCACAGTCCCACGGGCGGCGTGTTGCCGATAACGTTGCAGTGGATGTCGCCGTCCTGGACGAGAACTTTCTCGATGGCGCCCGTGGTGGCCCGCATGCCTTGACCGATGCGTCCCCCCTCGAAGGCGGGGCCGGCGGCGCAGCTCGCGCCAATCAATCCGCCCTCATGCCACAGCACAATCTCCCCGTTGGTGCCGATGTCGATAAGAAGGGTGGGCTCCTCGGCTTCGTCCAGGTTGGTCGAGAGAATTCCCGCGACCGTGTCTCCGCCCACGAAGCCGCCAATCACGGGGAACACATACACCGCCGCGCGGGGATGAACGTTAAGACCCAGCGCATCCGCCCGGATGGTCATGCTGGATGCTGTTACGGGCGCGAAGGGGGCCTCGCCAAGCGCGCGCGGCTCTATCCCCATGAGCAGGTGTTGCATCGTGGTGTTGCCCGCGAAGGTGACGGTGTAAATTCGTCCCGGAGCAATGCCCGCGTCCTGAACCATCTCCTCCAGCAAACCATTCACGGCGTCCAACACGAGTTCCTGCGAGGTTTTCAACTCCGCCGGCCCCTTGCTCGCGTGGACAATGCGCGCCAACACATCATCGCCAAAGGCCGTTTGCGGATTCATGACGCTCGCCGCCGCGATCTCCCGGCCCTCGTGCAAGTCCAGCAAGACCCCGCCCAGCGTTGTGGTCCCGATGTCGAACGCGGCGGCGTAACACGCGGCCGCCGTGTCCCCCGCCTCCCAATCAATAAGACGGGGGCGGCCGGCTTCCTCTCCGTCGGGCGCACTCAGCACAGCGGTTCCCTTAAACCCACTCGCCCGCATGATACCCGGCAGCGTGGGCAACACATCGGCATCCACGCCGGCTGGCCCGATTTCGCGTTGCAGGCGCTCGAAGTCGGGCAGCCCATCCTGAAGCGTGGGCTCGGGAAGCTCCTTATACACTTTCGCGACGGGAGCGGCCAAGCCCTGTTCGAGCGGCTTCCCGGCGGCCTCAAGGATTTGATGAAAGGAGCCAAGCACCGAGCTTTCCGGCACTTCGACCGTGGCCGGAGCCTCAATGGTCCGCTGGCAGGCCAACGCCATCCCGCCGTCGAGTTCTTCTTCCGTCAATGCTTCCCGTTCGGCATCCGTAACCGGACCGGCGCCTTCCCGGACGATGACCCGGCACTTACCGCAGGTGCCCTGGGAGCCGCACGGCGTACGTATCGCGATGCCCGCGCGGGCGGCGGCTTCCAGCACCTTGGTGCCCAGCAAGACATCCACCGTCCGCCCTTGCGGCGCAAACCGGACGGGCAGTTCCTTTTCAGTCATCACTTCAAACTCCCATGCGCGGCGTCCCGGTCCCTGATCAGAGAGGCAGGTCCTTGTCCGTAACCGCGCCTTCCGAGGCGGAGGCGACGTGGCTGGCGTATTTGGCTAAGACGCCGCGGGTGTAGCGGGGCGCGGGCGTCTTCCAATTCGCCAAGCGCTTGACGATATCCTCTTCCGGGATGTCGAGTACGAGGGTTCGCGCCTCGGCGTCGATGGTGATGGTGTCGCCGTCTTGGACAATGGCCAACGGTCCCCCGGCTTGCGCCTCAGGCGTGATATGCCCCACCACGAAGCCGTGACTTCCGCCCGAGAAACGGCCATCCGTGATTAGCGCGACGTCCTTGCCCAAGCCCCGGCCCATGACAGCGGAGGTGGGGGCCAGCATCTCGCGCATGCCGGGTCCGCCCTTCGGCCCTTCGTAGCGGATGACAATGACATGGCCCTTCGTGATGGTCCCATCATGAATACGCTCGAGAGCGTCTTCCTCCGAACCAAAGACCTTCGCCTCGCCGGTGAAGCGCGTGCCTTCCTTGCCCGAAATCTTCGCGACCGCTCCCGTTGGAGCGAGATTACCGTACAACACCACAAGATGACCTGTGGATTTGACGGGATCACTGAAGGGACGGATAACCTCCTGATCGTCAGGGTAGGCGGGCGCATCCGCGAGGTTCTCCGCCAGGGTCTGCCCCGTCACGGTAAGGCAATCGCCGTACAGCAGGTCGCGGTCGAGCAGTTGCTTCATAAGCGGCACGACGCCACCAATGCGGACGAGTTCCATCATCACGAAACGGCCGCTCGGCTTCAGGTCGGCCAAAACGGGGACCTTCTTCCCGATCCGGGTGAAGTCATCAAGTTCAAGCTCCACATCCACGGAGTGGGCCATGGCCAAGAGATGGAGCACGGCGTTGGTGGAGCCGCCCAGAGCGGTGACCACGGTAATGGCGTTCAGGAAGGCCTCCCGCGTCATGATATCGCGCGGCCGGATGCCTTTCTCAATGAGTTGGAGCACGGCCTCGCCCGCCCGGCGGCAATCGTCCTTCTTCTCCTCCGAGATGGCGGCCTGCGCCGAGCTGTTGGGCAAGCTCATGCCCAGGGCCTCGATCGCCGAAGCCATGGTGTTCGCCGTGTACATGCCGCCGCACGACCCCGCGCCCGGAATGGCGCACGCCTCGATCTCCTTGAGTTCCTCGTCGCTGATCTCGCCCTTGGTTCGCTTGCCCACGGCCTCGAAGACGGACACGATGTCCACGTCCTTGCCCTGATAGCAGCCAGGCAGGATGGTCCCGCCATAGACAAAGACGGCGGGACGATTCAACCGGCCCATGGCCATGAGGCAGCCCGGCATGTTCTTGTCGCACCCGCCGATGGCGACCAGGCCGTCGAACCCTTCGCAACCCACCACCGTTTCAATGGAATCAGCGATGACTTCCCGGCTCACGAGCGAGTACTTCATGCCCTCCGATCCCATGGAGATGCCGTCGGACACCGTGATGGTCCCGAAGGTCACCCCCTTGCCGCCCGCCTCGTCCACGCCAGCCTGCGCATCGGCGGCCAATTGATCGATGTGCATGTTACACGGGGTCACCATGCTCCACGTTGAAGCAATACCGATCTGGTTCTTTTTGAAGTCTTCGTCGCTGAAGCCCACGGCGTGGAGCATGGCCCGGCTTGCGGCCCGGTTCACACCTTCCGTCACGATGCTGGAATGGGCCCGGGAAGCCGAACCACCGCCCATCTCTTGCTCTTTGGTGGTGGAGTTTTCAGTGCTGCTCATAACAGTTTTTCCTTTCTCTTGTTAACAAACCCCGGAGGGAAATAACCACGGAATACACTGAACACACGGAACTCGAATCCCGGCGGACGGTTCGTGAATTCAGTTATGCTCATTCTTCATAGGACAATGCGTTCAATCTCCACTCCATGGTGGCGCCCAAAGTTGACCAAGAAAGCCAACCGCATGCTGGCCGCCCTGAGATAGTTCATGACCTGCGCCCGGTGCTCATCGCCCAAGGCGCTTACCGCTTTCAACTCCAAAATAATCTTGTCATGGCAAACAATATCCGGCCTATATGTCTGCCTCAAGGGCGCCTTCTTGTAGCTAAGGCGCAATTCCGGCTGAGCCGCAAACGGAATTCCACGATGCGAAAGCTCCCGTTCCAAGCACTCTTGATACACGGACTCCACAAAACCACTGCCCATCTCGCGATAGACCTCGAATATCGCCCCCCGAATGCCAAAACTCTCCCGCTCGTACAGCAACCCCGCCATGAGTCTCGCGCACCTCTTTTCCGTATATTCGGTGTATTCCGTGGTTCTGTTCTCGTCTGGTCTCCGGCCGGGCTACCACCGCACCAGCGCCGACGCCCAGGTGAGCCCGGCGCCGAACGCCGCAAGCAACACGTGGCTGCCGGGCTTTATGCGGCCCTCCTTCACAGCGTCGTCCATGGCAAGCGGGATACTCGCGGCCGTGGTGTTCCCCACCCGTTCAATGTTGAGATACACCTTGCCGCGATCCAGCCCCAGGCGATCGGCGGCGCTGTATATGATGCGCGTATTGGCCTGATGCGGAACAAAAAGGTCGAGATCCTCCACGGTAACGCCGGTATTCTCCAGCGCCTTCTCGGCGGCCAAGGAAAACGCGGCCACGGCTTGCCGGAACAACTCGGGACCTTTCATGAATATCCCTATCCGGTCTTCATCGTCGGGTGAGTCCCCAAACGGTTTCACCGACCCCCCTCCCGGAACCATCAGGATATCATTATACGCCCCGTCAGCCCCCAAGTACGTGGTGAGCACCCCGTGGCCCTTGTCCTCTTCCGCTCGCAACACAACCGCCCCGGCGCCGTCGCCGAAGAGCACGGAGGTATCGCGCCGTTTCCAATTGAGCCTGTTCGTGAGGACCTCGGCCCCGACAACCACCACGGTCTTGTACATGCCGCACCGGATGAACGCGTCCGCCGTGGCTAGGCCGTACACAAAGGCGGAGCACGCCGCGCTCACGTCGAAGGCGGCCGCTTGCTTCGCGCCAATCTTGTCCTGAATCAGACATGCCGTGGCCGGAAAAAGATAGTCCGGCGTGGTGGTGCAACACACGATGAAATCCACCTCGCCGGGCTCGACGCCCGCATTCTCCAGCGCCTCGCGCGCCGCGGGAGCGCCCAGATCGGACGCCCCTTGCCCCGGGGCCGCCACATGGCGCTGGCCAATGCCCGTGCGCTGGCGAATCCACTCGTCCGACGTGTCCATCATCTTCTCAAGGTCATGATTGGTGAGAATCTTTTCCGGCAAACATTGGCCCGTGCCAACAATGCGTGAGCGAATCATATGGTTTTTCCACCCTTCCAGAACAGCGGGCGCCACCTCACCCGCTTGCGAGAGTTCGAAAATGCCTGTGTGTCAGGGGATATCGCGACCTTTCCGCGCGGCGCCGCCGTGACACCGGTTAAAGGAAGCCCGAGTAAACAAAAAGCGTCCCCTGGAGGCGGGGCCGCCGGGGCTGGAGGCGTGATGTCCGGGTATACGGATGGCAGGGAAGTCCCTTAGCGCCACGGTCAGACGTTTTTTTGTTAATGAACAAAACGTATCATAATTCTGGTGGCGAATCCAACCTGGCCAAGTCGGATGAACAGCGGTTTTTCAAAAGCTGTTTACGGGGCGGAATCATGCCGTCTCCAGCTAAGATGTTGGCCGGCTTGATTCGCCCCCTTGTTCCCCTAGAACAAAAGTAGTAGAATCAAAACTGCTCCGTTAAACTTATAGTAAAGTTTTTGTAATTATCCTCTTTATTGAATAATAAAACCATTAAATGTACCCGCCCCATAAGGAGTAACGAGCCATGAAATCACAATCACATCTTTTAGCGCTTGTTTTTGCATCATCCCTCGTGGCCGCCTGCATGGCCCTATCCGCGGCGGCTTGCGGCGAAGTAGACGCGCTCCATGTTGAAGGGTCCCGGATGCAGACATTGCTTAAAGGAAACGGAACGCACGGGGGCCTCGTTGTTCACGTGGGATGTGGGGCCGGCGAGAAAAGCGCGGCTCTGGCGGTTAAGGCCGAAAAGCCGTTTGTCGTTCAGGGGTTGGATGAGGATCGTGAAGCGCTTGACAACGCTCGAAAACGCGCGCGGGAGCTTGGGGTCAGTGGCGAACTGACGTTCAAGCACTGGGATGGCGATACCCTGCCCTACACGAATAATCTTGTGAATGTACTCTTCTGGGAACCAGCCGAGAAAGAAGCCAACGTGGACGAGATTATGCGCGTGCTCGCGCCAGGCGGCGTTGCCTATATTCGAGAAGAAGATGGCTGGCGGGAAGAGGTCAAACCATGGCCCGCTACGATTGACGGCTGGTCGCATCACCGCTACAACGCCGGGAACGTGGGCGCGTCTAACGACGAAGAAGTGGGACCGCCCACCCACATTCAATGGGAAGCGGGCCCCCGCTTCATGCGCAGCCACGAAATCGAAACGGGATTCTCCAGTCTCGTC
>JBKHFO010000162.1:0-8010 GCA_046540175.1 Candidatus Hydrogenedentota bacterium
TATTAGACGGCGCCGAGGCCCGATTTCTTCACTTACTGTGGACTCGCCTCCGGCAGAATGCCGGGGGTCTGCAACAATTCCAGAAAAAGCCTGGCTGAACGGGACATATACCCGCCGCGCCGCCAGATTGCTCCGATTGGGAGAGCGGGCAGACCGGGGACATCAAGACAGGCGACGCCTTCGTCGCGGCCGGTTACAACGGCGCGCGGCAAAATGGATACGCCGATGCCTTCGCTGACGTAGCGTTTGATGACCTCGAAGCTTCCGCTGTCCAGCACGGCCTGCGGCTCGAAGCCCGCTTTCTCGAAATGACGCACAAGCGCCGTGCCGGTCCGGGTGGCCGCGTCCAGCATGAGAAAAGGTTCGCTCTTCAAATAGCGGAGATTCACGCGCCGTTTCCGCGCAAGGGGGTGATCCGCCGGGACCACCGCCGCGAACTCTTGCACGAATAACTCCTGCGATTCAAACGCGTCTTTCGACGCGGGCAAGGTGACCACGGCCATGTCCAACTCCCCCCGCAGCACTTGGTCCCCCAACGCCAGCGAGGAACGGTTGACGATGACCAGCCGGGTGTTTGGGTTGCGCCGCGTGAAGGCGCGGACACACGCGGGCAGCATGTATAATGCCACGGTGTCGCTTGTGCCCACGCGCAACTCCACGTCCGGACGCTCGGCGAGGTCCGCCACTTCGCGCGCGATGCCCGCCACGTCATGCACCACGCGCCGTCCCCGTTCATAAAGCAGTTCGCCTGCCGGGGTCAATACGTGTCTGCGGCGATCCAGGAGCCGTTGGCCGAGTTCATCCTCCAGCGCGCGAATCTGCTGGCTCACGGCCGGCTGGGATCGCGCAAGGCGGCGGGCGGCGGCGCGGAAGCTGCCTTCCTCGGCGACGGCGCAAAAGCATCGCAGGGCTTCAAAGGTCATTATAAGAATTCCTTATAGCTTCTATCATAGAATATCATTTGACTTATCGCAAGTCCAGGGGGTAAGCTAGTGGCGCGCGAACAATTTGGTGTTTGGCGGGGATTGTCAAACGGGCGCGATCGCCCCAATTGGCGGATAAGAACGCCGCTCCTTGGAACAACATCCCCCTTGATCCCCCTTCAAAGGGGGAATTAAGCGGAAACATCCCCCTTGATCACGCTCAAAGAGGGAATAAGCGGAAACACCCCCTTGATCGCGTTCAAAAGGGGACGATATCGCCACCTTTCAGGCGGCCTATGTGCCGGCAAGATGCCGGCGGTACGAATTATTCCCCCTTTGAAGGGGGTGGCCCGAAGGGCCGGGGGATGTAAACACCTGGCACACCGTCTTATCCGGCGATTCGGCGATCGAGCCGCCCTTGGGGTGATTAAGACGGAATCG
Source organism: Candidatus Hydrogenedentota bacterium (assembly GCA_046540175.1). Classification (GTDB taxonomy): domain Bacteria; phylum Hydrogenedentota; class Hydrogenedentia; order Hydrogenedentales; family SLHB01; genus SKRY01. The sequence goes on from JBKHFO010000162.1 coordinate 1,365, forward strand.
CCGCGGGCGGCGCCGGATAACACGGCGCGGGAGATTACATGACGGACGAAAGCAAGAGCATGGACTACCGCCAGGCGGGCGTCAACATAGACGCCGCCAATCAAGTGGTGCGGAACATCGGCAAAATAGTCCGAGAGACCTATAACGAGCGGGTATTGCGGGATATCGGCAGCTTCGGCGCGATGTACAGCTTGGACACATCGCATCTGGAAGAGCCCGTGCTCGTGTCAAGCATTGACGGCGTGGGCACGAAGCTCAAGATCGCCTTGCTCGTACAGAAATATGACACCATAGGCATTGACCTGGTCGCCCATTGCGTGAACGATATCCTGGTGCAAGGGGCGCGGCCGCTATTCTTTCAGGATTATCTCGCCTGCAACAACCTCGACCCCGATATTGTCACGGACATGATTCGGGGCGTGGCGCGGGGATGCCGTTACGCGGGATGCGCCCTGGTGGGCGGCGAGATGGCCGAAATGGGGGATGTCTACAAAGACAATGAGTATGATCTCGCGGGCTGTATTGTCGGGGTCGTGGACCGCAAGAAGATCATCGACGGAACGACTATCGGCGAGGGCGATGTGGTCATTGGGTTGGCGTCCTCGGGTCTGCATACCAATGGCTTCACGCTGGCGCGGCGCATCTGTTTCGACATGGCGGGGCTTGCGTGCACCGATGAGATGCCTGGCACCGGCCGGACCGTCGGGGACGCGCTGCTCGAACCGCACCGCAGCTACGCCAAGGTGATTCAACTGCTCATGCGCATCGTCACCATAAAGGGCATGGCGCACGTGACGGGCGGGGGGATAACCGATAATCTGCCGCGGGTTTTGCCTGATGACTGCGGAGCGGAGGTTAAGCTTGGTTCATGGGAAACGCCGGCAGTGTTTAAGTTTCTGCAAGACGCCGGCAACGTGGACGAGGCCGAGATGTTGCACGCCTTCAACATGGGGATTGGCTACTTAGTCATTGTGAGCGAGGAGCAGGCCGACAAGGCGTTGGACGCTCTGACCCAGGCGTGCGAGGAGCCCAAGGTGATTGGGCGCGTGGTCAAGGGCGAAAAGAAGGTTCAGTACAAGGGACGGGTTCGTTATGGCGCACCGGATTGAGGTAGCAATGAAACCGGAGCTGCCGGACCCCGCGGGAGAGGCGCTTCGGAACCAGATCGCGGAAGACTTGGGCATAACGACGGGGCCCATCCGCATCATTGATGTCTATACGATTGACGCCGCGTTGGACGGAGACGAAATTGAACGCGTCCGGACGGAGTTGTTCACGGATGCCGTCATCCAAACGTCGGCGGCGGACGAATCGCTCGCCCGGGACTACGATTATCTTATCGAGGCCGGCTACCGGCCCGGCGTGACGGACAATGTGGGCCGGACCGCCGCGGAGGGGATCGCCGATACGTTGGCCCGGCCCTTGAATGCGGGCGAAAGCGTGTTCAAGTCCACCCAGTATGCCGTGAAAGGGGTGGCGGACGAGAAGACCTGCACGCGTATAGCACGGGACCTTTTGGCGAACGAGCTGATTCAACGCTGGGTGATCAAATCCGCGGACGAGATGCGGGCGCATGGCGATGCGCCACTTCTTGACCTGCCTCACGTTACCGATGTCAGCTCTCCCGAAGTCGAGGCGATTTCGCTGGACCTCGATGACGAAGGGCTCATGGCTTTGAGCCGCGACCGCATGCTGGCGCTGGAATTACCAGAGTTAAGGGCGATTCACGCGTACTACAGCCGCGAAGAAACCAAGCGCGCGAGGGAAGCGCGGGGATTGCCGGCAAAGCCTACCGACATTGAACTCGAAATCCTGGCGCAGACCTGGTCCGAGCACTGCAAACACAAGATTTTTAACGCCCGCATCACCTATACCGACAGCGATGGCCGTAACGAAAGCATTCACAGCCTCTTTGATTCCTTCGTGAAGGCCGCGACGGAACAAGCCGGGCAGAACGGCGTGGACTGGCTGGTGAGCGTGTTTCACGATAACGCCGGCATCATCCGCTTCGATGAAAACTACAACTTCGCGCTCAAGGCCGAGACCCATAACAGCCCCTCCGCCTTGGATCCTTACGGGGGCGCCATCACGGGCATCGTGGGGGTCAATCGCGACATCATCGGCGCGGGGATGGGCTGCCGCTGCGTGTTCAATACGGACGTGTTCTGCTTCGCCTCGCCCTATTGGGAAGGGGATATTCCGCCAAGGCTGTTCCATCCCCGGCGGGTCTTGCGTGGCGTCCATCAGGGCGTGCAAGACGGCGGAAACCAGAGCGGCATCCCGACGGTCAACGGCGCCATCGTTTTCCACGAACGGTTCCTGGGCAAGCCGCTGGTGTTTTGCGGCACGGGCGGGCTGATACCGGTCGAAGTGGCGGGACGGCCCAGCCACGAAAAGGCGGCCAAACCCGGCGACGCGATTGTCATGTGCGGCGGCCGCATTGGGAAGGACGGCATTCACGGCGCCACGTTTTCGTCCGAGGAGCTGCACGAGGGTTCGCCCGCCACGGCGGTGCAGATCGGCGACCCAATCACCCAGAAGAAGATGGCGGATTTCCTACTCGAAGCGCGGGATCGCGGGCTCTACAACAGCATCACCGATAATGGCGCGGGTGGCCTGTCGTCGAGCGTGGGGGAGATGGCGAGAGAAGCGGGGGGCTGCGAGGTGCACCTGGACAAGGCGCCTCTCAAGTATCCTGGCCTCGCGCCGTGGGAGATCTTTCTGAGCGAGGCCCAGGAGCGCATGACCCTCGCCGTGCCCCCCGAAAACGTGGACGCCTTTCTTGAGCTTGCCCGGCGCCGGGGGGTGGAGGCCACGGCCATCGGCAGCTTCACGGATTCCGGCCGCCTGGAGACCCATTACGAGGGGCGCTGCATTGGCGCCTTGGACATGGAGTTTCTCCACAAAGGGTTGCCGCCCATGGATCTCAAGGCCTACTGGGAGCCGCCGAACCTTGAACCGGAAGTCTTGGTGGATGAACCGGATCTCGCCCGCGCCCTGAAGGAAGTGCTTGGCAGTCTCAACGTGTGCAGCAAGGAAAGCCTTGTGCGCATGTACGACCATGAGGTCCAGGGGCAAAGCGTGCTCAAACCTTTCCAGGGCGTGGCGTGCGACGGACCAGGCAACGCGGCGGTGATTCGTCCCGTATACGGCTCGAACCGGGGCATCGCCGTGGCGTGCGGGCTCTGTCCGAAGTATAGCGACATCGACACCTACTGGATGATGGCGGCCTCCGTGGACGAGGCCGTGCGCAATCTCCTGTGCGTGGGCGCGCCGCTGGATCGGATAGCCGGTCTCGACAACTTCTGCTGGCCCGATCCCGTGGAAAGCGAAAAGACGCCCGACGGCCAGCATAAGCTCGGACAACTCGTACGGTGTTGCGAGGCCTTGCGCGAGCTGTGCGTGGCCTACCGCGTTCCGCTCATCAGCGGGAAGGACAGCATGAAGAACGATTACCGCATCGGCGACACGCGCATATCGATTCCGCCCACGGTGCTGTTCACGGCGGTTTCGATCATGCAGGACGCTACGAAAGCCATCTCCATGGACGTGAAGGACCCCGGCCACGCCGTCTATGTGGTTGGGGAAACCAAGGCCGAGTTGGGCGGGAGCGAATACCTTGCCTTGAAGGGCCAGGTGGGCGAGTCCGTGCCCACGGTGGATGCGTCGCGGGCATGGGCGTTGTACCAAGCGCTCGAAGGCGCCATGAAGGCGGGGTGCGTGGCGTCGTGCCATGATTGCAGCGACGGCGGCCTCGGGGCGGCCTTGGCGGAAACAGCCTTCGCGGGGGGATACGGCATGGACGCGGACCTCTCGGGACTCGGCATCGAGCGGCCGGAAGTGGTGCTCTTCAGCGAATCGCAAAGCCGCTTCGTGGTGACCGTGGCGCCGAATCACACAAGCGCGTTCGAAACCCATTTCGAGGGACTGCCCTGTTACCGCGTGGGCGAGGTGACGGCGGAGCCCATGCTGAGATTGAATCTGCCTGGCGGCGCGGGGCTTGACGAATCGTTGGACGAACTAAAGGCGGCCTGGCAACGGCCGTTGGAGTGGTAGGCCATGGCTGTCCGCGCACTTATACTTACGGGCTTCGGGATCAATTGCGACAGGGAAACCGCGTACGCCTTCGAACGATGCGGCGCGCAGGCGGATCGGGTCCACCTCAACGACCTTATCGCCGCCCCCGGCCAACTGGAGCACTACGCGATCTTCGCCGCACCCGGTGGATTCTCCTTCGGCGACGACATCGCCTCCGGCCGCGTGTTGGCCAATCGCTTGCGGTATGGGCTGGGGGACCACTTGCGGGCCTTTGTGGATTCTGGCAAGCTCATTGTGGGGATCTGCAACGGGTTTCAGGTGCTTGTGAAGATGGGGCTCTTGCCCTACACCCGCGGCGAAATGCTCCAGGAAGCCACCGTTACGCATAACGCCTCCGCCCGCTTTGAAGATCGCTGGGTGAATTTGGCCGTGAACGCGGATTCGCCGAGTGTGTGGTTGCGGGGGATAGAGCGGCTGGAGTTGCCCGTGCGCCATGGCGAAGGCAAGTTCATGCCGGCCAGCGAGGAGGCCGGGAAAGAACTCCAACGGAAAGGTCAAGTGGTCTTGCGGTATGCCGCCGCCAATGGCGAATTTGCGGGGGGCGCGTATCCCGCCAATCCCAACGGCTCCTTCGGTGATATCGCCGGTATTTGCGATCCCTCCGGTCGCGTGCTTGGGCTCATGCCGCATCCCGAGGCGCATATGACCCGCACGAACCACCCTCTCTGGACCCGTGATCCAAGCCCCGCCCCCACCGCCGATGGCGCAGGCCTTGCCGTGTTCCAGAACGCGATCGCGTACGCGAAGGAGTTGCGGCTGTAACCATCCGCGGCGCGGACACAGCGGCGCCAGTCTGTTTTGCGAACACGAGGGCCCGGATCATGGATTACGAATCGGGGCTCCCCCCATGCTTCGGCGCAGTCGTGTAATCTGACTCAGTAAGACCCCCGCAATAACAATCGCCATTCCCGCGACCGTGGCAAGCGTTATCCGTTCGCCGAGCACGAGGGCGCTGAAAAGCGCGGTGAATACCGGCACGAGATTCGTCATCACGTTCGCCCGCGTGGCGCCAAGCGTGCGGATACCACGGCTCAGGAAAATGAAACTGAGACTCGAAGGGAAGATGCCGAGAAACAAAAGCGCGCCGGCAAGGGCCAGCGCAGGCGGCAGGCCGCCGCCGGAAACGCTTCCTTCGACTTCCGCGAGCCTCGGCGCGAGACGGGCAAAATCGAGGCCGAAGAAGAGCGGCAGAAAGAACAGAAAGCCAAACATATTCTGCCAGGTGACGACGGTCAGCGCGCTGTAGTGTGCGGGAAGCATACGCAGTGTGATCGAATAGCCAACTGCCGCAAGCACCGCCCCCGCAACGAGCACGACGCCCAACGGATCCGCGCCCGTCGCTTCTGCATCGGCCAGGACCAGGAAAAGGACGCCGGTGAAGCTCAGCACCGCTCCGATCACGGTTGGAACCTCGATGTGTTCCCGAATAAGCAGCCAGGCAAACAGAGGGGTTGCCACCGGAATCGTTCCGACAACGATCGAGGCTATGGCCGGCGAGGCGTACAGCATACCGGTGTTCTCCGCCAAAAAGTAGAGAAACGGCTGGAACAGGGCAACGAGTACGAAGAGCCGTACGTTACCCCGGGCGGGACGTTGCAGCTTTCCTACGATGCGTGTGACTACGCTCAGGCGGGAAAACACAAGCAACATGATGGTGGATATAATCAGCCGCGCCACGATAAGCGTGACCGGCGGGAGGAATCGCAACGAAAACGAGGTGAACACGAAGCTTAATCCGAAGAATAGCATCGCGAGGAGAAGCTGGAGATAAACCGATACGTCGGAGGCTTTTTGCATCAAAGGCCTCTACAGACGACGCCAAGAAAGAAGACGCGGACTGTCTTGTAATCGGATATGCAAGATTAGACTCTTTTCACAGCAATTCAAAACAGATATGGGCCATGACGGGCGCGCACGCGACATCAATTACGTGACCTGTGTTACAAGGACAGCAAGCAAATCCATCCCGGCAGGGATGACAGCTGCTAGCCAGGGGTTGAGCCCGCAGGCGATAGCGTGCGAGCGCCCCCCCTGGAAACACTGCCACCCCGTGTGTACAACTAGTCCTTCCCCTGCGGGAGGAGCGCTTCAAGCCGCGGCAACATCGCAGGAAGTTCGTGACGCACTGTTTGCCAAATTATGTCCAGGTCAATATCGAAATAGGCATGGACAATTCGGTTGCGCATGCCAATGATGTCGGTCCAAGGTATACCGGGAGTGGCTTCCCGCAATTCCGGCGTAAGGCGGGAAGCCGCTTCTCCGATGATCTCAATACAACGGATTACCGAATGCTGAAGCGGGCGCTCTGAATCGAATTGATGCCGGGTAATCCCTTCCACATAGCTCACCGCTTCCCGAGCCGCCTCTACCATATGCCTAAGCCGGGTCTCGTCGGAATCAAGCAGCATATTGAACAACTGCTTCTTGTACGACCTTATCGCGGAAGTACCGGCTCAAATCGCCGGGCGTGCGCATGTCCGCCTTGTGACCCAGAATGCCGGACAATTCCCGTTCCATGGCGCTCAACGCGATCAGGCCGGGGACATGC
>JBKHFO010000163.1:0-7968 GCA_046540175.1 Candidatus Hydrogenedentota bacterium
TGCGCCTGACCTGCAACGAGTTCGGCATTTACCATGCGCGGGTTCCCCGGGAAGATGGGCTCCGCTGGCTCACGGCGCTCCGGCAGGCCCTTGAAGATCATGGCATCGGATGGGCCATGTGGGACTACAGGGGCGGATTCCGTGTGGCGCAACGCGAGAACGACGCGGTTTCCCCCGATGAAGAGGTGCTTGAGGCCTTGGGGTTGAGGAACTGAACAAAAAGAGGCGGGTTGAGGCGGGACACTACGGTCTTGCTCAACCCGCATTTAACGCAAAGGCCTACCCTGACCCTAATCCAGGGGTTGGACGTAGATATTACGGAACTGAACCAAGCTCGTGGCGGGAGCATACTCCTCCGCCTCTTCGTCGTAGCCGCCGTGATACTGGAGCGCGATGGGGCCTTCCTCGGCGACGCCGGGGAGTTGAGCATGATCCAGAACCACTTCGCCGTTCAAAATCGCGGAGAGCCGGTCGCCGATCATGCTGATGACAAAGGTGTTCCATTCGCCGATCTCGTTGTCCGCGCGCACGCGGGGCGTGACGCCGGCGCGCACTTCGCCGGGCATATCCCCGTCCGTGCGGTATCCCCACACTTCGCCCGAGCCGACGGGCCAATTCCACAGGTTTAACTGCGCTTTCGACTGACCGCGCAAGTAGATGCCCGAATCGGCATTGGGTGTCTCGACGGTCTCCACCTCGCCATCCTCGTCCGTTACATAGTCGCCATCGGGAGCGATAAGCGGACGCTCTTCAGTGGTCGGAGCGTCGGTCAAGCGCCACTCGACATAAAGAAGCATGTCACCATACTCGTCCTCGCTCCACAGGCTGCCGCCTACGCCGGGGGCTCGGGCGGGATCGCAGTCGATAGCTCCGTCCACCACCGCCCAAGGTCCATTCTCCGGCCCTTCCCAGCCTGAGAGGTCCTCCCCGTTGAACAGCGAAATCCACCCATCCCCGCTCAACTCGGGCGGTTCTTCCCCCATGGCGGGCGCCATCACGAAGCCAAGGGCCATCACGCAAACAAACAAACACCGCGTAGCCATCTAACGTCTCTCCTTTCCTGTTTAACATATGCCTTAATTTGACGCGCCGGATTGGTCCGGCGCGCCTGGTTCCACTGATCCGCAGGATACCCCGCGCGGCAGCGTATATCAAACCGCCGCCAAACCGCTGCTCTCCGCGGGACACTCCCCGCTCGCGCCCTCACGAGCAGCAGGATGCCCTTCATGGAGCCGCCGGCCTTCCTCACTTGTACAGTATCAGGCTCGCCTTGGGTTCGGTGTCGCTATCGTCCTCGCCCGCCGAAACGCCGCCCCGGCCGCGCAGGTGTATGCTCCAAAGGGGGTGTTCGCCATCCGAGAACGCGCTAACCCGCACGGCGTCCCCCGAAATCACGGGCCCATCTTCCCGGCCCCAAACGAAGATGCCCGTGTTGATCCATCCCCCTTGGCCTTCACGCAGGGTGCGCCACTCCCCATCCCGCCGGTATTCCACCTTCCACATGGTAAACGGTTGAGGCTGGTTGGGATAGGTCCCGCCAAACGTGAGATAGTTAAAGTTTTTGGGCGAATCCCATTCAACTTGCCAGTAAAAGGCGTCATCCTCGTCCACTATCCCGAGGTCTTCCTCGAATCCCACGCCATACTCATTCCATGTGCCCGGGATGTGATACGCCTCTTCGATAGGATTGTAGAGGATCTCAATGGGCTGTCCTCGGCCGCCTTGCTCGACGCTCCCGCTTAAGTCGGCATCTGGCAGCAGCGCCAAATTCACTAAAGGATCCGCTTGGTTTCCGCCCAGTTGCTCTTCCGGTTCGATAACGGACAGCGGCGTCACGTCACTGTAAAACCGGGCGCCGTCGCCAGCGTGAACCCGCGCCTGCACATGGTAGTCCCCCGCCGCCTCCGCTTCCCACTCGGCTTCATGGGGCGCGCTGTCCGATTCCGCCACCGTCTCGCCATTCAAGAGAAACTCGACGCGCTCAGCCGTCAGTTCCCGCTCGGTGATGCCCGCCTCCAACGCCACGGTATCGCCCACGGCGTAGGCGGCGCCTTGGGCCGGCTCCGTCAGCTCCACGCCCATGCGGGGCGGCTGCGTCATGAGTTCTTCGATGATGTCTTCGGTTGCCTCGATCGACATTTCTTGAATCTTATAGCGCCGGTCCGAATCCGGATTCTCTTCGAAGCGGGTCCGGCCGTCGTCGTCAAAGCGTACATCTACAGGGCCGCTCAGCGACCAGATAGGTTCGCCTTCGTGTTCAAGGCCCCCCACGGCGTAGTACACTGCTGCTAGATCCCAACTCGAGCGATCACCAACGACGCCACTTCCGCCTTCCGTACCGCCATACAGCTTGTAGCTCATGGCCACGGGATTGGTTTCGGGATTGCTCAAGGCGCCACCCGTCTCAATCACCCGTCCAATTTCATAGCCGGAATACACAATAGGACCCGGCCACTCCTCGGCCACGAGTTGCGCGCCCGGAATATGGAGCGTGATATTCCACTCCGTGTGGCCGGAATCCTCGAAGTTGCCCGCCATCAGCACGAGTTCCTGGACTTTTTCCTCGGCCAACTCGAACCCCGTCCTGTCGATGCCGTCTCCTTCGTGGTCCGCCTCCGTCTGCAAGAATTGATACAGACAAGGCTGGCCGCCAATGACCACGATCTTGACGCTGTTGTCCGGAGCTTCATGCAACAACCGCCGGTAGAGCGCCGCGCTGTCTTCCGCCGTCTCGTTGGTTACGGTGCTTGGGAACCGGTTGGAATCCCCCACCACCGGTGCGTAGTCATCGCCGCCTCGCGTGTGATCACCCGCCACAAGACCCACCGGCAGGTCCGGCCGGCCATAAAACGTGTTAATCGCATCAATAGTCGAGGCGACGTGCGGGCCGGTAGTGCTGGCCATCACGCCCAGGATCTCGCATTCGCCTCTGTCCGCCAAGGCGTTCAGCATGGCCAGGGCGCCGGCGTCATCGCAGTCCCCCCGCATATCGGTGTCCAAGATCACCAAAGGTTCGCCTTCGTAAGCCGCGGCCCCTGCCCCAGCTGTCACAATCACTCCCGCCGCAATGAGCATGATGGAATAACGCACGCTACAGATCTCCTCTCGTTTGTTGCTTCCGCGATTAGTGTATGACTCTTGGCGGCCTGCCAATGCCGCATTGAAGATAGCACAAGCCCACCAGTAGCGCAACAGGCTTCATGGAAGAACGGCGCCGACAATACGGCGCGAACGGCAACTCGAAAAACCGGAAAGTATTGGCGGGTTATGCTTGCTTGCGCCGGCGCATCGCGAACACGCCGCCCAAGGTGATAAGCACAGCGAGCCCGCTTAGACCGAGGCCAGCTTGAAAGGATCGCGGGGCATAGCGAAAAACGACGCGATGAGGGCCTTCGTCCGGCAAGACCACACCACGAAATATACCGTCGACGGGAAAAACAGCGGCAGGTTGTCCATTCACCGTCGCCCGCCACCCGGGATACCATGTATCCGCCAAGACGAGGATGCCCGGCGAAGGTGTTTCCGGCACATCAACCACTACCCGATCGTGACCTTCTTGCGTTATTGTCGCAGGGGTAGGCGCGCTATCGCGTGAGGCCGGTAAAGGTCTGGCGTATTCGGCCGTGGGGGCCTCTGCCGAACTCAACAGCTCCGGATCAAATCCTGTCACAGCCCGGACGCGGTAGACCACGCGTGCGCGGGATGGCGCCTGAAGGTCGTTGAACAAGATGGCGCCAGAAGAAAACACATGCTCGATTTCCAGCAGAGGCCGCACGGGCATGAAAGCCCCCTGGATTTCACTCTTGGTAAGAAGAAGCGAACCGCTTCCCGTCCGCCGAAGGAGCAACGGATCCTCGTTCACGCGTTCGGCAAAGGCCGTCTGTCGCCGTAGGGTCATCCACTCGCCGCCCAAGGTCTGTGGAATGCGGTTACCAGCCAAGGGCCACTGTCGCAAGGCTTCGTTGCCTCCCACGCGTTCGCCTGTGCGATGCAGGGCTTCGATGAACGGCGTCTCGGGGTAGAGGGCGTCTTCATCCGAGTACGGCAAGGCCGGTGAAAAAGCGCCGTACAACGCCAAGGCCCCGAGAAAGGCGCTCCCATAGCCCAGGAGCCGGCCCGAGGGATGAAACACCGTAACCGTTAGAAGGGCCAGCACCCCAAGAAGGATCCCGCCTTCCCACCGAATGTGTTTCATGAGCGCCGGCGCTTCTCCCTCCATCCGCCATAGGCCAAACGCCAATGCAGCGCCGGCAAGCATCAAGAACAGGGGAATCGCCTTGAGCATGCGGATAACGGCGCGGTGACATTGGTCAGGGTCCAGCAGGACCCACTCATCCGCCGCCGCGGCCCCCGCCAATCCCACCGCCAACCCGTTGGCCAACAAGAAATGGCTCGCATTAAATCCGCCAAGATAAGGCCGCCCCTCAAGCAACGGCGGCAGCACCAAGCCCAGCACGCTCATTAAGGCCGCCACCAGAAGAAGGGCCTCGGTCCGCGTACGTTGAAGCGCCGGCACAAAACGCCGGACCGAAAACCACACCGGCAGCAGGGTCAACTGAGCAATCCCTACATAGAAGAGGCCCGTGTAGTGAAATCCCGCCTCTCCCCCACCCGCGCCGGCCGTGGGGTTTCCGAAAGCATGCGGGAAGAACACATGAAGCGCGTTCACCGCGGGGGGAGCCGTGTCGGGCGTTAAACCGTCGGGCGCGGCAAAGCGCATCCATTCAAGAAAGGGGACGAGCTGGACCGCCGCCAGGCCGCAGCCCAGCACCAGCGCTCCCGCCAACGGCAAGAGCGGCGCAACGGTTTGCGACAAACCGGCCCTCGCCATGGTCTGGCGCAGGAGAACGTACACAAGCGCAAAAGCGAGCGCGACGGCCATCCCCTCGGGATCACCGCCCAGCAGCATGAGGCCCACCGTGATGGCGCCCAAGGGCCAGCATGCCCATTGGCCAAACGTGGCGCGTTCCGCGAACACGAGCAGCAAAGGCAACCAAACCAACGTATCGCTAAGCGGCCAATTCGCCCATAGCAGCATCGGCCCGCTCAGTTGAAAGGTGAGTGCGCCAAGGAGCGCGAAGGGGGGCGCGAGCCCCAATCGCCGGGCCGCATAAAGCGCGCAACAACCCGCCGCGAAGACTTTGAGCAACACCGAAACCTGCAAGCCGGGGGCCGGGGGCAGGAGATAGAAAGGCGCGGAGAACGGAGACAAGGCGCGGGTGCGCCACATCGCCAAGAAGGGTGAGCCGCCATGCTCGTAAGGGTTCCACAGAATGGATTCCCTTTCGGACGCCGCCGTGGTCTGAAAAACCCGCCAAGGATAAAAGCGCTCCGCGGCCACGCGATCTTCCTGCGACGGTTTAGATAGGGTTGCGTCAGGTTCCGCGTCTTCCCATGGGGGAAGCGAGAGAATGCTGTCCATGGAAATGGGGACCTGATCCTCTAGAACCACCGGAGAGAAAACGGCCAACGTGGCGGCGGCCAGCACCAGAACGCATGCTCCCGTCTCCCAGACTTCACTCTTTTTCAGCCACAAACCCAGATTCCTTCGCTGACGGGCCAACAACCGCGTGGGCTCACATGCAACCCACGTAATGCCCCCTAATCGCCGGGTACATGCGCTGCTCCAGGGAGCAACATCCCCCTTAATCCCCCTTCGAAGGGGAAACTACCTTTCCAAAGCGGCCACACCGGGTGGGTCGCAATTCACCCCCAGGTGAGCGGATCAATTTCCCCCTTTGAAGGGGGTGGCCCGAAGGGCCGGGGGATGTAAACGCCCCGCACATCACCCTACCCGGCGATTGGGGATGCTACTTCCGTTTCGGAGGCGTGTGAATGCTCATGTCGTAGTAATTCTCGGCGGCTTCCATAATGGCCTCGGACAACGTGGGATGGGTATGGATGGTGTGGGCGATCTCGGCCACCGTAGCCTCCAACTGCATGGCCATAGCCCCGGCCGCGATGAGTTCGCCCGCTTCCGCTCCCATGATGTGAACCCCGAGGACCTCATCCGTGCGCGCGTCGCCAACGATTTTCACCATGCCGTCCGTCTCGGCCATGGACTGCGCGCGCCCGCTGGCCATGAACATAAACTTGCCGGTTTTTACCTCGATACCCTGTTCCTTGGCCTGCTTCTCGGTCAGTCCCACGCTGGCTACTTCGGGCGTGGTAAACGTGCATGCCGGAAGAACCCGGTAGCTCATCCGCCGGTCTCCGCCCAAGGCGTTTTCGACGGCCACGAGCCCCTCGGCCGAGGCGCCATGGGCCAGCATCGTAATGCCGGTCACGTCGCCCACCGCGTAAATCCCCTTAACGTTGGTCTCCATGCGATCGTTAACAAGGATCTCGTTCCGCTTACCGACTTTTACGCCCAGATCAGGGTTATTGGTGACTACCTCGGCGTTGAATTTCCGGCCAATCCCCACCAACACCAGATCGCTTTCGACCGTCCCGGTCTTGTCGCCTTCGAGTTCCACGGTCATGGGCCCGCCGTTCTTGTTGATCTTGGAGACCTTCGTCCCCGTGCGCACGTCCATCCCCTGCCTTTTCCAAAGAGCGCCCAGCCGTTTGGTCAACTCCTCGTCTTCAAAAGGCAGCACCTGGGGCATCATCTCCACCAAGGTAATCTGACTTCCCAGATTGTTCCAGAGGCAAGCGAATTCCGCCCCGAGCGCCCCCGCGCCAATGACGGTGATTCTCGCCGGCAACTCGGTGAGTTCCAGGGCCTCGGTGCTGGTGATCACCTTCTCCCCGTCCGTCTCCAGGCCGGGAATCTGGGCGGCCTCGCTGCCCGTGGCGATGATGATGGCCTTAGCGTGGACATCGGCGCCTCCCACCCTGATGTGGCCTGGCGCCTGAACGACCGCATCGCCCATGACGCGGTCAACGCCATTGGCTTTCAGCAGCTTCTCCACCCCGCCCGCATTAAGCTTGACCACTTCATCTTTCCGGGCCACAAGCTGTTTCATGTCCAGTTTTAGCTCACTCGCGAGAAGCCCGTAATCTTTCCCGTGGCTCCCTACTTTCCGATAGAGTTCCGCGGCGTGAATAAGCGTCTTGGTGGGAATGCAACCCCAATTCAAACACACGCCCCCCACGACACTTTCCCGCTCGATGACAACTGTCTTGGCCCCTTTTTGCGCCGCGCGAATGGCCGCCACGTAACCGCCTGGACCAGAGCCAATGATTGCTATATCGTACTCCGCCATGTGTTGTTTTCCCCTAATAGTCCGCGTTTTCAAGAATTTCCTTCAGTTTACCCATGAATTGCGCCGCCAAGGCGCCGTCAATCACCCGGTGATCACTCGACAGCGTCAATTTCATGATAGGCCGCACATGAATGCCGCCGTCGATTACCACAGGCCGGTCCTTAACTAGGCCCGCGGCCAGAATGGCGCTATCGGGTTGGTTGATGATGGCCGTGAAATGATCCGCGCCAAAGGCGCCCAGATTCGACACCGTGAAGGTGTTGCCCGTGTAGTCCTCGCGCGTGAGCTTGCCGTCCCTCGCTTTCTGGGTCAACTCCCGCGATTCCTTGTTTATCTCTTGCAGCGACTTGGTCTGCGCCTGTTTGATCACGGGCACGATGAGGCCGTCCGGCAGGGCCACGGCAAAGCCAATGTTGATATCCTCCATCTCATCAATGGCGTCCCCCGCCCACCGCGCGTTCACTTGCGGATGCTTTTGAAGCGCCCGGACGCACGCGCGGAGCACGAAATCGTTGAAAGAAGGCCGGAACGTGGCGAGGGATTCGCGCATCTTATTGCTTTCCGCCATGTCCACTTCAATGGTGATGTAATAGTGCGGGGCCTCCGTCTTACTTTGCGCCATCCGCTCCGCGATGACCCGGCGCATTGGACTAAGCGGAACCCGCCGCACCCCGCCTTCAAACGGCTCCCCGCTGGCGGGCGCCTCCGCCTTCGCCGCGATCGCCTGTTCCACATCTTCTTTCACAATTTTGCCCTCGGC
>JBKHFO010000164.1:0-7899 GCA_046540175.1 Candidatus Hydrogenedentota bacterium
GACTTCGCCGCTTGTGTGTTCTCCGCGAGCACCACGCCAATGCCCTGCGTGCCCTCCAGCAGCTTAACCACGAGCGGCGCTCCGCCAACGATGTTGATGAGGCCGTCAATGTCCTTGGTCGAATTGGCGAAACTTGTCACGGGGAGCCCGATGCCTTGGCGGGAAAGCAATTGAAGGCAGCGCAGCTTATCCCGCGCGCGTGAAATGGCCTGGGATTCATTGGCGCAGAACACCCCCATGATCTCAAACTGCCGCACCACCGCAGTCCCATAGAACGTGTGCGTGGCGCCGATGCGGGGAATGGTGGCGCCGTAGTTTTCCAAGACCTTGCCCTGGTACATTATCGCGGGCTTGTGCGCGGTAATGTCCATGTAACACCGCAGATAGTCGACCACGTGCATTTCATGGCCGCGGGCCTCCCCCGCTTCCTTGAGGCGACGGGTCGAATACAGGCTGCCATCCCGTGAGAGGATGGCGATTTTCATGCTCGTTTTTTCCATCGTGCAGGCTTACTCCTAGCGTTCTTTTGTCCGCGGTCCAAGTAGGAGCGGCCCGGGTCGACAAGAAAATGGCCGCGAACGGCCTGGCGTCCCAATAGCATCCGAAACCCCATCAGATCCCGGTTGGTGAGTGTGATGTCAATGGCCCACACTTGGCCAAGCAACGCCACGCGCGTATAAATAACGGGCCGTAGCTCCTGGTGACCGCCCGAGTTGCGAATGTGGCGTTCGCCGGCCAAAGGAACGGCGACGTTGATAGTGTTCGAGGTTGTGCGCTGGAAGGGATGGACATCGAAGCGCACCATGGCGCGGCCGTCTTGCTCGAAGCGCTCCAGGTTGAACGCGTGCAGCACGCTTGTCCGCGCCCCCGTGTCCACCTTGGCCTTTATCGCGGGCACGTCTAAGTCGACAAGTTCCACCCATTCGCGCCACCCAATAATCGGGCGGCTTGATTTTGGGGGTTTCACGTTAGCGGGGCCTTCCCACGCGCACCGGCGGCCCCACTCCCCAGCAAACAAAACGGGGCTTAGAATTCATCGCGGATCATGTCCTCGGCGGAGATGCTGCGGAACTCAAACTCTCCTTCCCCAGGCGCCTCCTCAGGCTCTTCCCGGCGCGGTTGCGACGGCAAAGGCTCGGTATCCCGAATAAAGGCCTCACGAAATGAGCCTCCCGCCTGGCCCGTCTGGCGATCAATATCGTGGAACTCCACCCCCTCCGGGACCCGGAAATCGTGCTCGGGCAACCCTTCATGGGCCTTAATCATAAAGTCCGTCCAGATGGGCGCGGCGACGCGGCCGCCGGTGTAGTTCGCACCGCTGCCCAAACGCCGGCTTTCTTCGCGGTAGCCCACCCAGACAACGCTGGTAAACTGGGGCGTATAACCGCAGAACCACACATCCACATTGTTGTTCGACGTCCCTGTCTTACCCGCGCGGGGCCGGTCAAGCGCCGAGGTGCGCGCCCCGGTTCCCCGCTCAGCCACGCCTTGCATGAGGTAGGTCATCAGATACGCCACATCTTCCTTAAACGCTTCCTCCCCAGTGGGAGACGTTTGATAACGGGTAAACCCATCCCGATCCTTGATTTCGGTCAGCAAAAGAGGCTCATAGCGCATGCCTTCGTTCGCGAACGTGCTATAGGCCACGGCCATGTCCTGCACCTTCACCGAAGGCGTGCCCAAGGCGATGGTGAGACCCACGCGATCCTCGATAGACGTGGTGATGCCCGCCCGTTCAAGATAGGAGCGCACCACGGGCATGCCGAACTGCTCGGTAAGCTTGATGCTGATGATGTTGATCGAGTCCTCAAGGGCTTGCCGAAGCGTAACCGGTCCCTTGAAATCGCGGGTGAAATTCCGCGGCGCCCAGCGGTTGCCCGCCGCGTCGTACCGCACAAACGGCTCATCCACGAGCCGCGTCGCCGCCGTGTAACCCGATCCATTCTCCGCCGCATCCAGGGCCGCCGTCCACACAAACGGCTTGATAGCCGAACCGGAAAGCCGCCGCCCCTGCGTGACCGTGTTGTATTTCTGCCGGTCGAAGTCCCGGCCGCCCACCATGGCGCGCACCTTGCCTTCGTGTCCGGGCCGGTTATCGAGGACAATCATCGCGCCGCTGACAGGCGTGAACTCGTCCTCGCTGCCTTGCGCCGCGAGCTGTTCGCGCTTACGCTCGTCGAATTCATCCAAGGCCGGCAGCAAGGCGTTTTCCGCCGCGCGCTGCAGCCGCGTGTCGAGACTGGTATGCACCTCGAGCCCTTGCTCGAACACTTCTTCGACGCCAAGGCCTAAGTCCCGCCGCAGATACTGCCGTACTTCCTCGACGAAGTAGGGGGCATAATGCCGCTCCGTGCTCCGGCCTCCGCCCGTGGCCGGACTGTCGGGATCGTCGAGCACGTCCTCGAGCCGCTCTTCCAGGGCCGTCTCGTATTCTTCTTCCGTGATGAAGCCGTTTTCCAGCATTTGGCCCAAGACGATGTTGCGAAATCGCAGCGCGTTCTCGGGATGCCGAAAAGGCTGGTTGTTATTGGGCGAACGCGTTAGGCCCGCCAGCAAGGCGCTTTGGGCGATCGTCAAGTCGCGGCAGCTCTTACCGAAGTACTGCTGGGCCGCCGCCTCGACGCCGTGGGCGCTAATACCCAGGAAAATCTGATTAAGATACAGCTCAAGGATCTCGTCCTTGGTATACTCCCGCTCAAGCTGAAGCGCGATGATGGCTTCCTCAATTTTGCGAGCCAAGGTTCGCTCAGTGGAAACCCCTGTCACCTCTACATTGCGGACAAGTTGCTGGGTGATCGTGCTCCCGCCCCGGAGCCGCCCCGTGCGCATGATGTGCAGCGCAGCGCTCGCGATCGCGCCAGGCCGGACTCCCCGGTGCTGGTAGAACCGGTCATCCTCGGTGGCCATGAACGCTTTAGGCAGATGGAGGGGCATCTCGTTGAGGGGCACCAGTTGACGCGCTTCCGCCGTGAATTCGCCCACCAACTCCCCATCAGCGCTGTAAACCCGCGAGCCTTCCTTGGGACGGAAGTCATCGAGCATGGCGATAGTGGCGCGGGCATCTTCAAGCACGAAGACAAACAAGCCCATGCCCGCGCCAACGCCGGCCGCGACAAACAACATGAATAGAAAGAAGATGCCGCCGCATCCCCTCCGTTTAGGGATATCTTCCGAGGAATCGGATGAATGTGGAACAGCAGCCATATCTAGTATCCCGCCACGCGTTTGGGTTCCGTAATCTCTTTAGAATAAAGCATATCTTAGTAAATGGGCCGCGCCCATCGCGTTTTCTTCCCGCGGACACTTCATGAACCGCCGGAGGTCTCCCGCGCGGGGGGGCGAGCTTTCGCATCCAGGTAACGCCACAGGAGGAAGATCAAGACCACTTGGGCCGTAAGAGCCCCGGCAGTGTTGGCGGCAATATCGCTCCAATCGAAGGTGCGCTCGGGGACCAAGCGTTGAAGAAACTCACACACCACACCATATCCGCTGGCGCCGAGAAAGGGGCTTAAGAATTGATGCAGCGGTGTTGCGGCGGGATTCGACCGGCGAATCCCTATGGAGGTGATAGCGGCGAGCCCGGCATATAGAGCGAAATGCACCACTTTGTCCATGTGAGGTATGGGTGGTCTTGGCACTTCCGGAACGGGCCGCGTCATGAAAATCAAGACTAGGAGACAATACCCCACCGTCAACAACCAATACCGTAACCGCACGCACACCTCCCGTTCACTGCCGCCATTGCCAAGCTACCGCCGCCGATAACCTTCCAGCTGTCCTCTCCCATTATACTCGAAAGCCCGCCTCCGTCCCAAGATTTGAATGCCATCAAGCACGTCCACCCGGAGATAAGGCCCTCGGCTTCGCAGTCCCGTGACTCCCTCGCGGCCGGGCGCGACGGGCGTTAGCGTTCGGGATATGGGCGTCTCTTCGCGCGTAACCCGGCCACTGGGGTCTGTCCTGTAAACGAGGGTAGAATTCCCGCCGCCGGACATCATGTCCGCAAACACTAGAAGCTGGTCCATGGTCTGCCGAGAACCCAACCGTAACAGTTCAAAGGCCATCTCGAAAGCCCGCGCTGTATCAATGAAATAGAGCGCCGTGGTGGAGGGAATCACGCCTCCCGCGGAACGTTGGGACACGGCGGGCGGAATGATCCGCTGCAAGGCGCGATCGCCCTGGTCTCCCGGATTCGCGGACACCACCTCCAAACGAAACGCCAGGCTTGGGCGCAGTTGCGTTTGCTTCTCTTGAATCGCCAGGGCTAGAGTCCGGGCGGCCTCAATCGTGAAACGCGGCGCGATTGGCCGCTCCCGGCCAAAGGGGAATTCAGCCGGACTGGTCAGCGTATCCATGGGCAGCGCGTTGAGGTACACAATCCGTCCCGAGGTCCAGAAGTTCCCGCTCTCCGGCCCCACGGCGCCAGGCGCGATCATCGCCACAGCATCATGCAGCTCCATCGGAATACCCCTTAACAGAGAGCCCAGACTGCGCAGGTGGGGTTCACTCAACCAGCCATTGTCAAAAACCAACACCCCGGAGGCCGTCCAGATATCCGCCGCGGCGGGAGGCAGTCCCAAGGCTTGAGCCACACGCCCCCGCCCTTCAGGGGAGCCGCGCCCATACTCGGCCAGCGTCAAGCCGAATTGGATTCCCGCCCGCGCCCACGCCTGATGTTCCACCGGTCTCATACCCGGAGCGGGGACCATGCCCTGCGTATGTTCTCCCACCGCCCGCATCGCCAGATCAAGGACCAACCGTTTGCCTGCCGGGGCCGTTCGGGGCTCCAGCTCGTGGAGGTAGGCCAATGCATTTGCAAAACTCTCAGGGGAGGAAAGCGGTGAAGACGGGGCCCGCCCTCCGGCTGCGGCCCCCATTGCTTCGGCCGCCGCCATAGCGGACACTTCAATGGCCCGATCTCCCGGCGCACCACCCCAAGACACCGCTTCGATCCACGACCGGCCCATGGCCGCCGTGAAAGCGTGTTCTTCAAAGAAATCCGCAAAAACCTCCTCCCAATCGCTGGTGGCAAACTCTTCATCCGCCAAATACGCGCCAAGCGTATCGAGCGCTTCGGCAGCGGGGCGTTGGGTCAAGGTTGCGAGGGCTTCCTCCAGGTCGTCGGGCTCTTCCCCGGCGCTGGGCATACCCCATAGGCTCAGTCCAACACCGAGGATGACGGCCACGCATAATTTCAACGCGCGCATGGAAATATCCACTCCTTTCGCGGCAGGCTCCAAGTGTATTATCCAGCCAAATGACGCTTTCCGTCAACTGAAACGGGCGCCCCGCGCCAATAGCCACGTAAGCCGCCGCCCATGTGAGCGTGGGACGCTTACCATATTGACAGGGAAAGCCTTCTTGTAGGATGATCTGACGATACTTTCCCCTTCCACACCGAGAGCACTCGCCATGAATATATTCCTAGTAGGCGGCGGCGGGGTTGGATTTCATCTGGCCCGGCTGCTGAGCATGGAAAATCATGATGTGACGGTCATCGAGCAGGACCGGAATATCCTCGAACAAATCGATTACGAGTTGGACGTCAGCTCGGTGCGGGGCAGCGCGGTCTCCGTTATTCAGCTCAAGGAGACCGGCGTTCCCGAGGCTGATCTGTTTATTTCGACCACCGGAGACGATGAGATCAACCTGATTTCCGCCGCCACCGCCAAGGGGTTGGGGGCCAAACAAGTCGTGGCGCGCGTGGACGCCCTCAACTACGTGGAGTCCTCCATTTTGCTTGAGGCCATTCTGGGCATTGATTACATTCTCAGCCCGAATGCGTTGACGGCGCTCGAAATCGCCAAGTTCCTTGAGACGCCGGGGCTGGTGGCCACGGAGGAGTTTGGGCGGGGCCACGTGCAGATGCGGCAGATCAAGGTCACGAGTTCGCCAGCGTCCAACGGGAAGACGTTGAGCGATGTGACGGTGCCCGAAGGGGTGCTTGTAGGGATGATTAGCCGCCAGGGGCGGTCCTTTGTTCCCCACGGCGGCTCGACCATCGAGTCTGGCGACTTGGTCACGTTCATCGGACGGAAGGAGTCGCTCAAGCACATCCATCAGCTTTTCCAAGGCCAGGAGCCCAAAGTGGAAAAAGTGGTGGTCATGGGGGGAAGAGGCATCGGGCTTCATCTCACGCAGGTCATTGAGAAGCGCTATCCCGTGGTTAAGCTATTTGACCGCGACTTGCAGCGCTGTAATGAATTGGCCGCTCAACTCAAGTCAACGCGCGTGGTCTGCCGGGACGCCACGACCCGGGTCGCCTTGGAACAAGAGCATGTGGCGGGGGCGGACGCCTTCGTGGCCACCACGCGCGACGACGAACGCAACATTATGGCGAGCGTGTTGGCGAAGGAAGTAGGCGCGCACCGCACCATAGCCGTGGTGCATCAGCCGGACTTCGCCCCGCTGGTGGGAAGGCTGGGCATCGATCACGCGGTCACGCCTCGCGCCAGCTTCGCCAATCGCGTGCTGAAGCTGGTGCATCAGGATCAGGCGTCCTCGTCGGCGCTTATCGGGGATGGCCAGGTCCAACTGCTCGAATTCGTAGTGAAAGAGAACACGCCTATCCTCGGCCGGCCGCTCAAGGAAGTGAAGCTTCCCCGGGAAGCGCTGGTGGCGGCGGTTCTCCGGGGCGATGACGTCATCATCCCGCACGGCGACTCCAGGGTTGCGGCTGGGGATTCCGTGGTCTTGCTGGTGCACAGCGAACGCCTGCCGCAGGCCATGAAATTCTTCCGCCCATGAATTATCGCTTACTTGCCAAATATCTGGGCCTACTGGCCGTGGCGCTTGGGTTGGTTCAGCTTATCCCTATCATCTGGGCCATACATTTTGGCGAGATATCCTCCATTTTCGCCTTGGGCGGCGGGGCTGTTGTCTCCCTCGCCGCCGGGGGGCTGCTCTACCTTGTGGGCCGCAACGCCTCGCCCCGCATGCTGCAACGGGAAGCGCTGGCGCTTGTGGGGCTCGGGTGGATCCTCGTGTGTCTGTTCGGGAGCGGGCCGTTTATCCTTTCCGGCCTGTTGGACCCCGTGGATGGCTTCTTTGAAAGCGCTTCCGGGTTCACAACCACTGGGGCCACGGTAATGACGGATATCGAGGCTGCCACCGCCAGTATTTTGTTTTACCGGCAGATGACCCAATGGCTGGGCGGGGTGGGGATCATTGTGCTGTTCGTGGCGGTCCTGCCTTATCTCGGCGCCGGCGGGAAGCAGATCTTCAAGTCCGAGGTTACGGGGCCCGATCCGCGGGGCTTGACCCCCCGCATCCGTGATAGCGCCCGCATGCTTTTCTCGCTATATATTGCATTTAGTATCGCCCAGACCGTGGCCTACATGATAGCCGGACTCAGTTTCTACCACGCCCTCTGCCATATGATGGGCAGTCTCTCCACGGGAGGGTTTTCGCCACACCAAGCGAGCATTGGGCACTATGACAGCGTTGCGGTGGAGAGCATCACCATTGTTTTCATGTTCCTGGGCGGGACAAGCTTCTCCCTGTATTTCGCCATGATGCGGGGCAATAGGCTGGCATTGTTCAAGGACACGGAATGGCGCGTCTACATTGGCATTCTGGTGGCGGCCATCCTTCTTATGGCCGTCAACCTGGTCTTCCCGCACAGCATGTTCACAACGGAAAGCGGGAGCAGCGGGGGGGAGGGCATCGGCTTTGGCGAAGCGCTACGCGCCGCTGGCTTCCAAGCCGTGTCCATCATGACCACCACGGGTTTTGTCACCGAGGATTTCGACGCTTGGCCCCATTTCAGCCGGGTAACGCTGGTCCTGCTCATGTTCATCGGCGGCTGCGCCGGATCGACCGGCGGCGGGGTCAAGGTGGTGCGGATCGTGTTGCTGTGCAAGATGATCCACGCCCGCCCTGAACGCACGTTCCGGCCCA
>JBKHFO010000165.1:0-7870 GCA_046540175.1 Candidatus Hydrogenedentota bacterium
GCCCCGCGCTTCAAGCGCCTGCCGCGCCACTTCCCGGTCATCGAAATGGCGCCGTTCCTTCCCCACGATCTGATAGTCTTCGTGGCCCTTGCCCGCGATGAGCACAAGGTCGCCCGGCTTGGCCAGCCCGATAGCCTCTTGGATGGCCTCCTTGCGGTCCGGAATCCGCAGGTAATCCGTTTCCAACCGTTTGCCGGTCTGCTGCATGCCCACCTCGATATCCAGCAGGATGCGGTCCGGATTCTCGGTCCGCGGATTGTCGGAAGTCACGATGGCGAGGTCCGACAAGCGGGCCGCCACCGCCCCCATCTTGGGCCGTTTGCCCCGATCCCGGTCGCCGCCGCATCCAAACACGGTGATGATCCGCCCCTTGCAAATGGGCCGCGCCGCTTGCAGCACATTCTCCAGCCCGTCTTCGGTATGGGCGTAGTCCACGACGACCTGAAAATCCTGGCCCACATCCACACGCTCGAACCGGCCCGGCACGCTGCGCAGCGTCTCCAGACTGGCCGCCGCGACGTCCTTGGGCAAGCCGAGCCCCGCGCATACGGTGAAGGCGCACAAGGCGTTGGCGATATTATGGCGCCCGAGAAGCGCCATGTGAATCGGCGTTTCGCCCCGAGGGGTGACCGCCGTGAACGACGTGTGCCGCAGGGACGGCTTCACATGCTTCGCCCGGTACATCCCCTTGGCGCCGTAAGTGAGACAGGGAACCGCGCACGCCTCGAGGAGGGCGTTGGCCCATGCGCCGTCCGTGTTCACCACGCAGAACTTCCCGTCTCCCGTAAGCCGTTCAAAGAGCTTTCGTTTCGCACGGAAATACTGCTCCATGTCGCCGTGAAAATCCAGATGATCTTGACTGAGATTGGTGAACGCCGCCACGTCAAAATCAATCCCCGCCACCCGTTCCTGTTCAAGGGCGTGCGAACTCACCTCCATGACCACGTGCGTCATCCCCCTATCCACCGCTTCGCGAAAGAGCCGGGCGAGGTCCTCGGGAAAGGGCGTGGTGTGCGCGGCGTTGAAGGATGCATCCCCCATGGCGTAGCCCAGCGTGCCAAAGTTGGCCGCCTTTTCCCCGCACGCCGTGAGCATGTGCTGGAGGAGCACGGCGGTGCTCGTCTTGCCGTTCGTGCCGGTGACGCCGATCACGGTGATTTGATGGGAGGGATCGCCCGCCAGCGCGTGCGCCATGATCCCCGAGGCATACCTGGGATGCGGCGTGGCGACATAGGGTATGCCGTTCCACAAGCCCGCTTCTTCTTGCGAAGGCGGACCGTCCACCCTGTCGCCCATGATGGCCGCCGCGCCGTTGGCGATAGCTTGCCGCGCGAATTCGTGGCCGTCCCGTTGACCGCCAGGGACGGCTACAAACAGCGCGCCGGGCGTCACCCGGCGCGAATCCTCGCTCACGGCGCGGATTTCGGGATCCTCTTCTCCCTCGTATCTACTGCCCGCTCGGTTGCACAGCGTCTTCAGCTTCATCGTTCTCATCGCTTGCCGAGGGTTCGCGATTGGAAAACACCAACCGGCATACATCCACCTCCCCCAGCGGCGTGCCCGGCGGGGGATCTTGCTCGGTGACCCAACCCGCTCCGCTCATCGACCATTGCACCTCCAGGGTGGCCAGCTTTGCTTGGGCTTCGCGTTTGGTTTTGCCTTCGAAATCCGGCAGCCGCGGTCCTATGGTCATAAGATCCGTTTCGAGTTCCATAAGTTGCAGGCTATCCAAAGACCGGATAGCATAATCTCCGGGCTCTTCCGGAGGCGCCGGGTTTGGAGGCCCCTCCGGTTCGTCGTCGAGTTCCTCAACATCCACCGGGTCCAGCACGGGGTCCTCCGGCACCTGCAACATCGCCAGGGATTCCCGCATGACCTCCTTAAACACCGGACCGCAAATGTAGCCGCCGTACCGTTGCGAAATGCCGGGTTCCTGCACCACGATGACGGCTACCAGTTCAGGGTGGGCGATGGGCGCGAACCCGCCAAAGGTCGCCATATAACGGTCAGGATCATAGCCGGGACCGTCCAGCCGGGCCATTTGCGCCGTGCCGGTCTTACCGCCCGCCCGGTACTGCTCCATGCTGGCGCGCCGGCCCGTGCCCTCGGTCACCACGATGTGGCTCAACGCCTGCATCACTTCGGCGGTTTCCGCGCTGAGAACCCGCTGAGGAGGCTCCGGCTCGTGTTGATAGGTTATCTCGCCTTTCGGGTTTGTAGCGGATTCCACGACATAGGGCTGTACCCGGAATCCGCCGTTGGCGATCACGCTGAACGCGCGCGCGAGCTGGGGCACGGTGACGGATATCTCCTGTCCCATCGGCAGCGAGCCCATGGAATACCGGCTCCATTGCTCCGCGGGCCGGAAGCGGCCAGGTTCCTCCGCCGGAAAGTCGCGGCTGGTGGGTTCGCCAAACCCAAACCGGCGAATCCACGCTTCAAGACGCTCTGGGCCCAACTCGGCGGCGAGTTTGATCAACGCCACATTGCTCGACTCAGCGTAGGCTTCATAAAACGGGACCACCTCCAGCGCGTAAAAATCGCGGATATAGTGGCCATACGGGTTGAAGCCGCCATCTTCACAATCGATCAGCGTTTCCGGCCTAACAATACCGTGCTCCAACGCCGCCGACGCCGTCACAATCTTGAAGACCGATCCGGGCTCAAAGGTATGCACGGTCAGGGGATTCGTTCGCTCCCCGGCCGTGTATTGAGAGAACTGGTTGGGGTTATAGCTGGGACGCGCGGCCATTGCCCGTATGGCGCCGGTGTGCGGATCCATCACCATGCCCATGGCGCGTTTGGCCTCGGCCATTTCGAGCGCGTTGTCCAATTCCTGTTCGAGGATGTACTGGATGCGGGCATCGAGGGTCAGTTGCACCGTGTCGCCGCCGTCGGGGGGACGCGCTTGAAGCGTAAGGGAATGAAGCAGCGTCCGGTTCACATCCACCCTCGAAACCACCTCTCCGGGCACACTGCGAAGATGGGTATTGAATCGGCCCTCAATACCCGCTCCGCCTACGTGTTCGCGGTTGACGAAACCTAGCACATGGGCGGCCAACTCACCGTGGGGGTAATAACGGGTGGATTCATCTTGATACCAAAGGGCCCGCCCCGCCGATTCTACCAAATCCCGCAGCTCCTCGGCTTGCGCCTCGCTCAACCATCGTTTGACGGGAACGCCCCGTCGCAAGCGGCCTTCGGAATCGCGGCGGGTGAGCCGTTCATAGACCTCGTCTTCAGTCAGGGGCAGCGCTACACTGATCCGTTGAGCCAATTGGAGGGGATCGTCAATCCGCGTGGGATCGGCCCACAACGATTGAAGCTCGCGGTCCGTGGCGAGAAGCGTGTTGTTCGCGTCGACAATATCTCCCCGCGATTCTTGTAAGGAACGCCGCCCGATGTTCTGCTGGTTTTGAGCCACCCGCCCGGGCTCGGGAAAGGCGTGAACCTGTACCAGCCGCGCCGCGATGATAAGAAAGAATATGCAGCATACAACGGCCACCACCCGCAGACGGTAGCATTGGACAACGCCGAGCGGAGGCCCATACGGTTTCGTTTCGTGGGATCCGGATTCCCCATGAGTCATCAACTTCAACCTTACCTCCGGCGAAAAGACCGCTTTTCGCTCCTAGTGACGCTCACCTGCATCCACAGGCAGGCCGACTTCCCTATGCTGCGCGCTCAGGGCGCCGCCGGCGCATCCGCCACGCCGGCTTCGTGTCCCACGCGCAACGCCGCGAGGTCATAGGGTTGCCCCGGCAAGAGAGGGTCGGCGCCAGCAGGGTTTTCCTCCACTTTCACCACGTGAAACTGGCTGACACGCGGTTCGACCAACCCCAGGCTATCCGCCTCCGCCGCCATGCGCCGCACACCCTCGAGTTCCGCGAGTTCGGTGTTGCACGCCGCGATTTCTTCCTCCAGAGCGCTGACTTCGCGTTC
This sequence comes from Candidatus Hydrogenedentota bacterium, assembly GCA_046540175.1. Classification (GTDB taxonomy): domain Bacteria; phylum Hydrogenedentota; class Hydrogenedentia; order Hydrogenedentales; family SLHB01; genus SKRY01. The sequence continues at coordinate 3,943 of JBKHFO010000165.1, forward strand.
AATGGCGTTGAGTTGGTAATCGTTCTCGATCTGCTTGGTCTGAAACCAAATCTCCGCGAAGAATACCGAGAAAGGCAGCAAGAGAAAGGGGAGATAACGGAACCAACCCGTTTCGCTTGGCTTTTCCGCGCAGGATTCTTGCGATTCTTCAAACCACGCCATGCCCTTCTAGCCTCCATCGTTTTCGAGCCGTTCGGCCGCTCGAAGCTTCGCGCTTTGTGACCGCCGGTTCCGCGCAATTTCGTCCCGTGTGGGTTGAACCGGGCTTCGGGTGAGTATGCGTAACAAGGGAGGAATGATTTGCTTGGTGCGTCCGTCGGGATAGCGCTCGTGCCGGGGACGTCCATATTCCTTAAAGACCTGTTTCACGACGCGATCCTCCCCGCTGTGAAAGGTAATCGCAACCAGCCGCCCTCCCGGCGCAAGCCGGTGCGCCGCTTGGCGCAAGCCGGCCCCCAAGTGTTCCAATTCGGCGTTTACCGCAATCCGCAGGGCCTGAAACACCGTGCGGACTTCTTCCGGGATCTTGTGATGGACGTTGAGAATGTCCTGGATGGCCTCGACAAGCGCCGTGGTGGTCGTCAAACGCCCCGCCCGCGCGCGCTCGGTCAAGCCAGCCGCCAAACGCTTGACCGGGCGGACGTCCCCGTATGCCCGCAGAATCCGCTCGATGGCGGCGGCGTCCGACCGCGCCAGCAGCTCTTCGGCGCTCATTCCTTCGCCGGGATTCATGCGCATGTCAAGCGGTCCCTCTTGCTGAAACGTAAACCCGCGCGCGGGGTCATCCAGTTGACTGCTGGAGATACCTGCGTCAATAAGGATGCCGTCCGCCTGCAAAACCCCGGCCTCATCCAGCGCAGCCTCAAGCGCCCCATAATTGGCGCACAGCACGGTTGCCTGGGGATAGGGGCGGAGCCGCTCCTTGGTCTGGCGCACCGCCCCGGGATCGCGATCGAGCGCGATAAGACGGCCGCTCTCCAGCCGGCGGGCGATCGCTTCCGCGTGTCCTCCCATACCGGCCGTGCAATCCACGTACACGCCTTCCGGGCGGATAGCCAGCCACGCCAAGGCGGACCCGGCCATGACGCTGATGTGCGTCCCCGGCTCTTCCGGCGGGGGACCCGCGCCTTTCATGGGCGTACGGGAGCGCGGCGCGCCGTTAGGCGGCCTCGTGAAAAAACGACACCGCCGTGTTTTCGGCATCAAACGTTTCGAACAACGCCTTCATGCCCATCATCCGCATCGTGCGCTCGAAATAGACATTCGCCCCAACCAGCTTCATGTCGCCGTGGGAGGCCCGGATCTTCCGCAACCAATCGACAAAGATGCCCAAGCCCATGTAGCTCATTACGCCGACTTCGCTTAGATTCAAGACCAACTGGACACGGTTGTGCCGCCAACATTCCAAGAGGTGCTCGCGCAGGGGATCAATCCCCGCCTCGTCCACCATGTCTCCCGAGAGGCGCAACACCGTCACATTCCCCACATCCGACCGATTAATTTCCATCGTTCGTTCCTCCTTCCGCCTGAAGGGCGGGCTCACTGTCTTGGCCCATGAAGAGCTGGGCCGCCATCTCCTTAAAGGTGTCGTCGTTGCTCTCCTGGAACTCCCGCCAACTCTCCTTGCTCCATAGCTCCAGGTGATCGTCGACTCCTAGAATCACGGCTTCCTTGGTAAGGCCTGCGTACTCCCTCAGATGTTGCGGCACTAGCATTCGCCCTTGCCCATCGGGCTTCACTTCCGCTACACTACCAAACAGCAATCGCCGGAAATCCAAGGCCTTCGCGTCAAGAGCTGAATAGTTGGCCACTTGTTTCCGAATTTTGTTCCATTCCTCTTGATTGAAAAGGAATATGCTGTGGTCGAACCCGCGCGTCATGAACCAAACGGCATGGCCGAGCACTTCCATCGTGTTCCGGAAGCGGCGCGGCATGGTGATCCGCCCCTTCTCGTCCAGGCTGGTTGGATATTCCCCAAAGTACATGAAGCGGGTCCCCTTCTCTACCACTTTGCCCCACTGACACCCACAGCATACCACTCGGGAACCCCTTCGTCAAGAGGAAATTGCCCTGGTGGGCAAACTTTTTTGTTGTCATACAAAGGGTTACGCCGTCTCCCTCGCTCTTCAGTCTGCTCAACATATAGACACAAATGAATGGAATTGTGGTCTACCTCCACAAAATATTGTGTCATGTAGCCGTAATTAAGACAACGAATACGTCTAAAATCAAGATGATCCGCGCGAAAAAATTTTTTGTCTTGAGTGGTGGCGGAGGGAGAAGCTGTCCCTAAAAACTGGCTGTTCAGCAAACGAATTGGCGATGAAAGGGGGAGGTTGTTCTGTGGTTAGTAATGATTACGCTTTTACGGCCACGTATATCGGGTCTTCTTTACGCAAGGCAAGCCTGGAAACCCCTGCGCGGAACGCCCCTTTTCAAGCATCCACCCGGCACCCGGACTGATCCATCGCGTTAACCGAGGGAGAAGCGGGCATGACCTACTTGACTCGACGCAGTTTTTTGAAGCGCATCAACGCGGGCGCCATGACGGCCGCGGCTCCGCTCATTCTCCCGTCCGGCGTGCTCGCCACGCCCGGCAATGCGGGGGCCAACGATCGGATTGTCTTGGGCGGAATCGGGATGGGGGTCATGGGCGGCAATCTCAGGCGGGCCTTCTCGCGGTTGGATGACGTGCGCATCGCGGCCGTAGCCGACGTGGACTTGCGCAAGGCGAACGCGGCAGCCGAAGAAGTTGGCGCGGATGCGTATCAAGATTACCGGGAGCTGCTCGACCGACAAGACATCGACGCGGTGTTCATCGCGACGCCCCACCATTGGCACGCCCTCCAAACCATTCACGCGGCGCAGGCGGGCAAGGACATCTACTGCGAGAAATGCCTGTCGCACACCATCCGCGAAGGCCGGTTAATGGCGGATACCGTGACGAAACATAACCGGGTGTTGCAGACCGGCATGCAGCAGCGGTCCGGCGAGGAAGAGCACCGGGGATGCATGCTCATCCGGAATGGGCGCCTCGGCAAAATCGAGAAGGTGATCGCACACCACTATCTCAGCCCATGGTTGAACGGCTTGCCCGGCGAGCCGGTCCCTCCCGAATTGGACTGGGACATGTGGTGTGGCCCTGTCCAGCCGCATCCCTACAACCCGCTCCTCACCGCGGAAACCGGGGGCGCGACCTACGGCGGCTGGTACTCCACGCGGGCTTTTGGCGGCGGCGAGATGACCTGCTTCGGGCCCCACGGCCTCGACATCGTGCAGCGGGCGCTCGGCATGGACGATGCCGGTCCAGTGGAAGTGTGGACCGAGGGCGAGCCCTTCGTCTCCACCACCTACAGGCCAGACACGTTCCCGGATGAACCCTGCACGCAGTGCCACACCAGCCTCCAAGGTTTGGAGCCCAAAATCTGCATGCGCTACCCCGGCGACGTCACGGTCGAATTCGCCGAAGACATCAATACCGGCGCGCGCTTCATCGGCGAAGAGGGCAGCATCACCATCAGCCGCGGCCACGTTAGCTCGGAACCCGTGGAGCTGGCGGAGGAGCCGTTGGAAGAACGCGAAGTCGAGCTGTACCGCAGCGGGGACCATCACCGGAATTGGCTGGATTGCATCAAGGACCGGAGCCAACCCGTGGCGGACGTGGAAACGGGTCATCGCTCGGCCACGGTTTGTCATCTCGCCAATATCGCCCGCTGGGTGAGCGAGGTGACGGGCGAAACCGGAAACCGTCTGCAGTGGGACACCGAAGCGGAGGCGTTCACGAACAGCGACTGGGGCAACCATTTCTTGGATAGGCCCCGGCGTGCGTCGTACCAATTGCCGGCTCCACCCCCTGGGTAAAGACGCCGCTCCCGGAACCAACATTGCCCGCCCGTGAGTGAAGGAAACCGCGAATGAACGCCAATAT
>JBKHFO010000166.1:0-7849 GCA_046540175.1 Candidatus Hydrogenedentota bacterium
GACCGATCGACGCCACGAAGTTCGCGAACTGTCTCGTCGACTACCTCCCAGCCGCTGTTGAGGTTGGCGGCCAACTCTTGGAGTTGTTCGCCTTTGAGCGGCGGAACGCCCCCCTTGCAGGGCACGCATTCTTCTCGAGCGAGTTCCGTGTGTGTCATTCAGGACTCTCCTTTCCTTGGCGATCGGCCTTGTCAGACCTCATAAACTGGCCCTGGCCTCGGATGCCAGAGGTTCAAATCGGATTCGTGGTCTAGGGTTACCCCGCCGAAGCGCAACGTATAAGGCTCTTCCGCACGGGGATAGTACGTGGCCTCGATCTCCTCGATATCCCAGGTCCCGTCGTCCGGCCCGCATAAGAGCAAGGTGTGGGGGAAGCTTTCCGGGCTGCCGGTGGCCTCTAGCGTCTGCCCGCTGTCCGTTCCGCCCTTTTGCTCCTCGAATTCGAGCGCGAACCCGTTGATCACGTAGCGGGGCTTCGCGTTTAACGGGCGTTCGCCCGTCTTTATCTTGATGTGAAACTGTTCCAGTCTAGGCATGGGCGTTCATCTCCGGCGGGAGTTCCTTGAAGTACGGGTTGGTTCCCGACGCGTGGTCGGTTTCGTCAAAGATGGCCCCGACTTGCGGCGCCACTTCGCGAAACGCGCGGTGGATGCCTTGCTTCAATGTGATGGTGGATGCCGCGCACCCCTGGCAGCCTCCCAGCATTTGAATGTAGACGGTGTTACCCTCCACGCGCTCCAGCGTGATGGCCCCGCCGTGGCCCGCGATGCTCGGGTTTACAGACTCGTCGAGCACGTGCTGGAGCCGTTCCCTGAGTTCTTCCTCCGTGGGCATGTTCTCGAAGAACGAGCCGTACATGACTGGCTCGCCCGCCTGAAGATGGGCGCGAATGCGCGCGCCGATGGCCTTGGCGGTTTCTTCCCAATCCCCTTTCACCAAGGGGCTGCGTGTCACGGTCACGTTCGCGCCATGGAAGAGCACGGTGGTCACGCCCTCCAGCTGGAACAGCTTCGCGGCGAGAGGGGACTGTTCCTCGGCCAAGGTTTGAGAGGCAAACACGGCGGAATAGCCCTGAAGCACCGGCCGGTTCACCATGAACACGCACGAAGAGAAATCTTGCCCGACTTGCGCCGTGATCCGAATCTCTTCCGCGTTCCCGCCGCCCGTCCGGGCTTCATCCAGCAAAATGGGGGGATCCACCACGTTGCGCGGAGGCCGCATCTCGGGGATTATAGGCGTTTCTTCCTCTTCCGGCTCAAGCGCTTCCTCTGCAAGCGGATTGGGGCGCTCATAGCGCTCCTCGTCCGGATCTGTCTTTGTGTAATCTCGCTGTGTTTGCGGGCTAAACACCTTGGTCAACCAAGATGGCATATGAAATCACTCCTTAGCTAAGCTCCTGCCTGTTGCGGGGCTTGGGGGAGGGCCGCAGCAGGCCCTACCTTGTGCTTTACTCCTCTCCACGATACGCATTCGCCCGCCGTTTTATTCCATCGCCTCTCGCGCACGCATGACTACGAGCCCGACGCCGGCATCTGGATGTCGTCTAGATCGGCGAGGCGAACCTTCTGGATTTCGACGGAGCGTTTGCCGCCGGAATGGGCGATATAGAGATGCCCGTCATGTTCGATCATGTGGGGATAGTCCACGTGGCGGCCTCCCGCAAGGTAGAGCAGCTTGTTGAAGACCACACCATCGTCGCTGAGGGCCAACGCCAAGGGATCGCGCCGCTCGGGGTGGGGGTTGGACACCATGGCGTACCGCCCATCGCTCAACCGCATCCCGAAGATTTTGGAGCGGGCGTCGGGGAAATTCGTCCGCACGGGCTGGCTCCAGGTCCGGCCGTTGTCGGTTGAGAACGAACGGAATATGTAGCCGCTTTGGCGGTTGTCCCGGTACAACGCCATCTGATTGCCGCCGGGCAGATTCCACCACAGCGGCTCCTCGGCGTCCAGAGGCCCCGCCGGCACGGGAAAGGACGCCCAGCTGTCGAGCGCCTCGAGTCCGCCAATCAAGAACATGGTTCCACGATTGCGATAATCATGGGACCGCCGCGACATCATCCACTCCTCCGTGGGAAGGCGTTTGGGCGGGAAGTTGTTGATGGCGTTGTCGTAGACCTGTCCCGTATCCTTCCACCCCCCGGCGGCTTCATCCCATCGGAAGGCGCGCAGCTCCAGGCTTGGGCCAAAGAAGCCCGCCGCCTCGTCCAAGGAGACAAGAGCAAGCAGTTCGCCTTCCCGCGCCCAGAATCCGCGCGAAATCCAGCGGAATCCTTCCTCGCTCCGCGTATTGTAATGCGGGGAATCGGGGCCGGAATCCGGCGGATAGGGCGTTATGAATTCGGGTTCGCTCCAGGTGGAGCCATCCGCGCTCGTGGCGAATTTGACCACCTGCCCCACGCGGTCTTCGATCTCGGGGCCATCACTCCACATCGCCCAGAAACGCCCGTTATGGTAGATAAGGTAATTGTGTTGATTAACCCCATTATCCTCGCGGACATCGCTGACCACGATGTGTTCCGTGGGCACGGCGGGCAGATTATCGAAATCTATGGCATGCGTGTCCTTGGGAACCCAATCCCCAGCGAGCATGAGTGGCGATTGCGGGTTGTCCGCGGGATCGGGGTAGTCCAACTCCAAAGAGCCAGCCACGCTCCGCGGTGGCGCGCCAAGGCTGGCTACCCCAACACCCGTTGCGGCGCACATGCTGGTTTTGAGAAACGCCCTGCGCGTACATGCTCGTTTCATGGCGACATCGTCCTTCGTTCACGGGGAGGCATCACTTCTAGTAACAGTAACATTCTGTTGAGCGGCAAGCAAACGCTGCTTTCCGAACCCAGCGTACTGCTCCGTCTGCAGCATGAATCAACAGGGGATTACGACGCGTCATACGGAGGTATCCGGGGATTCGCGGCGGGTCTTGTGTTAGAAGGCGAAGCGGGGTATGGTATGGGATGTTTTGGAGATTGCTGTTCCTGGCGGCCTCTGCGGGCGCCAAGGCAACGATCGAGGGTTTCAAGAACAAAAGGAGTGTCATGTTCGCATTTCTTCGCGGCGAGGTCAGCCAGAAAGGGCTGCATCACGTCGAATTGGATGTTCAAGGAGTGGGGTACGAGATCCACGTGCCCGATGGGGTTCATCGCAAACTACGGAAAGGGGAGACAGCAAAACTGCTCACGGTGTGCCATATCCGGGAGGACGCGTTTCAGATCTTCGGGTTTCTTCACGAGGAGGAGAAGGCCCTGTTCAGAAGCCTTCTCAGCGTTTCCGGCGTTGGGCCCCGGATGGCGCTGGCGATACTGAGCCAGCTTAGCGTGGCGGAATTCGGTTCGGCCATCATGGACAGCAACGTGAACGCCTTCACCAAGGTGTCCGGCGTGGGTAAAAAGACGGGACAACGGCTTATTCTTGAAATGAAGGCCAAGCTCGGCCAGGACGCGGAACTTCACGCCATCCTAGGTGAACCGGAAGCCGGGGTTCCGGCGGATGGTCCCGAGCAGGACGACGTCGTGGCGGCCCTTTGTTCGTTGGGATGTACCCTGGGGGAGGCCAAGAAGGCCGCGGATACCGCCCGCCGGGACCAAGGCGAAGGGGCCTCCGACGAGGACCTGGTCAAGGCGGCGTTGCGCACGCTCTCGAAGGTGTAATCCATGGCGAATGAAGAGATACTGAATCCCGCGCCCGCGCCCGGCGATGCCGTGTTGGAGGACCAAATCCGGCCTCAGCGCCTGAACGACTTCCCCGGGCAACAGGCCATCAAGGATAAACTGGGCATCGCCATATCGGCCGCGCGTCAACGGGCCGAGCCGCTCGACCACCTCTTGCTCAGCGGGCCTCCGGGCCTCGGCAAGACCACGCTGGCGCGCATATTGGCCAACGAGATGGGGGTGGATGTGAAGTCCACGTCCGGCCCGGTGATCGAGCGGCAGGCCGACCTCAGCGCCATTCTCACGAGTCTTGAGGAGTTTGACATCCTGTTCATTGATGAAGTCCATCGCTTGAACCATGCCGTGGAGGAGACCCTGTACTCGGCCATGGAGGATTTCGAGGTCGACATTCTGCTGGGGAAAGGGCCGACGGCGCGTTCGATGAAGATAGGGCTGAAGCCGTTTACCCTTGTCGGCGCCACGACGCGGGCGGGCTTGCTGACGCCGCCGCTGCGGGCCCGCTTCGGCGACACCTGCCGGTTCGAGTTTTACGCTCCCCGTGAACTCCAGCAGATCGTCGAGCGGTCCGCGCGTATCCTTGGCGTGTCCATCGACAGCGAGGGCGCCTATGAAATCGCCCGCCGTTCCCGGGGGACGGCCCGGGTGAGCAACCGGCTGTTGCGCCGCGCGCGCGACTATGCTCAAGTGAAAGGCGATGGCGCGATAACCGGTCCTATCGCCACAGCGGCCCTTGACATGCTCCGTATCGATGAATTGGGGCTTGATGACATGGACAAAGCGATCGTGCGGACGGTTATCGATAAGTTTTCCGGCGGGCCCGTGGGGCTTGGCTCGTTGGCCGTGGCTATCGGCGAGGAAGCGCGGACCCTGGAGGAAGTCCATGAGCCGTTTCTCATCCAAATCGGGTTTTTGAAGCGGACACAGCAGGGCCGGGTGGCCACGCCCCAGGCGTACGGTCATTTTGGCCTGACGCCGCCCGAGCCCGGCCAAAGCAATTTGTTTTGAGTAGAGCGCCGTTATACGCCCGGAGGACGTAGGAACTTATCGCCTCACTTCGGGTATAATATCACAAAAGGGGAATTATGTCTTTTACATTTCTGTACGTTTGAGGGCTTAGACGGAATAGTTTCCCGGAAAGGCGGTGGTTGAGTTATGGCATCAGAGGAACGGCGGCGGTGCGAGCGACACGAGATGTCGGTGTGTGTCTGGCTGCAATTTCACCATGACCAGACCGTGCAAGGCACAACCACAGTGGACCTGAGCCCCGAAGGCGCTCGCTTTCACGCCCCCAAGCGGGTGCGGCCGGGCCAGTATGTGATGGTCTATTTACAGTTGGACCCCGTGGCTTACACGGTGGAATGCAAAGGCAAGGTGTGCTGGGCCGATTCTAACCCGAGCGGACTAACGGCGTTTGGCGTGCGTTTCCTTGATTTGGAGGAGGAAGAGCATGACCGCATTGCCCGCGTCTTGCGCCAACAACAAAGTCCGCCGCTAAGCATGCCCTCCTGACGCGGGAACACCGGCGGAAATAGGGAGAAGCGCCACGTTTACATCAACACGAAATTGCGCACGATCTGCATGCCGTGGCTGGTGAGGATGCTCTCGGGGTGAAACTGGACGCCCCAGAGGGGGTACTCCTTATGCGCCACGGCCATGATTTCCTTGTCCTCGGTCTCGGCCGTGATATCGAGTACGTCAGGAAAGGTTTCGCGCTTTATGATAAGGGAGTGATAGCGCGTGGCGTTGAAGGGGGAGGGGATGTCTTTGAACAACGGGCCGCCATTGGTGTGGCGTATGGAGCTGATCTTGCCATGCATGATCTTCTCAGCGCGCACCACGTCGCCGCCAAAGGCCTTGCCGATGCATTGATGGCCCAGACATACCCCTAGCAGGGGAATCTCGGCGCCAAGCTGGCGGATGAGTTCGGTGGAAATCCCCGCGTCGTCCGGTGTGCCGGGACCCGGCGAAACCACGATCTTGTCAGGCTTCAAGGCCCGTACATCCTCGATGCTCAGCGCGTCGTTGCGAAAGACGCGAACGTCCCTCTCCAATTCGCCTAGGTATTGCACCAAGTTATACGTAAAAGAATCGTAGTTATCTATAAGAAGGATCATGATTCGAGTCCTCTTTCGGCGAACTCCACGGCCCGAAAGAGGGCCATGGCCTTGTTCACCGTCTCCTCGTATTCGCGCTCGGGGACGCTGTCATACACCACGCCCGCGCCGGCCTGCACATAGGCTTTGTTATCCTTCACCAACATGGTGCGGATGATGATACAGGTGTCCATGTCGCCCGAAAAACTGATGTAGCCGCAGCCGCCGGAATAGGGGCCCCGGCGCAAAGGCTCCAGTTCGTCAATGATCTCCATTGCCCGGATTTTGGGAGCCCCGCTGACCGTCCCCATGGGGAAGGTGGCGCGCAAGGCGGAGTAGGCGTCCTCGCCTTCCTTCAGTTTGCCCTCGACTTCGCTAACGATGTGCATGACGTGGCTGTAGCGCTCAATCGTCATGAGCCGCGACGGCCGGACGGTCCCTGGAACACTGACCCGCCCGACGTCATTCCGGCCGAGGTCCACGAGCATGATGTGCTCGGCGACCTCCTTTTCGTCATCTAGCAGTTCTTGCTCCAGTTCGATATCTTCCGCTGTTGTCGCCCCCCTCCGGCGCGTGCCGGCGATGGGCCGGACCATGCAGGTATCCTGGCGGAGTTGGGTCATCACCTCCGGACTTGAGCCCACCAAGGTCACGTCGGGAAAGCGCACGAGGGTCATATAGGGGGATGGATTGATGCAGCGGAGCGCGCGGTACAGGTTAACGGGGCTCGCATACACCTCCCGCTCGAAACGTTGGGACAGCACGACCTGAAAGATGTCGCCCGCGCGAATGTACTCCTTGGCTTGTTCGACGGCGGCGCAGAAATCCGGCCGAGTGAAACTGGACGTGATCTCATCGTTTACTTGACCCGCGTAGACGCGTTCGGTGGTGACCACCAAAGGCTTGCGCAGCGTGCGCGAGAGTTCCTCGATCTTGCGCACGGCCTCGTTGTATGCCGCGTCGGTGTTGTCCTGGATATGGGCATTGGAAACGACCTTCAGGCGGTTGTTGACATGATCAAAGATAAGTAACGTGTCCGTGATCATGAAATAAAGGTCGGGCAATTCCAAGGAATCCGGGTTGGCGTCGGGGAGGTCCTCGAAAAAGCGGACGTGATCGTACCCGATATACCCCACCGCGCCCCCGTGGAAATAAGGCATGCCCTCGACTTCAACCGGGGTATAGCCGGCCATGAGCTTGCGGAGTTCGCCCAAGGGGTAGTCCGACTCATAGGTCTCCGCTTCGCCGTCACGGGTGATCGTTACCGTGGTTCCGCGGGACTGAAATACGATGGAGGGGTTGGCCCCTAGAAAACTGTAGCGGCCCAGCGTGTCCGCACGCTCGACGCTTTCCAGCAGAAAGGCGTGGGACTGGCCGTCGGCAATCTTCATGTAGGCGGATACGGGCGTCTCGAGATCCGCCACGATATCGCGGTACACGGGAACCACGGCGCCGGGTTTGGCCAAGGCGCGGAATTCGTCCAACGTTGGATGTATCATGGTTGTCTTTCCGTTAGGGCTGCGTCCTAATCCTGCGGGCTCCGCGGCAGGCGAATGCAGTCAGCTGACCGCCACGCCGTCGCCTGCGAGAACCACGGAGCCGTCCTCCAATACCTTGCGATAAAAGCACGAGGTTTCGTTGGTGTGGCATGCTGGTCCCCGGGGCTTGCATTTTAGTAGCACGGCGTCGGCGTCGCAATCCACCCGAATCTCTTTTACGTCCAGCACGTTACCAGAGGACTCCCCCTTACGCCAAAGCTCTTGGCGCGACCTCGACCAAAAGCACGCGATGCCCTCCCTCATCGTGGTCTCCAGGCTTTCGGGGTTCATGTGAGCCAGCATCAGGACCTGTCCGGAATCTTGATCTTGCACAACGGCGGTGACAAGCCCTTGCGGGTCGAGTTTTAGCATATCCATAATTTGCATGGCGTTTATCTCCTTCAACGTAAAGCGAAACACGGGGCTGGCGCGCGTTCCAAGGGCGTCCCATTGGGAGCCGCTAGCTTTCGCTCTATTCTAGAGTTGTGGATCATCCTGCCGAAACGGAGGCTCGATATCCCCTGTTTGGGGACCATAAGGCAAATTGCACT
>JBKHFO010000167.1:0-7846 GCA_046540175.1 Candidatus Hydrogenedentota bacterium
CAACATCCCCGAGGAAACCTGGGGAATCTCCATTCTGGGGGACAAGGCGGGCATTGCGAATCCGCCTCTCGGCGTTTATGGCTTTGATTACGGCTGTCTGACAAGGAAAACGTTTGACTGGATTCCTGATGAAGAAGGCCACCGCGGGGAGATCCGCCACTTCACGGAATGCATCGAACACGATCGGCCCGTTCGCGTGCAACCCCTCGAGTCCCTTCGGATTCAAGAGATAATCGAGGCCATTTACGACTCATCACAGAAAGACGCGGAAGTACGCATCCAGTAGGGCTTCAGGCAGGGCGAATTTACGGTTCGGTTAACCGCAAAACGCCGAGGTCGACGGAGCCGCCGGGGCGGATCGGCACCTCGGAAAGTTCCACACGCCCGGGCGGCCCAGCAATCTGGACCCGATATTCCCCCGGCGGTATTTGGTCAAACTCCACGCGCCCGTCGGAACCAGTTTGCGTTCGTGCGGGCCACCAAGGGCCTTCGTCGGGGTGAAAAAGCAGCAACTCGGCGGGTTCGTCCTCAAGGGGGGCTTCAGATGCATCCACCAAGCGCGCTTCGAGGCGGGCCGCCTCGACCATGGTGACGGTGACCGGTTCGAGTTCAATGTTTGGGCTGGCGTGAACGCTGAGGAAGTTGCTGGGATGACGCCGTTGCGCAGGGTCCCAGGCCCGCACGTAGAACAGTCCCTCCGGCGGCAAGGGGAGCACTCCCCAGCCCTCGCCGTTGGTCAGCTCCCCACGGGACACGGGATCATCCCACGCGTTGCGTTTACGATTGGCGATGGGTTGCATATTCGGGAGGGGATTGCCCGCCAGATCCACCACGCGCACCGGCAGGTTGATGTGCTCCGCGCCAGAGGATTCGCCGTCCTGGTCCTGGAAATCCAGTTCGCCGGCTGACTCAAGCTCGGTCTCTTCGTCCAACGGGACTGCTTCGACGGGTTCCTCCGGAGGGGCAGTGGAAACCTGGTTTTCTTGCGCTTGCTCGGATTCGCCACAGCCCGCGAGTAGAACCAAACTCGCGAACGCCGCCACACTGAGGATGGCGGCTGAGGCGCCTAGCGATAGGCGGTATGGGGAGATGTGAAGTATAGTTGGCAATGAGTTCCCCTTTGGTGTTGTGTGCCGGAAGTATGGGGACGCGTTAGAATACCGCAAGTATGGCGTCCGCGCCAAACCCATTGCGGCGCGATCAGGGGAATTGATACGATCCGACGTTTAGGGATGAGGATGGAACATGAAGGTAGGTATTATTGGATTTGCACGGGCGGGTAAAACGACGGTATTCAACGCCATCACTGGAAGCCACGCCGCTGTAGGCGCTTTCGGCAGCCGGGGCGCCAATCTGGCGGCTATCAAGGTTCCAGACGAGCGGGTGGATGCCTTGGCCGCGATTTACACGCCGAAGAAGAAGACGTATGCGGAGTTTCAATTCGTCGACGTCGCCCCGAACGAAACGGGGGAAGACGCCAAGGCCCTGGACAGCGCGGCCCTGACGGAATTGAAAAACGCCGACGCCTTGGTGCATGTCGTCCGGGCGTTTCAAAAGGAGGACGTGTTGCACCCCTTGGACCGGGTGGATCCGGTCGCCGATTGCCAGGCCTTGGAAGAGGAGTTGCAACTCGCGGATTTCATCGTGCTTGAGCGAAGGCTTGAACGCAAAGAGAAGGAAGGCAAACGCGACCGGGAATATGACCTTCTAAAACGGTGCATGGCCCATATTGAGGCGGGCGCCCCCTTGCGCACCTTGGACCTTACGGAACAGGAACGCAAGGAACTCATGGGTTTCAGCTTCTTATCCATGAAGCCGATTCTGCTTCTTGGAAACTATGGCGAGGAGAATATCGGCCAGGCGGATCCCGCTGGCCTTCAAGGCTATGCGGCCGAGCGTGGGCATATCCTTATCGAGCTGTGCGGCGAGATGGAGACTGAGGTCACGAGCCTGTCCGAGGAGGAGCGGGCCGCCTTCCGCGCGGACTTGGGCTTGGGTGAGGAATCGAAGACGCTATTCATCCAAAAAGCGTATGACATGCTTGGGCTCATGAGTTTCTTGACCGCGGGCGCCCCCGAAGTCCGGGCGTGGACTATCCCCAAGAATACCAAGGCCGTGGACGCCGCGGGCGTCATTCACAGTGACATCCAGCGGGGCTTCATCCGCGCGGAAGTCGTCCACTTCGACGATTACATGGCAGCCGGCTCCATGGCCAAGGCAAAGGAAGCGGGCAAGGTCCGCTTGGAAGGCAAGGAGTATATCGTGAAGGACGGCGACATCATCCACTTCCGCTTCAATGTGTAATTTGCCGTCTGGAGGATCCGTTCCGGACAAGGTAAGCGCCGCGTCCACACGCGGGAAAGGATTCCGTTTTCCATGGCGGATCGCGCGAAACTCGATTTGGCTCGAAGCGAAACCAATGTAAATACATTGCTTGAGATTTGCAGGCGCCGTGGCCGTATTCTCATCCTCATGCAGAATAACCCGGATCCCGACGCGCTGGCCAGCGCCATGGCCATGCGCGATCTCATCCAGGCCCGCTTACGGAAACGCCCCCTTATCGGATACGGCGGCGTATGCGGACGGGCGGAGAACCGGGCCATGATGAGCCTGCTCAACATTAGTGCGCGCTATGTAACGCCGGAGAGCGTGCGCGGTTACGGCACGGTGTGTCTTGTGGACGCTCAGCCGATGGCGGGGAACAACGCCGCCACATCCGAGGATGCCGCCCATGTGGTTATTGATCACCATGACTTGCCGCAAAAGGCCTCTTACCGGCCGGAATTTGCCGACGTTCGGCCAGAGTATGGGGCTACTTCCACCATTCTGTACGAATACCTGCTTGCAGCGAAGCACCCCATTTCCACTGACCTGGCCACCGGCTTGTTCTATGGCATTCAGTCGGACACGCAAGAACTGGGGCGCGAGGCCTCCGCGCCAGACGTGGCGGCCTTTCAAGAATTATTCGTCAAGGCCGACACCAAAAAGCTGAGCCGGATGCGCCGCGCCCCCTTGCCGCGTGAGTACTTCGAGATGCTTCACGAAAGCCTGGCGAACTGTGTGGTCGCCGACAAGACCGTTATAAGCATGATTCGCCTCAGCGAGCACCCCGACATCTTTGCCGAAGTCGCCGACCTTATGCTACGTCTCGAAGGCATGCGGTGTAGTGTGTGTTACGGGGTGTGCGAGAATACCATTTTCCTGTCAGTTCGCAGTGTTGACGGGCGCACCAACGCGGCCGAGCGGATTGTCCGCGTGGTTCGCGGGTTGGGAAGCGGGGGCGGCCACCGCACCATGGCGGGCGCGCAAATCCCCGTAGGCGGCCATCCCGAACAGCGTCTTGACATTGTCTACAAACGCATCTTGGAGCAGTTCGCACCCAATGATCCTCCCCGGCCTTTGTTCGTGGAGCCGGCCCCGGTTTGAGTGTATCGACAGCCATTACCCCCTCTTCGCCTACATTTTGGTAGGAGATTGGCTGCTGATATCCGCTTGGAGAGGGGAAGTGCGATGGAGAAGCCGGTGCTCTGGTTCTCAAAGCCTAAAGAAACGCACCATTCCGTAGGATTGCAGCTTGGCATCCTACATTGGGGTGGGTTTTGAGGGACGCCCAGCGCTCTTCTGCTCCTCTGTCACTTCCTGCGCCACTTCTTCATGGGGCGGGCCCGAAATTTGTAACTTCTGTTCTAGCAAAGACTTACATCCATTGACGCGCATTGACGCGCCTAGGGATCTCTCGGTTTTGCGCTTTTGGCACGGGCTTTGCTTTTCGTCAGCCAACGGGCCGCTTCCACCTGTGGGATACGTGAGCGAGAGGGTTGCGGGCGCTTGGAAACAGCGGTATACTCCGGCCTATTTTCACTCTCGAAACATTCACCCAACATAGAGAGGGTAGACCCGTGAAAAAAGTGGAAGCGATTATCAAGCCGTTCAAGCTCGAAGAAGTCAAGGAAGCCTTGGCTGGCGTGGGTATCCAAGGGTTGACGGTATCCGAAGTCAAGGGGTTTGGGCGGCAGAAAGGCCATAAGGAGCTGTATCGGGGTGCGGAATACGTCGTTGAATTTCTCCCCAAGGTAAAGCTGGAGATTGTGGTGAGCGATGATAGCCTTGAGCAAGTGGTCAAGGCCATCGTTGACGCAGCCTCCACGGGCAGGATTGGCGACGGGAAGATCTTTGTGTCGCCCATTGAGGATGCGGTGCGGATCCGGACCGGCGAATCCGGCGACATCGTGATAAACTAAGGCCCCTGGCAGCCTTTCGCACCACGTTTTGTTAAGCGCCGCCTCCAAGGCGGCCATTCCTTCGCCGGCGCGCTGCCGGCAGTATTTTACTCAACGAAAGGAGGCCCATCATGCAAAGAGAAAATTCACCCAAGGACGTCTTGGAACTGGCCAAAAACAACAACATCCGCTTCGTGGACTTGCGCTTCATGGACTTTCCCGGCCTGATGCAGCATTTCACGATCCCCGTGACGCACCTCGACGAGGATCTGTTCGAGGAAGGGTTGGGCTTCGACGGATCAAGTATTCGCGGCTGGCGGTCCATTCACGAAAGCGACATGCTCGTGCTGCCGGATCCCAAAACGGCCACGATGGATCCGTTTGCGGAAATTCCAACCCTGATCTTGTACTGCAATATTCTGGATCCCATCACGAAGGAACGTTACAGCCGGTGTCCGCGTTGCGTGGCCCAAAAGGCGGAGAACTACATGGTCTCGACGGGGCTTGCCGATACGGCCTTCTTTGGGCCGGAGGCCGAGTTCTTTATCTTTGACGATGTCCGTTACGATAACCAGTCCAATTGCGGCTACTTCTTCGTGGACAGCGCCGAGGGCATCTGGAATACGGGCCGGGAAGAATACCCGAACCTGGGACATAAACTCCGGCACAAGCAGGGCTATTTTCCCACCCCGCCGTCCGACTCCATGCAAGACATGCGGAACGAGATGGTGGAGGTGATGATCCAGTGCGGGTTGGACGTTGAATGCCATCACCATGAAGTGGCGACCGCCGGCCAGGCCGAAATCGACCTGCTCTTCGACAGCATGACATCCATCGCGGACAAGCTGACCATGTACAAGTACATCTGCAAGAACGTGGCCCACCGTCACGGCAAGACGGTGACCTTCATGCCTAAACCTCTGTTCGGGGACAATGGCTCCGGGATGCACACGCACATGAGCTTATGGAAGGAAGGCCGGCCGCTGTTCGCGGGAGACAAATACGCAGGCTTGAGCGACGAGGCCCTATGGTTCACCGGCGGCATTCTCAAACACGCCAACGCATTGGTCGCGATGACCAATCCGACCATGAATTCGTACAAGCGGCTCGTGCCGGGTTACGAGGCCCCGGTGAACTTGGCGTACTCCATGCGGAACCGGAGCGCCTGCTTGCGCATCCCCATGTACTCGCCGAGTCCAAAATCCAAGCGTATTGAGTTCCGCGCGCCGGATCCCTCGTGCAACCCCTACCTGGCGTTCTCGGCGCTGCTTATGGCGGGCCTGGACGGTATCCAGAACAAGATGGATCCCGGCGAAGCGCTGGACAAGGACCTCTATGACCTTCCGCCCGAGGAGAAGGCGAAGGTGCCCCAGGTGCCGGCCAGCCTAGCGGAAGCCCTTGACGCGCTTGAAGCCGATCACGAGTTCCTATTGAAGGGCGATGTGTTCACGCAAGACGTTGTTGAGACGTGGCTGGAGTATAAGCGCGTGAATGAGGTGGAAGCGACCAACTTGCGGCCGCATCCCTACGAGTTCTACCTTTACTATGATATTTAGTCGCCATTGCCGGGAGCTGCAAGCGAGCTTCTGGCGATAGGATAAAGCTTTTCCCGCCTGGGCGCCTCCATGGGTTCCCTCTTGGCAGCCCCCTAAGTCCTTTTCCCCCGGGGACTTGGGGGGTGTTTTCTGTATCAAAACGCCGAGCTGAATCGCATTTCGCCCGCCTTGGTGTGTTACACTAATGCCTCGCTGGCCGCGGTTGCGCCGCATGCCGGGGTAACCATTTTTACACACAGAGGGCGTTCATTTTCAAAAGAGAGTATCATGAGCAGTCTAGTTCGCATGTGGCGCACCTGGCGCCACGGTTTGAAGTTCGCTAAAAAAGGCAAACGCTGCCGCTTTCCTCACAAGTACCTCGAGGTGGACGGCCATGTCGAGCTGGGGAAATACTGCCGGTTCCGCAACAACGTGATTTTGCGCACCCGTGGGGAAGGCAAGATCGTGTTTGGGGATCGTTCGGGATGCAGCCATTACTGCATCATTGAGTCCACCAAGCTTGTGCAAATCGGCAATTACACGGGCATCGCCGAGTTTACGGTCATTCGCGATACCAATCACCTGGTGTACGGGACGAAGGAACATTGGCGTTACACTCCGCTGATCGCTCGCCCCATTATCATTGGGGATAGTTGTTTGATTGGAAGCCGGTGCTACATCATGCCGGGCGTGACCATCGGCGACGGCGCCGTGATCCAAGCGGGGAGCATCATCACCAAAGATGTGGGCTCCTACGAGATCTGGGCGGGCGCACCCGCGCGAAAGGTCGCCCACCGCACCGAAAATGTGCCGCCTTCCAAGCAGAAGCTATTCGAGGAGCTGGTGGCCCAGCACGGGATAGGTAAGGATCGCTATATGGATGTATCCCCTAGCGAGCCCTCCGAAAGCTCGGATCTGCTTCCATAACGGCGGCCCATTCATCCACACCTTGTTCACTTAGCATTTCACGGGAGAATCCCCATGCCTATACGAGCAATCACGTTTGATTTCTGGCGCACCTTGTTTCGCGATCAAGGCTCTTCGCAGCGGTGGCGGCTGCGCGCGAGCGCGTTCGCACGCGCAACTGGCGCCGGCGAGGACGCCGTGTTGGCGGCGTTGGAAACGGTTAGCCCCATTTTTCAGCAGCATCACATCGAACGCCAGGAGACCCTTACCCCCCTTGACGCTGTCCGTATCGTGAGCCAAGAGTTGGGGATCGAGCTGGAGCGGCCTCAAGCCGAGGAACTCGCGGAGGTTTTTGCTACAGCCATTGTTCACCATTCCCCTGTGCCCATCGACAACGCGCTGGACGCTGTCCGCGAAGCGGCCGGCCTCGTTCCGATCGGCATCGTGTCCGATTCCGGTATAAGCCCCGGCAGCTCCTTGCGGATCCTGCTCGACCGCCATGGTTTCACATCCTACCTTGGGGCGATGGCTTTTAGTGACGAGGTTAAGGTTTCGAAGCCGCAACCCGCCATGTTCAAGACCGCGGCGCGCGGGCTTGCGGTCGAGCCAAGCGAACTCCTCCACATTGGCGATCTCGAATACACCGATGTGGAGGGCGCGCTGGGCGTTCAAGCCAAGGCGGCCCTTTTCGCCGGCGACAACACCCGCCATCTCGGCGCCACCCGCGCGGACTACACCTTCACCTCATGGAACGAGTTCCTGGACATGCTGCCCCGCCTGGTGGCGTAGCTCTGCCGAGGCTTTGCAGCCGAGGGAGTTTCACGGGGGAGGGCGCTGCGATTATCCCCATGAAGGATCTCGGCGCTAAAGCTCTCTGGTCTCGCCGACTACGCTTTTTCTTCCGGTTGTGTTGACGCCGAATTGGGCTCGGCCTATAATCCGGTAGACAGGAAAGGATGCCGCTTGCAGTGTGCGTATCCGGAGGACTCGGCATTGACTGACGAAATCGGGGGCCGCGGATGTATCAACGTGCGCTTGAACAGCTTGGCCAAACGGTCCAAACACGGATTAAGACGTGTATAGCCCAATGGCAAACGGACGGCGGAGCGCGTTGGAGCCAAATCGCGGCCAATATCGTGAATGAAACGGCCCTTTGCGCCGATGATTTTGCGGCGCTGCTCCAAA
>JBKHFO010000168.1:0-7824 GCA_046540175.1 Candidatus Hydrogenedentota bacterium
TGTAAATCCTGTCTCTTCCCCGCCCAAAGGAAAGTTAAACCATGACCGACAACACGTCCCAAGATAGATACGTCAGCCCCTTGGCCGAGCGCGTGGCCACCCCGGAGATGGTGGCGTTGTGGAGTCCCCAACGGAAGTTCACGTTATGGCGGCGCTGCTGGATTGCGTTGGCCGAGGCGCAACAAGAGTTGGGCCTCGACATTCGCGACGATCAGCTCGCGGAAATGCGCGCCAACGTGGAGAATATCGACTTCGAGGCCGCCAAGCGGTATGAGCGCGAGACGCGCCACGATGTCATGGCCCACATCCACGCTTTCGGCGACGTGGCCCCCAAGGCCCGCCCCATCATCCACCTCGGCGCGACGAGCTGCTTCGTGGGCGACAACACGGACCTTCTGCTCATACGCGAAGGGCTCGAAATGTTGCTCACCAAGACCGTCAACGTCCTCGCCCGCCTGGCGGAGTTCGCGGAGAAGTGGAAGGACCTGCCCACGCTCGGGTTCACGCATTACCAGCCCGCGCAAGTGGTGACCGTCGGCAAACGCGCCACGCTTTGGGCCCAAGACCTGCTTCTCGACGCCGAGGATCTGGAGGCGGCCATACAGCGGCTGCGCTGCCGGGGCGTCAAGGGAACCACGGGCACGCAGGCGTCGTTCCGCAGCCTGTTCGATGGCGACGAAGAGAAAGTCCGGCAGCTCGACCAATTGGTGGCGGAGAAACTCGGATTCGAGGCCTCTTATCCGGTCACGGGCCAGACCTATCCGCGTAAGGTGGATACGCACGTCTTGCGCGTGCTGGCGGGCATCGGCGAGAGCGCGCACAAATTCGGCACGGACCTGCGCCTGCTCCAGAACCTCAAGGAAGTCGAGGAGCCGTTCGAGGCGAAGCAGGTCGGCAGCTCGGCCATGGCCTACAAGCGCAATCCCATGCGATGCGAACGCGCCTGCGCCCTGTCCCGCTTCCTGATGACCATGCCCCTGCACAGCGAATTCACCACCGCGGTGCAATGGTTCGAGCGCACGCTGGACGATTCCGCCATCCGGCGCCTCAGCCTGCCCGAGGCGTTCCTGGCGGCGGATGGCGTGCTCAACTTGTACCTCAGCGTGATGGAGAACCCCGTGGTCTATCCCAAGGTCATCGAGAAACGCCTTCGGGAAGAGCTGCCCTTCATGGCCACGGAGACCATCATCATGGAAGGCGTGAAACGGGGCGGCGACCGGCAAGAGCTGCACGAGGTCATCCGTAAGCACTCCCAGGCCGCGGGCGCCAACGTGAAGGAGCATGGCGGCGAGAACGACCTTCTCGACCGGCTTGCCGGGGAACCCGCCATCGGCATGAGCCGGGACGAACTCGAGGCCGTGCTCGACGTATCCAAGTTCGTGGGCCGCGCGCCGCGGCAGGTCACCGAGTTCCTGGCGGACCACCTCCGGCCCTTCCTTGGCCGGCATGAGCATCGCCTGGGTCACAACTCGGATGTGCGGGTCTGACGCCGGGAGGGAAGACGCCTCATGAGCAGTGGATTGGCGGGGAGCAGCGCGGTCGCCGTTGTGTGCAATCCCGGCGCGGGCGGAGGACGCGTGAAACGGGAATGGGATGCGCTGGAGGCCCGGCTCCGTGCGGTGGCGCCGCGTCCCGCCATCCTCACGACGCGCTATCCCGGTCACGCCACGGCGTTAACCCGCGAAGCCCTGTACGAAGGCTACGACCGCATCCTCAGCGTGGGCGGCGACGGCACGCACCACGAGGTGGTCAACGGGTTCTTCTGGGACGGCGCGCCCATCAATCCCGAGGCCGCCCTCGCGCCCCTGCCGTTGGGTACGGGCTCGGACCTTGTCCGGACCATTGGCCTGCCCCGGCGAGGTGTTCCGAAGTTGTTCCAGGGCTGCCAGCTATTCGCCGCCGACGTGGGGGAAGCCGAATACGAGACCTTTGAAGGCGGCCGGGGCCGATGCTACTTCATCAACGCCGCGAGTTTTGGAACCGGCGGACGCGTGGCGGAGCGGGTGAATCGGTCCCGCGGCCGGCTGTTGGCGTTTCCCCGCGCGCTTCTGTGGGAAGTACTTTGCTTACGGGCCAACCACTTTGAGATAACCGTGGACACTGAACATTTCGAGGGGCGTTTTGTCGAGGTCGCCGTCGCGAACGCCCGCTACTACGGCGGAGGCATCTGCCTGAATCCCGCCATCCGGCTCGACAGCGGACAGCTTGAAGTCATCGCCATCCACGATGTGGGACTGGCCAAAGCCGCCGTGAACCTGCCCCGCTTCTTTCGCGGCCGCATAACCGAATACCCTCATCTCGCCTGCCATGCAACAGGCGCGGACGTCGCCATCCGCTGCACCGATGCCTCGCTACCCGCCACGTTCGACGGCGAACTCCCTGGCAACCTCCCCGCGCGCATCCGCGTGCTCCCCAAGGCGATCCAGCTCTTGGCGCCGGCTTGATACTGTTCATAGGTCTTCATTGTTGGAGGTATGCTGTCTGCCAACAAAGTCGAGACGGTTCCTTGTCATGAATTGGCGTAAGGGATGACGAGTGATTGAGCGGGACGAGACAGCGTGGGTAGTGCGGGAGGCGGCGAAAGAAGGCGTGGACCTGATTCCGAAGTGCGCCGATTTCGCCGTCGGGATGAAGACCCGGACTGGCTTTCTAATCCGAGCGCGAACAACATAGACGATAAACTGCCGTATACTAAGCTAACTAACTATTGCGCAAGCGAGTCAGTTGCGTATTTAGGGGCGCTGTGGTAGGGTTACCGCGTAAACATTCTTTTGGAAGGGGTGGGAATCTTGCATAGGCCCTTCTATAGTATTACTATACCCAGCAACCTGGAGGTCATGCCCCAAGCGGTTGAAGGCGCTGTGGCTAGTTTGGCGGAGCATGGCTGGATTGAGGGAGAAGAGGTGTTTTACGCCCGCCTGTGTTTGGAAGAGGCGATGGTGAACGCCATCACGCATGCCAACGGGGAAGATCCGGGCCGGTCGGTCCAGTTGAAGTTATTCGACGAAGGCGCGGCGTGCCGCATCGATGTGCGGGACGAGGGAACGGGCGAGTTTTCGCCGGAAGCAGTGCCTGAGCCCGATCCGTCCCAGCTCCGGGGACGCGGATTGAAACTAATCAGGCACTTCATGGACCAGGTAGACTATTCCCAAGAAGACCGCGTCCTCACAATGAGGTTTCGGCATAACGCGTTTACGAACGGAGGGAACCGCGATGAGTAAGACTCCTCTGGTGGACTTTGAAAAACACGGCGCGATCAGCGTGGCGACTATCCGGGCGACGAGGGTTTTGGACGCCGTCAACGTGAACGAGTTCGGCCGCGAGATTCTGGATTATATCGAGAAGCATCCCGAGACGCACATGCTGATCAACTTCTGCCACGTCCATTATCTTTCCAGCGCGGTGCTGACCGAACTGCTTCGTATCAAGGACGCGCTGGAGGGGGCGAAAGGATCCCTGCGCCTCTGCTCAGTAAACAAAGACATTCGCCGCGTCTTTGAGATCACCAACCTCGACAAGGTTTTCGTCATCTACGACGATGTGGATTCGGGCGTGCCTCGATACGAACGCGCCCTGGCGCTCGCAGCCGAAGACGAGACGTGGACGCAAGGCGGTTGAATAGGGGGCTCACCGTGACGAGGAGCGTTTCATCTCTTTCAAGACCGCGTAAGCCTCGTTGAGCGCTCGCATGGTGTCCTCGTCACCGCCATGGTCGGGATGATGGATTTTGGCTTTTCTGCGATAGGCCTTTTCGATTTCGGACCACGAAGCCGAGGGCGAGAGGCCCAGCATTTTGTAGCACATCTCCACGGATTGACCCGAAGCCCCCCGCGCCGACGTAGGGTCATCCGGCCGCTCCCCCCGCAGTTCGCGAAGGCTCCGCAGGACCTCGGGCCACAGTCCCGAGCGATTGAGCGCAGCGATGACGAACATCAGTAGGCATAAGATCAAGATTTCTTGAATACTAGGCATGGCATCTCTAGTTTAACGCAAATCCGTGGCGTAATGCCAGCGAAAAAAAGTCGTTCACTCTACCATTCACATCCGCCGGCGTTTGTCATCGAACCGGAATATGTTATCCACGGCGTCACCGACCTTATCATGGTTTGTCGGATCCCTCTGGGAAGTTCGCTCGCGGCGGAAGCTCAAGCGCCGTATACGCGGCACAAGCGCCATGTAAGCAAATCCCACGCCCATGCCGCCGAAATGGGTGGCGACGGAGACGGGGCCGTGGCCCAAGGCTGACACCAGATTCAGAATTACGACAAAGAGCACAATCGCGCGGGCGTTGATGGGGACCGGCAGGGGAAATAAAAAAAGCTGCCGGGTCGGATATAGATAGGCGTACGCGATCAACACGCCCAATGTCGCCCCGCTTGCGCCTACGACGGAGGCGCTGCCGCCGTGCATGAGATACGGGACGCCCGTCGCGAACACACCTAAGCCCCCGCATATGAGATAGAACCACAGGAATTGCCGCGTGCCGAGCGCGCGTTCCACATCCGGGCCGAACACGTAGAGCCACAGCATGTTGAGAAAGAGATGAAGCAGTCCCCCGTGGAGGAACATGTACGTGATTGGTTGCCAGATGAGGCCTTGTAAGGGGCCCGTAAAGTGAAACGCCAACCAATTCGTGACGATCGCGCCGCCCGGCGGAGCGTAAAGGGCGCCGGGGGCGGTCGGGCTTCCGCCCAGGGGGACGTGCAGCAGAAGCTGCGCGGCAAACACGAAGACGTTCAGCAGAATGAGACGCTGAACCATCCAAGTAATGCCTTCGCTGAAGCCCCCGGTTTCAAAGCGGGTCTCAAAGTGGTATGCGCGCTGCATGGGACGTAACCTGATTGTGTTGCGCCGCTCCTAAGCCGCTTCCGCCCGAATCGAGCGAATGCCTGAAGCAGATCCCGCGGCGCCGCGTGAGTATCGTTAACAGGTGTGGTTGGGAAGGACGGCTAATCCGCCGAGCACCGTCCCTAGCCTGACATATTCGAACCCGCCAGGCAAATGGGAGGGAGGACGTTACTCCCGCCCGCCTTCCGGCGCAGCCTCATCCCCGGTTCCTATGTCCCCCTCCGGTAAGACGGTAAAGGGATAGGGGGACACCCACTGCATCCGGTTGAAGGGAAGATAAATGGCCTGGACCCGGCCGACTACCCGCTCGGCAGGCTGGCCAGGGTCGGGCCACGTGCTGCTGTCTTCACTTTGATTCCGGTTGTCCCCCAAGAGAAAAACGTGGTTCTCCGGCACTGTGTAAGGCGCTGTCTGATACTCAATGTAGGGCTCACGGATATAGGGCTCTGAAACATACGACCCGTTCACGAAAAGCGCGCCTTGCCGGACCATCACTTCATCCCCGCCCAGCCCCACGATGCGCTTCACAATGTACTGATTCATGTCCTTTGGATCTTCCAGGACGACCAAATCGCCGCGCTCGTAGCCGTTTGCGTTGAGGGTCAGGATGTAGTCCCTCGCCTGCAACGTGGGGAGCATGGAGGACGAAGGCACGAGAAAGAAACGCATGTCCCGTATATAGAAAAGGTACAACAGGATACAGGCGCAGATAAGAATGATCACGTAAGCCGTATACCGGGCTCGCGATAAGGGTTGTTTTGTCATCCTTACTCCCTTGGGTGGAACATAACCATTCAGCCGCCAGCGCCTTGCGCTTCTTGCCTGACCTGGTCCTTGAGATTCTGTGCGGCGTGGCTGTCCGGTTGAAGCTCCAACGCCTCCTCCACGCACCGCAGCGCTTCTTCGGGGGAACCGTCGCGCTCCCACGCCCGGGCTTCGTTGAGCCACGTGTGGAACACTACATCCTCGCGCGGCGCGTGTTCCCTCGCCTGCTCCCATGCCTGCGCGGCCTCGGACCAGTCGGGCTCCACGCCGAAGTTCTCCGCGGAAAAATGGCCTTGGGCGTAATCCTGTAGGAACGTGTAGTCGTCCGGCTTCACTTCCGCGGCGCGGCGCGACATGTCCATCGCCGTCTCGTAAATCCGTTCGGGGTCCCAGCCCTTGATCTCCTCCACTTGCGGGAAATGAACCATGTAGAGCTGCGTCGCATTGAAGAGGAAATCGGGATTGTCCGGCTCCAGATCCAAAGCCCTGTCAATGTGATGGATGCCGTCTTCGTATTCACCCACATGGCACAGATGTATCCCCAAGCTATTATGGACGTCTGCGAGTTCCGGATCAATGTCAACGGCTTCTTTCCACAATTCGACCCCCTCGTGTTCGGCTTCTGGATAGAAGTCGTAGAGCAAATCTCCTAGGTACATCATGGCCCGGGCGTTTTCGGGATGGCGGGCCAGAACTTCTTCATACGCTTGCCGGACCACGTCGCGGTGCTCCAAGGCTTCGGCGAGCTTGTCTTGGGCCGAATCCGTTTCCCCTTCCGCCTGCAAATCCCGGGCGGCTTCCAGTTTCTCCTCGAAGCGTTCCATCTGCTCGAGATCCAACGCCCGGGCTGCCTCCACCAGGCGCGCTTCATCCTCGAAGTGCTCTTCCAACGCCTCCAGTTCCCCGGGCAGTTCGCCGGCGGGGGCGGGGAAGGCGAAAAACAAGAGGGTCATCACCCAAGCGGCGAAGAATACGATGCGCATTGACTTGTCCTTTATAGGTTTCAGGAGCGGTCAAATCCACACCCGCTCAAGACTGTTAAGTTAACAAAGCTATCGTACATGTTGCGGGGTCAATTTGGCAACTTTCAATAGCAGCCTTGAATCGGTACAGTGGGGCCAAACATCTTCTTTCAGACGGCCCGGATGTATGGGAGGGCCCTTGGCGCAAACCCACAACGCGGAAGGACTACGCAGTATGGAAAAAATCGGGATCCTTACAAGCGGGGGAGACGCCCCCGGAATGAACGCGGCCATTCGGGCCGTCGTCCGCTCGGCCTATGTCAAGGGGTTGACCGTTTACGGCATAGAGCGGGGCTATCAAGGGCTTATTGACGGCCGGGTGGCGGAGATGGGACCGCGGGACGTGGGCGGCGTCATCAACAAAGGCGGCACCATACTGCGCACCGCGCGGTGCAAGGCCTTCCTGGAAGCCGAGGGCCGGCGCGAGGCCTCGCGAACCCTGGCGCGTCACGGCATCGAAGGGCTGGCCGTTATCGGCGGAGACGGCTCCTACCGGGGCGCCCACGACCTGTACGTCGAGCACGGCGTCCCTTGTATTGGCATCCCCGGCACCATTGACAACGACATCGGCGGAACGGACTACACCATCGGTTACGACACCGCCCTGAACACGGCGCTCGACGCCATCGACAAGATACGGGACACCGCCGACTCCCACGAACGCCTCTTCTTTGTCGAAGTGATGGGCCGCCACAGCGGGTATCTCGCCATGATGTGCGGCGTGGCGGGGGGCGCCGAAGCCGTGCTCGTGCCGGAATACCCCCCGGACTACGACGCCCTGATCGCCTCGCTTCAGAAAGGCGCCGAACTGGGGAAACGCTCGGCCATCGTGGTCGTTGCAGAGGGCGCGGCAACGGCCATGGACGCCGCGCGTATCGTCTCCGAACGCAGCCAGTTCAACGATTCCCGCGTCGTCGTCATCGGCCACTTACAGCGGGGCGGCATCCCCACCGCCTTTGACCGTATCCTGGCGAGCCGTTTGGGAAACGCGGCGGTTGACGCGCTGCTCGAAGGGGAGGCGGACAAGATGGTTGGGCGCGAAGGCAAGGAAGTGTTGCTGCGGCCCATATCCACCGCGTGGGAACAGAAAACCAAGTTCCATGAATCCATGAGAAACCTGGCGCGTATCTTGGCTTCGTAGACCGGTAAACGGCCTCAATTACCGGGCGCACACGCTGCTTCTGGGAAC
>JBKHFO010000169.1:0-7803 GCA_046540175.1 Candidatus Hydrogenedentota bacterium
CTTTGCGCCAGCGGCGGGCGGTCTTGGCCTGGGCGTGTTGGCCGGAGCGTTTGCCTTGCTAGGCGGCGCCTACGGTATCCGGCGGATGCGCAAGTAACGCAGGAGACAAGTAACGCAGGACGCGGGTGACGCGATTTGCGTGATAACGAGTGAGACAGGCCGGGGCGCTTGCCGCCCCGGCCATGTTCCATTGCGGCTGGGTATTGGTCAAAGAGAGAGGCTATCCCTGATCGCCGGATAAGGCGGTAGGTCCGGCTGTTCACATCCCCCTAGTACTCGTTCCATTCTAAAATTGTGGATCATACCGGATGAAACGGAGGATCGATACCCCTCTGGACCTTTTTGTGAGGCCAATTGGACACATGAGAGTTCCTGACAATTACCATCCCGCGCACCTCACCGTCATCCCCGCGAAAGCGGGGATCCAAATCCGGAGAGCAGCACGCGCCCTGTGGATCCCCGCTTTCGCGGGGATGACGAGGGGCGGGCGGGATTACCCACAGTGTTAGAATGGAACGAGTACTAGGAGCCGCCCTCCTCGTGCATGGGCGGCCGCATTTGGGATAGGGCCGTGGTGAGGATTTCCACGATGAGCTGATTTTGGGATTTATGTTCGCCCCGTGCGGCGAGGCGGAGGGCTTCGTACACGTCCGAGGGAAGGTTCAGCGTAAGCTTGACGGTGTCGTAGAGCGGGCCATTGCCGGGCGGAGGCCAGCCGGTCCCTTTGTCCGCTGTGAGATCCACAAACAACTCCTCCTGGACTGGCTCAGGAAGGGGCAGGCCCGACAGGTCCGCGTCCGGAAAACATTCCGCCAGGATTTCGAGATTGCTTTTTCCCTCCAGGATCCGCTCACGGACATGTTCGCGGCCCCCAAGTTGGTTGAGCAGCCGGGTGAAGCCGGCGGAAGCGATGGCATAGCCCGACTGACGAACAAAGTCGATGGCCTGGTCGCCTTCGAGTTCCCTGCGCACGCCCTCAATGATGCGCTCCTGCTTTAGGATGGATTTTGACGCCATGGGAATACCGCCTCCGCGCGTTCGTAGCATATTGTGGTGAACTCTATGGTGTAGATAGTATAGTAATTTGTTTACAAAATTGCAAGCATAAGGCGCCTTGCGCATATTACCGGCTGAACGCAAGAGGCCCCATCGCTTATCCAAGCCATTTTTCAGATGGATTGTGGTGGCGGAATCTTCGGAATATGTATTGGATTATTCATTGTTTGATAGGTCATCAGACGTGGGGTTGTATGGCCGGCGCGGGAGGGGCGGGCCACCTGACGATTAGCTCATACACATGGAGGAATCTCCAATCATGATACGGTGTGGCGCTATGGGCTTGGCGTTTCTTGTAACCTTTTCCGCGGCTGCTCAACTCCAATGGGATACGCAGGAATCGGAACACTACCTGGAGCCTGGTCAAGAACAGGTGAAAACCGCCTTTACTTTTCAGAACCTTGGCGACGGACCCGTCACCATCGAGCGGATCAGTTCCACGTGTGGTTGTACGGTCCCGGAGTTGGAGCAACGGCGCTACGAGGCCGGGGAATCAGGGGAAATCGAGGCGGTGTTCGAGGCGGGGCGTCTCACCGGGCGGCAGACCAGCAGGATCATCGTAAGAACGGATGACGAAGATTCGCCCACGCACGTGACGAAGATTCGCCCACGCACGTCTTGCGTATGGTCGTGCACGTGCCGGAAATCCTGCGCCTTTCCACGAACACGTTGACCTGGGGCGTGGCCGGAGAGGCGGAAGCGAAGACCATTGAAGTGCGCAGCGGGGGTGGACGAGCGTGTCCATGTCGAGGCGGTGGAGTCCTCTGCGGACGTGATCGAGGTTGACTTGGAAGAAGTGGAGCCAGGGGCTTTGTATCGCATCACCGCCAGGCCCACGGACACGAGCCGGCCCGTCTTCGGCGTCATCCGGATACTGACCGATTATCCCCCCGGCGAACCGGCGGTGTTGTCCGCCCATGCGCGCGTGTTGCCGCAAGAGCACGTGGAGCGTCAAGAACCCGTGCGGCGCGCGGCCGCGCAGGCCGGCGAGGCCGCGCCCGGCGCCGGCGAACAATCCGCCGTCACGCTTGAACCGCGCATGGTGGTGTGGCGGCGACAGGATGGCGCGGAGCCCAAGCAAATTCACGTGCGGATTGACAGCGAAGAGGGGGGAAGCCTCGAAGTACGCACGAGGAGCAACGAAAACTTCTTTTACACGTTCGAGGAAGAGGAAGAGGGCCGCCACTACATTCTCACCATCTCGCCCTTGAGCACCGAAACCCCGGCTCGGACCGTATTCCAATTTGAGCCGGGAGGGGATTTAGAGGCTAGCGCGCCCATTGCCGCTGTGGCGGCCGTCCTCAACGGTTCGTAGCCCGGCCCCACATCGCCGAAGTTGGCGCGCAGGGAGGAACTGCGTTCTTCCGCGCCCACTTGGCTGCCGATGATCTCGAAGTCGATGACTAGTCCCTTTTCGTTTTCCACGATTTCGGGCTGACTCGACGTAATATGGAGGTTTTCCGCAACGCCCGCGCCGTGGTTCGTGACCATCAAGCCCAAACTGAAGGGCACGGGCGGCTCGATCTCGTCCGTGAAAGGATCGTCCCCGTAGACGATCTCTTCAAGGAAGTACTTGAGGTCAAGCTGCGCATTGGGCACGACGGTGATGGAGACGGGGAACAACGGAACTTCGTTCTCCTGGCCGTCGAGGACGTAACGCATCTCGCCGCTCACAAAGTACTCGACTTCATCCTCGGGCGCCGCCTCGTGCCGCGGCACAATGAGCCAGTTGGCCGACGCCGAGGCATTCGCTTGCACCACGCCCCCGCCGTCCACATCGGAGACATTGGACAACTCCGGCGGCAGGATCTCGAAGAGATGATTCGACGGATTGCCGTCCTCGTCGTGAATCTCGATATCCACGCCGAAGTTTTCCAGGGGGTCGGAGCCGGTGTTTTCCACCTCCAGCCCCGCATCGAACGCCGCGCGGGTGATGACCGCCTCTTGCTTGATCTCGATGCGCACCTGGGCGCAGACGCCTTCCTGCGGCGCGATGTCCTCTTGGAAGATCTCGTGCGCCTCGAAGAAACCGCCTAGGGCGTCCGTGTGGCCTTCGTCCTCGTTGGCTTCGGCGGCCTCCTGGGCCATGTCCCACTTGGCCTGCGCCACGTCGCGCGCGATGAAGTCCGTGCTCTGGCCGTCAGGCGCGTCGGCGAGATCGTGAATGCCGTCGTCCCAGTACTCCACCGTGCGGTTCCACCGGTCGGCGAAGCTATTCACATGGCTTACGGTAACGTTGGCCGGACGGCTCATGTTGATCAGGGCCGCGCGCTCGGACTGGGAGACTCGCGCCCCTTCATCGCTCTCTTCGGTTATCGAGCCGGCGAAGGCTTCCTGCCAGCCCTTGATGAGGTCCATTTCCTCGGCCTCGGTCTGAAGCCATGCCGCGTCGCCATAGATATAGGCGTAGTATTCGGACATGGCGAGGAGGCGTTCGATATGCCGGACGAGGTGCGCGCGGATTGGGTTGTTCTGCGTGGGCACATCCAGCCGCGGCGCATCCGTCGAATGCGGATCGTCGCCAAGAAGCGCGGACTTCTGGGACACGTCTCCCGCTTGAAGGTACGCCAAGGTGGTTTGCATTTCCTTTATTGGATCGGCCTCGCCAAGAGCAAGACTTTTCGAGCCTCCGCCGAGCAGATCGCCCAAGCTGCACGGGGCCTGGGGCCCGCCAGCGAAGCAGGAAGCGGCGTTCGCCAACCCGCAAATGCAGGGTAACGGCCCGAGGAGGCCGAAGCATCCGCCCACCCCGTCTCCCATACAAATCGCGAAGTCCTCGGCCTTCTCGAAGGTCTCCGGGCTGCAATTCTGGGAAAGACTCAACGGACAATCCAGCCATGGCGGTTTTGGAAGGCAATCCAATCCCGCGAAGCCCGCCTGGGTCACGCACGGGTTGCAATCGGCGGATACGGAAATGCCGGAGCGGCTCGCCCGGGGACTGGGGGATGTACCAGTTCCGTTACCGCCGCCGCCTGTTGGCCGGGGACAATCGCGGCGGCAACGCGATACGCGTGGTTCGCTGCCCGTGAGCCCCGATCCGCCGCACCCGCTCGCCTGCGGATTCGACACCGGAATTGGCACAGTGTAGCTACGCTCCACGCCGCACACGAGGGTGTGAACGAGTTCCATACTTACCTTGGCGCAACCGCCGTCGGCCTTGGTGATCTCCTCCGTACTCTTCAACCCCCGGGTGGTGTCCTCAATCATCACGGGAACGTCCACGGAGGTTTGGCCATCGAGGTCGCCGATCTCGTCAACCAACGGCCGAATCTGGAACCGTGGCGTCGAGTTGAAGTTGAACTGCAAATCGTCGGCCCGGATCAGGCCGTGGTTCGTGATGGTGAAATCGATCTGCGTGAATTGCCGGTCGATTTCGTTGAGGTCGATGTGCGAAGGCTCCACCGTGATGACCGGGGCGGGCGCGTTGGTCTCGAACACCGCGTCAAGGGTGACCTCATAGCGGTCCTCAATGTACACAGGCTTCACGGACCAGTTGTACGACACCGTCTCGACGGGCAGGAACGCCTCGATTCGGTTGACCCGGCCCGCCTCGAGAAGCAGCGTGTTCGCCGAACTCCCGTGGCCCGGCGCGGTGGTCTCGACTTCGTAATAGGCTTCCGGCAAGTCCTCAAACAGCGCGACGCCGTCCTCGTCGCTCACGTATTCGGTTACTAGATCGCCCGTGAACGCGTCATAGACTTCCACCGTCGCGCCTGACACGGGTGGCTCGTCCTCGCCCCAGTAGGTGTACTCGTTGGTTGCGCGCACTTCCAAGTCGCCCCGCCGGTCGGATGCCGCGGTAATGGTGAACGGCACGGTGACGTGGGCGTTCGCCCCGCCCACCACGATGGTCCCCTCATAGGGGCCTAGTTCGAGGTCCGGCGGCGGAATGAGCGAGAGACCGGCCGAGGCCTCTTCACCGGGCTCCATGTCGCCCAGTACCTTGGACGTGCTCAGCCTCATCCAGTCAAAGTCCGCCGGCAACAACACCTCCACGTTCTCGGCCATGCCCGCGCCGGCGTTCTGAACGGTGAACTCGACCAGCGTCTGCTCGGTCTCGTCTTCCGTGGCGGGAACCACCATGGCGTCCTCGATGCGTCCGGGATCGCTTTCCAGCGTGGCCTCGTGAGGCCGCAGCTCGATATCGATGTTGGTCTCGTCCTCGGCGCCTTGCGCGCTCGTGACGACAAGAAAGGACCGGTAGAGTCCGAAGTCGCCCCCGTTCGCGGCGATGGAGTAGTTCAGGTTCACCTCGCCGTTGGGCGGGACCGTGGATTCTTCCAGGGAGTAGTCCAGCACGACGCCGTCGGGCGGTTCGTCCAGGCGCGCGGCCAAGCCCGTGATGGGAACATCGCCCTGGTTGCGCACCCGGATCGCGCCCGTCACGGGCTCCATGTTTGGATAGACGGTGTGCGTCCGGTTCCGGGGCTGACTCCGCACTGCGTAGAGCGTGAACTGATCTTGGACTTCGGGGTCAACGGCTTGAGGCGGACCCGCCAGGAGCGAATACAGGCCGCCCTCGGTTGGCGCGGGATTGAACACCACGGAGTACTCGCCTTGTTCATCGGTTTCCGCTTCAAATGTCCGCGTTGTGCCGCGAACGTCGAGTTCAACCGCCACGTCCGCGTTGGGCAGCGGATCGCCCGTGCCCCTCACCGTCGCCTGACCGCTCAGCGTGATCGGCAGCGGCGGGACGCCTTGCTCGATATCCGCCTCGACGGACACGTCATAGGTCTCGGCGGTGAAGGTGTCCCCCGCTTCGAGGGTGTTATTCTCCTCGCCGCCTTCCAGGCCCTCGTTCACGGTGTCCGCGTGGTCGGCCGTGATGATGATGCGGTACACGCCGGGTATTGACGGGTACGCGGCGCCCACGGTCTTGGTATAGGAGCCGCCCACCTCAAGCCCGCCGGAATGCGCGCTGTCCGCCAGCACGAAGGCCTGCCCGCTCGTCACCTCCCGCGCCACGATCCGATCGGTCCAGGTTTGGGCCGCGGGGGCTTCGCCCGTGTTCTCAACCGTGTAGGTCACCTCAAGCGAGCCGCCCACCAGCCCATCGCCCGGGATGACAGTATTCGTGACCATCAGGTCCGGACGATCCGGCTGGGTGATGTCTGTTGCATTCGGCGCCTCGGCTTCGTTGTTGTCCGTATCGCTCTCCAACACGCCGTCCAGCGCGTCGACCTGGACCAGCACCTGGTATTCGCCCGGTTCAAGCCGTCCGGGAATCGTTACATCGCGTGAGGCCGAGTAACTGACGCCGGGCTGCAAGGGCGTTGTCCGAACCTCTTCGCCTATCCGTTGCGCCTCTCCGGTGGCTTCGTTCCGCAGAAAGACGCGGTCGATCCAATAGGACTGAGCAGCCACCTCGCCCTCGTTGGTGACGGTCCACTCGACCGTGACCTCTTCGTCGGCTTGCGCGGCTTGCGGCGCCGATACGCTTGTGGCGGCCAAATCGGGCAACGCCACGCTGGCGGGGCCGGCGCTTATGTTGCAGTTGTCCGCCGTGGCGCTTTCCCGCACGTTGTTCGCCGCATCGGCGCAAACCACGAGATAGTAGTGATCCTGGTCAAGATTGGGCACGGCGATCGACGCGGTCCGCACGATGCTCTCGCCCGGTTCGAGTTCTCCCTCGAAAGGTTGGGAGAGCAACCGGCTATCTTCGCCGGGGCTGCTGTCGGGCGAGGCGTAAACCCGGTCCATCCAAGGCCCCACGGCGGGCGCCTCGCCGGAGTTGGTGACCGTCCACGTCACCTCCTGCTCGCTGCCCACCGGTCCGTCTCCGGGGGTGCTTACGTGGGTAATCTCCAGATTCGGAAGCGGCGGAGGGATGAGAATCAGTTCCGGGGTGGCGCCCACGTTGTTGGTTGCATCCAGCTCGACGATGGTGTCCGCCGCGTTCGCATGCGCCAGCAGATAGTACGACCCTTCCGTCAGGGCGCTGTTCAAAGGCAGTTCAACCGTGGCGGTGCGGGTGTAGGTCCCATCGGGATGCAAGGGCGATGCGGCCACGTTTTCAACGTGCAATTGGACGTCGTCGTCCGGGTTCAGTTCCTGATCCTTGGAGAGATAAATGCGATCCTGCCAGAGGCCAGACGTGGAGGCGCTTCCGGCATTCCGAACCGTCCACGTGACTTCGGCGGGATCGCCGAAGAAAAGGGTGTCCGCGCCGGTCTCTACCTCGTCCACCACGAGATCCGGGGCCTGAATATTTAACGGCTGCGGGGTTACGGCCACGTTGTTGGCCAGCCGCCCCGCCTCCTCGACCTCCTCGGAACGATCCGTGTACACGCCGATCCAGCGGCCGCCGATGGCGTCTTCGGGAAGCGTCACGTTATGGCTGACGCTGTAGCTCTCACCGGGCTCCAGCGTCTCTTCAAACGCAGCTTGGCCGAGCACCTGCGTTCCGCCGCCTTCCGCCGTTTCCATCAGGCGGATTTCGTCGGTCCACGGGCCAATGGCCTCCGCTTCACCCACGTTCCTCACGGTCCAGGTTACGCCCACGGCCGATCCCCTGCCCGCCGTGGCCGGGGCCGTGACGGTGGTGACGGCAAGGTCGGCGAAGCTCTAAGCGGCTCCACGAACCCGAGCTGTTGTCGAAAGCCAGTGTACCCGCATGCAACGTTTGATCGCCCACGAACCGCATCCGCGCGAAGCTGCCTGTCAAGTACGCGGTCCCGTTCAATGTCAGCCCGTTCTCCACCCGAACATGCGCCCCCCGTTCGTCAAGATGCAGATCCCCGTTGATCT
>JBKHFO010000170.1:0-7782 GCA_046540175.1 Candidatus Hydrogenedentota bacterium
TGGCCGCCTTTTCCGTCTTCACCAAGTACGCCAAGCTCTGGCATTACCGCCACAAGGACGCCGCTTCAGGGAACAACATCTCCCTTGATCCCCCTTCCACGGGGGAGTGAACCGAAGAATTCCCCCGCCCAGAGAACACGCCTCACGTGTAAGGCTGCAGCCCCCGCGATCGACTCATGAAAACCGATGCGCTTCGATGTAGCCGCGCTCCGCGCCGGTCACTTTGCCAGCAGCGGTCCATGACTGCGAATGGTGGGTCGAATGCGCGGGCAGGGAATGTTGCCGGTTCAACTCGTGTATTCCTAATGGAGCCGTGCGTTGACGGGAAGCGCCAGCTTATCCGCGGGATGCCGCGCCTTTTCACGGCGTGGCGCTGACCGCCTTGCGAAAAGGAATGTACTTCATGAAGGCCTCCGACCTGTTAGTCAAAGCCCTCGAACAAGAAGGTGTTGCGTATGTATTCGGGATACCCGGGGAAGAAAACCTTGATTTCTTGGACTCCTTGAGCCGGTCGGCCATTCGGCTGATTGTTACGCGGCATGAGCAGGCCGCCGGTTTCATGGCCGCCACCTACGGCCGCCTCACGGGGAAGGCCGGGGTGTGTCTTTCCACCCTGGGACCGGGAGCGACCAACCTGATGACCGCCGCGGCCTACGCTCAGCTCGGCGCCATGCCGATGGTGATGATTACGGGGCAGAAACCCATCAAGACGAGTAGACAGGGACAATTTCAGATCATTGATGTTGTCGGCATGATGTCACCGCTCACCAAATACACCCATCAGATCGTGAGCGCTAGCCGGCTGCCCGCGCGCGTCCGGGAGGCCTTCCGGCGGGCCGAGGAAGAGCGCCCGGGGGCCACGCATATCGAACTGCCGGAGGACATCAGCCGGGAGGAAACGAATGAGGCGCCGCTTTCCGCAAGCCTGGCGCGCAGACCGATCACCGAGATCAAGGCGGTGCGCCGCACCCTCGAGATGCTCGAGGAGGCGCGCAGCCCCCTTTTGCTGATCGCTTCGGGTGCGAACCGAAAAGTGACAGCGAAAATGTTACGGCAGTTCGTGGAAAAGCAGGGCATACCATTTATCACGACGCAGATGGGAAAGGGGGTCGTGAATGAGAATCACCCCCGGTTTCTAGGCAATGCGGCCGTTACGGATGGCGATTTTCCGCATCGGGCGATCCAAATGGCCGACGTGATCTTGAATGTGGGGCACGACACCGTGGAGAAACCGCCCTTTGTCATGATTACGGGCGAGCGCAAGGTGATCCACATCAACTTCGCGCCGGCGCAGGTGGATCCCGTATACTTTCCCCAGGCCGAAATGGTTGGCGATATAGCCAACAGCATTTGGCAACTGAATGAGGGACTGGAACCCCAGGCGCACTGGGACTTCTCGGGTATGATGAAAGCCAAACACGCCTTGGACGAGCACATCCGCGCGGGCGAGACGGCGGATGGCTTTCCGGTGGATCCCCACCGGCTGGTGCATGATGTGCGTTCGGTAATGCCTGAAGACGGCATCATCGCGCTGGACAATGGTATGTACAAGATATGGTTTGCGCGCAACTACCGGGCGTCTCGTCCCAATACGGTTCTTCTAGACAACGCCTTGGCCTCCATGGGGGCGGGCTTGCCATCCGCCATGGCGGCCAAACTGGTGTTTCCCGGTAAGAAGGTGATGGGCATCTGTGGCGACGGCGGCTTCATGATGAACTCGCAAGAGTTGGAAACCGCCGTGCGATTAAACCTCGACCTTGTCGTACTCGTGCTGACCGATAACGCGTATGGCATGGTCGAATGGAAGCAAAATGCCATGGGGTTTCAAGCCTATGGCTTGTCCTTCGGCAACCCCGATTTCCCCGCCTACGCGGAGAGCTACGGGGCCCATGGGCATCGCGTCTCAAGCGTGGACGAGCTTGTTCCCACGATGAGGCACTGTCTTGAATCCCGCGGGGTTCATCTTATTGATATTCCCATCGACTACTCTCACAATGACCGTATGTTGAATCATGACATACCGGCTCTCAGCCGCGGCCTCGAACTCTTTTGAATGCATGGAGCTTTGGAATGGAAACCTCGACGTATCCCTTTTATCTCGCGAACGAACCGTGCGAGCCCAACGCCGATCTGGAGGTTCGGGACAAATTCACGGGCGAAGTCGCCGCGCGGGTTCCCTTGGCGGACGCGAATGACATTGATCGCGCCATAGAAGCGGCCGCGCGGGCTGCCCAGCCGCTCGGGGACATGGCGCCCTACGAGAGACAAGCCGTGTTGATGCACGCGGTTTCCCGGTTCCGGGAACGCGCGGAGGAATTGGCGCAGCTTCTTTGCACCGAAGCAGGTAAACCCATCAAGGCTAGCCGGGGCGAGGTTGGGCGTCTCATTGAAACGTTTGAAATTGCCGCCGGGGAAGCGCTTCGCATTCAGGGCGAGGTCATGAATCTCGAAATTGGACCTCGCTCAAAAGGCTATCGCGGGATGTACAAGCGCGTCCCCATAGGTCCGTGCTCGTTCATCTCGCCGTTCAATTTCCCACTGAACCTCGCGGCGCACAAGATCGCCCCGGCGCTGGCGGTTGGTTGCCCGTTCGTGCTCAAACCCGCAAGCCTGACCCCCCTTGGCGCCCTGGTTATTGGCGAGGTGCTCGCCGAAACAAACCTGCCCAAGGGTTCCTTTTCCATCCTGCCGTGCCGGCGCGATGGCGCGGAGCTATTCACCACGGACGAACGGCTGAAGCTGTTGAGTTTCACCGGCTCCCCGGAAGTTGGATGGGATCTCAAGAAGAAGGCGGGCAAGAAGAAGGTCGTGCTTGAGCTGGGCGGAAACGCCGCGTGCGTGGTCGACGCCGGCGCCGATCTGGACGACGCTACCCAGCGCATTGTGATCGGAACGTTCAACCAATCGGGCCAGAGTTGCATCAGCGTGCAGCGAATCCTTGCGCATGAGTCGGTCTATGACGAGCTTAAGAAACGATTGGTGGAAGCCACGCGGGAACTCAAATGCGGCAATCCCCGCGACGAAGCGGTCTTTGTCGGACCGTTGATCTCCGAGACGGATGCGGAACGGCTTATGGAGTGGATCGAGCGGGCGCGGAACGCGGGTGGCAGCGTCTTGTGCGGCGGCTCCCGGGAGGGCGCCGTCCTCGAACCCACGTTGCTGGAGGATGTGCCGGAAGCCGAGCCTATCTGTGCCGAGGAGGCGTTCGGACCCGTGGCCGTGCTCAGCCGGTTCTCAAGGTTCGCGGACGCCATCGGCCAGGTGAACGATAGCAAATTCGGCCTGCAGACGGGCGTGTTCACGCGCGATGTGCGCCATATGCTGGAGGCGTGGGACCGCCTCGAAGTGGGAGGCGTCATCATCGGCGATGCGCCATCCTGGCGGGTGGACAACATGCCCTATGGCGGGGTCAAGGACAGCGGCCTAGGCCGGGAAGGCGTGCGCTTCGCCATGGACGACATGACCGAAATCCGGAACCTTGTGATCCGGACGCCTTAGCCAGCATGGACTTGCCTTATTCCAAAAGGGTAGGTCATACCGAATTGTGGGTCATCCCGCCCACCGCCGTCATCCCCGAAAGCGGGGATCCACAGAGTGTCGCAATGCCCTCGGGGGCGGGGGTTGGATCCCCGCTTGTTAAAATCGCCCAAGAAACGCTTGGGACCGATAGCGGAAAAGGGAGCCTGACGATGAAACGAATTCTTTGTGTTGTGCTGTGCCTATGCGGCGCCGGATTGCTACTTCCCTCGTTGGCCGTAGCCGAGCCCTGGATCATCGAAGAAGGGCAGGCGAACGCCAGCATCGTGACCGCCGAGGATCCGCCCCGCCGGGTCAAGCTGGCGGCAACCGAGTTACAGACGTATCTCGAACGGATCACGGGCGCGCGCCTGCCCGTGGGCGCCGAGCCGAGCGAGCAACATCCGGTCACGATCTACGTCGGACGCAGCCGTCACACCGATGAGCTGGGCATTGACGAGGCGGACCTGGACCATGGCGCGTTTCGGATGGTGTCGAGGGCGGACAGCCTCGTGCTGCTCGGCCGCGACGAGGACTTCGAGCCGCGCGAGCCCTGGGCGCGCTCCCACGGCGATCGCGAGCGCGCCCAGGCGGCATGGGAAGAAATCAGCGGCGGCCACTGGCTGAACCCGATGAACAGCGTCTTTCGGCGCTGGCATCAGCGTGGCGGCGAGGACAGCCTCGGCTGGGCGCACGACAAGGGCGGGTCGTTGAACGCGGTCTACGAGTTTCTGCGCACGCTCGGGGTGCGCTGGTACATGCCGGGCGAGTTGGGTGAAGTGACGCCTCAGCGCGCCTCGATCGCCCTGCCGGACATCGATCGGACCGTCACGCCCGATTTCGCCGTGCGCTTCTGGCATGGCGCCCACTTCGTCTATGAGGCCGAGGACGTGATGTGGGAGCGGCGCCTCGGCATGAACTCCGCCTACGAAGTGCTCGGCGCGGGCATGCATGTGCATGGCATGCGTCTCATTCATGGCCACGAAAAGCTTCAACAGGCGCACCCCGAGTATTACGCCCTCATTGAAGGCGAACGCGACACCCACCACCGCGGCACGGGCCACGCGTGCTTTTCCTCCGAGGGACTGGAGCGCGAGGCGGTTCGTTTCGCCCGCGCCTCGTTCGACCATCTCGACGAGCCGGCTGTCTCGCTTTGGCCGCAAGACGGCTACCGCGGCTGTGAGTGCGAGCTTTGCGAAGGCCAATCCGCGTCCGAGCTGGTCTGGGGGTTTATTGACCGCGTGGCGCGGGAGCTTCACGAGACGCATCCCGATCGTCTCGTGACCGGCGGCGCTTACGCGCAGTATCGCATGCCGCCGGACAGCATCGACACGTTTAGCCCGAACGTCGCCGTGTTCATCTCCAACGTCGGACGCCCCACCCTCGACGATCCCGAACAATGGGACGCCTATTGGGAGTTCATCCAAAGCTGGCGGGAAAAGCTCGGCCCCAAGCGCATCATCCGCAACGAAAACAATCGGTACTCGGCAAGCGGCGGCGCGAGCGGCGCGCATCCCGTGCCGTTCCCGGTCCTGCACCCGCGCGCCATGGCCCGTGACCTGCGCGAACTTGAAGGCATCTCCCTGGGCGACTGGAACGAGCAGGCCCGCGCCAACTTTGGCCAGCCCGGCAAGTCGTACTGGCGCGCGCCGGGTCTGGATCACCTGACCCTTTACGTCAACGCCCGCTTCCTTTGGGACGCCGGCCAGGATCTGGATGCGCTGCTTGATGAATACTACGAGCTGTTCTACGGCCCCGCGGCGGAAGAAATGCGCGCCGCCTTTGACTTCGCGCAGGCCACCTACCAACGTGATGAACGCCCCACCCCCGGCCGGATCGACCTGGAGGACCGCCTCCAGCTTGTCGAGATGCTTCACACCGCGCTCGACGCCGCCGGGGACACGATCCACGGTCAGCGCATCGAGCTGATCCTGAGTGAGCTGCCGCCTCGTGATGAGCTGCGGCGTGATGCGGCCATCGCCGAGCAACGCGCGGATGTCCCCGTGTTCACCCGCGCCATCGACATGGGCGCCAGCAAGTGGGACGAGCAGCGCGACACGTTCGTGCTGGACGGCCGCATCGACGAGCCGTTCTGGCAGGTTTATCCGCACGGCGGGGGCCTCCGGCAAGCGCGCTCGGGCGAACGCGCCGAACACTCCACCACCTTCTATGTCAGGTGGCTCGATGGCCATATCTATTTCGCCATTCGCTGTGAGGACCCCGCAACGGAATCGTTGAACATTTCGACGACTGAAGACGGTGACCTTGCCATTCTCGACGGCGATCACGTCGAGATCATGCTGGAAACGGACGTCCACCGCTGGTATCGCCTGGTCATCAACCCCGCCGGCGCCCTGCTGGACATGGACATGGCCGCGGAGGACGAGGCGCGCCAGCGATGGAAGGCCAACGCGGATGCCGCCGCGCACATTGGCGAGGATGGCTGGTCGGTCGAGGCGCGCATCCCCGTGGTGAGCGAGCAGGAGGGCGCGATGGATCCGCTGCATAACGTCGTGGGCCACAAACCCTCCAGCCATCGTTCGCGCGCGGTCCCGTGGCGCTTCAATGTGGGCCGCGTGCGCGTGCGCGACGGGGAGCGCGAGGTGTCGGCATACTCCCCCACCGAATCGAACGATGTGCAGGATCCCATGAGCTTTGGCGAGCTTTACCTGAGGTGACGGCCGGCACTGCAAACCGCGGGAGGAGGGGGCGGTTGTTCCGTGCAGCAGCATTCTCCCCCAGCGATTGGGATTCACCGCTGTTCGAGCCACGCCTCAAAAGCGTCAGCGATCGTCTCCGCGTCTTGGGCGCCATCCCAGAGGGCCACGCCGTAAACCAGTTCCAGGGTTTCGCCCGGTTCAAGCGTGAGGGGTTCCTCGTGCAGCCGCAGGGTGGCGGAAAGATAGGCGAAGGGATCGTCCATGATGAACCACCACGCGGGATGGCGGGGGTTGTCTGGCCGGCAAAACATCGCGAACGTCACGGGAGCGCCGTTAACTTCGGCGGTGTAGGCCTGCCAGGGAGCGCGCACGAGGTATTCGCTGCCGCGCACATGCTCGGGTTCGTCATCCACGGGCGACACAAAGTTCCCTCCCTCGTCCATGGCCTCCAGAAAACGCGCGCCCAAGCCGTGGTAGTGGGACCCCGTGAGTTCGGCGGGTTCCCCGCCCTCCGGCGCGGTGAGAGCCGAGGTCCAGGTGAGCATCGCCGGCGCCTCTTCGTCTTCCGGCAAGCGCAACGTGACGGTGCGGGATTCCGTCAACACGGGGGTATCCGCATCGGGGGGCAGCCAGTCCAGGGCCTGCCTATAGCTTGATTCCGAGAAGCCGTCATGAACGGTCTGAACCACTTCGTGGGTGTCTTGCGGCGTCTGACGGCCGGGCGCGTCGTGCTCTTCCCAGAAGTTCGCGCCGTTGACCGTGATGGCGAACATCAGCCCGTGATGATGCAGGTGGTCCGCAGGCGCGTCGCGCAACACGTTCAGGCCGCCCGGCGTGGCGAAGTACTCCACGTACGGCTTGTACGGATTGGGCGCGGAGCGGTATTGAAACATCTTCTCGCCATCGCGCTCCACGCGGAACGCGCCCTCGGCTTCGTCATGCGCGCTGGTGACTTCACGCGCCACGCTCTCCACTGGCGTGAGCGCGAGCAGACCCGCGGCTATCGCGGTGACGAACGGTAACCCTTTTGAGTGCATTTTCATGGCGAATTCCTCCTTGGCTGGCTTAGGCGGCGTGCCGGGCGTTTACAACATCCCTGGCCCTTCGGGCCACCCCCTTATAGTAGCCTCGTAGGTTGTCCACATCCGGCCGGAGGGGGCGCCGCGGACCTGGCCCCCGCAGCCGGTTGGACGTGGATAACCTTCCGCCCGCAGGGTTTGGCAGACTGGCGGTGGGCTTCCCGCACGGGGCGGGAGGCAGGGGCCGTGTTTGGGCCTCGGCGGCGGCAGGACCCTACCCCCATGCCCGCTGGAGGGCTATTCGAAGAATGTCCGCCGCCGCCATGTTCCCGCTGAGTCACGATCAAATGCTGCGCTTCGAGCGCCGATCTATAAGGCTTGACCGGACGGAAACCTTGGACCCGAACACTAACTTGGACGGAGGTCATTATGAGTCAAACGGCGCCGCACACGCAAGAGGCGTTCCCCAAAAACTTGCCCCGCACCCTTTCATCCAGTCTTATCTGCTTAAACGGGAGGGACTTAGCCTAATCGGCCGCCAGTTTTTGGGGGAACGCCTGGTCTGCCATGTACCGGCCTCCGCCAAA
>JBKHFO010000171.1:0-7729 GCA_046540175.1 Candidatus Hydrogenedentota bacterium
TTTCCCCGTTGAAAGGGGGATGTTGTCCCCTGGAGCAAGATCC
This sequence comes from Candidatus Hydrogenedentota bacterium, assembly GCA_046540175.1. Classification (GTDB taxonomy): domain Bacteria; phylum Hydrogenedentota; class Hydrogenedentia; order Hydrogenedentales; family SLHB01; genus SKRY01. The sequence goes on from JBKHFO010000171.1 coordinate 44, forward strand.
CGGCGATTGGGGAATACGCCGGTTTACGCGTAGCGGCCGGTGATTTCCCGAGAACGGATCAGCATTAATTCGCAAAACATGTGGACGGAGTCGGTGAGCGCGTTGACCCGCGTAAGCGGGCAGTTGATCCATCGCACGGGCACTTGTTCAATGCGCAGCTTGTGCTTGCGGGCGATGAAAAGCAGTTCCACGTCGAAACTGAAGTGGTCGATGGTCTGGCGGGGAAAGATGACCTGGACGGCGTGGAGCGTGAATCCCTTGAATCCGCATTGGCTGTCCGGGATCCCCCACAACCCGAACAGCTGCACCAGTAGGCTGAAGACCTTCCCCATCTTCGCGCGATACCACGGCTGCGGCACTTCGATGATGGAATCGGGCAAGGCGCGCGAGCCGATTACCACATCGGCGCCTTCCTCGAACTTGGGCCACAGCTTCTCCAATTCTTCGATGGGGGTCGAGGCGTCGGCGTCGTAAAACACCCGGTAATCGCCCACCGCCGCCAGCATGCCCGTCCGCACGGCGCAGCCTTTCCCCCGATTGGGTTCGTAGCGGATGACCTGGACCCCTGGGAAGCCCTCCTCCACAGCTTGGGCGGTGTTGTCTGAACTGCCATCGTCCACGACAATGATTTCGCTGGAATAGCTCTGCCGATTCAAGTACTCCTGGACGCGCGCTAGCGTGGAGCCGATGCGTCCCACCTCATTGTAGGCTGGAATGATGAGGGAAAAGTCCAACGTGCGTCCTTTCCATAATGCTGCAAAGTCCCCTTGTGCGCTGGCCGGAAACCGCGGCTCCCGGCCGCGCCTGCCCCGCGCGCGGTCTCATTAAGTTTATCGGAGGGGGGAAACCAAGGCTTGAGGGCGGCGGGGAAGAGACGGCGCTTGACCGTCTCTCCCCGCGTCCAAGGCGTCATGCGCGCTAGAGGCGCTCTACCCAGATGTTGCGGTACTGGACCGAATCGCTATGATCTTGCAGCCAGAGGGGGCCTTCCTCGCCTTCCTCGGTCGTGAGACCGCCCGGGGTGGCTTCTGGCAACTCGTAATCGTCGTGGATGACGGTACCGTTATGCTCGACGGTGATGCGAGCGTTCTCGACCTTTTCGCCGTCATCGTCAAAACGCGGCGCATGGAAAGTGATGTCGTAGGTTTGCCACTCGCCCGGCGGCAAGGAGGCGTTTTCGTCCGGCGCGCGCAGACCGTAGAACCCGCCGCAGAGATTATCCGCCGGGTCATCGCCGAAGCTGTCTAACACCTGGAGTTCGTATCTTCCATGTATGTAGACGCCGCTGTTGCCCCGGCTCTGGCCTTGGGCATTCGGCATGTAGGGCGTGCGGAATTCCAGGTGGATCCGGTGGTCTTCGAACTGTTCGCGGGTCTTCAAATTGCTGCCGCCGACCTGCATGGCTCCATTTGAAACCGGCCATTTCTCGGGATGCCGCACCCACTGGTCCGTGTTGCTTCCGTCGAAAAGGAGGACGGCGTCTTCCGGCGGTTCGGCGCCAAGGCTCTCCGGACGGTGGAACACACGTTCCAGACTAAAGTCACCGCTGTATTCTGGACCCATAAAGCGGCCAGCCAATTCCCCGTCCAGGATTTCCGCCGTGATGATGTGCTGCGAGTCCTCGGGGCCATCAATTCCCTGAAACGCGGCCATCTCTTCGTGCCGCTGCCCATTGAGGTGGAGCGTGTATTCGTCAAGGGTTAGGCGGAGTTCGTAGTGGTCCCCCCATCCAATAATGATGGCGGTGGCGTCCCCGCTTTCGTCCGGGGTGCTGAAAGAGCCCTCCCAGTTGCCAATGATTGGATTGGCGGGCTCGGCTCCGGCCACGAAGCCGCCGAGGCCCACAACCGCGGCCAGAGCCAGTGCGAAGGTGCGATAAAGCGTCATTGTGTACTCCTTCCGTTGGGTAAACGTATTACACTGCGCCATCCGCCCCAACGCGCCGCGGAGGGCGCAGTGTCTTCCAAAAACAGCTAATGAACCATGCCCGGCGCTTACGCCGCATCAAGCCGTTGCATGGTGTCATCCACTTCGTCTGGACTCAGAAAACCAATGGTGATGGCGTCCAGGCATTCGAGATCGCGGGCATACGCCAAGCATTCGTCCATGTGATCCGTCAGCGTGCCTTCGCCCAGGATCTTCATGCCGATGACGCCCTTACCGCTGTCGTGAGCCCGTTGCAGCAAACGCAGCACCTCGTCCACCGGGCCGTCCATATGCGAGCCGTGCGGATTGATGCGGGCGAGCATGACATCGACCCAATCGGACTCCACGGCCTGTTCCATGGCGCCAAAATCATGGCAAGAGACGCCGAGCGCCCGCACATGCCCGGCAGCCTTGGCTTCCGACAAGGCGTCCATGGTTTCTTGCATGTCGGTGACCCAGTTAGCGTCCGTCAAGCAATGCAGCATAAGCACGTCAATGACATCGGTGTCGAGTTCTTGGCGGTAGCGCTCGAGGTCCGCCACGGCTCCTTCGGCGTCCCGCGAGAACGTCTTCGTGTTGAACATCATCTCATCGCGGTCCATGAACGACCCCATCGCCTCGCGGACGAGGCTATGGGCGCCGTAGGAATCCGCCATGTCTATATAGCGAAGCCCTTTGTCGTAGACATGTTCAAGAACTTCCATGTAGGTGTCCTTGCCCCGGCGATGAAGAGCCGACTCGTTGCCCCCGGCCCGCACGCCCGTGCCCATGCCGAGAAAGGTCGTCTCGATGCCGGTATCGCCCAAGACGTGCTTGGCGGTGGCAACGGTTCCCGTGGCCGCCTCCTCACCCCAGGCGATTCGCGGCGCTCCCCAGGAAGCGGCCGCCACGGCGCTCGCGGAGTATTGCAAAAATCGGCGGCGATTCATATCCATGTTCAGAACCTCCCAGATACTGGCTTCGGTTTCTAACGGATGTATTGTAGCCTGAACGCTTCCCCAGGCGCAAAATCCGTTAGCACGGGAGAAGGGCCCGACTTGCGCCGCCCCCGTCCACGCCTGTACTGTACGGCTGATCCTTCGAGAATACCGTGACTTGGTCAACCAGTTACCTTCCGGGGAGACTGCTGTGCAAGTTTCTGTGTCGCCTGAAATCAGCGGATTGCTGGACGACGCCGCCGCCTTAAGCGCGCGGCGGGGGCTGCCTTATGTGGGGGTGGAACATCTTTTCGAAATGACCGTCGAGAAGACCGCCGGGCTGCCCCGCGCGTTCGCCGAACAGCATTTCCGAACCTTCAACACCATTGTGCGCGAACTTCACCGGGAAGCGTGGCAGGGCGTTTTGCCCGTCGCGGGCCAGGACGTCTTCTACACGCCTCGGTGCGCGGCCGTCTTGAACGAGGCGGGCCGCATCGCCCGTCACATGGGACACGCCGCGCCCGGCGGCGGGCATGTGTTGATGGCTATGTTCGCGGACCCCGATGGCGCGCCCGCCCGGGCGATGGACCGGCTCCAGTTGAATCGGGGCGCCATGCTGAACGCCTTGCGGGACGAGCTGCTCAAGAAGAAGAGCGGCGGCCCGGACCGCGCGCGAACGGGTGAACCATCGCAACAGGCCCAAGGGGGCGCGGAAGAGGCTAGCGAGCGTTTCACCAGCCCCTTGGAGGGAGTGACCCGCGATCTGAGCAAGGCGGCCCGTGAGGGGCGAATCGGGCCGGTCATCGGCCGCGATCGCGAAATCGGCCAGGTCCTCGAGATTCTTTCGCGCAAAGGCAAGAACAATGCCATGCTCGTGGGCGATCCTGGGGTGGGGAAGACGCAGATCGTGGAAGGCATGGCCTTGGCGGGGGCAAAGGGCAAGAGCGGCGAAGCCTTGAGCCGCTACCGCTTTCTCGAACTTAGCATTGCGTCCCTAACGTCGGGGACCCAGTACCGGGGAGCCTTCGAGGAGAAGGTCTCGGAGCTTCTCGAAGTGCTCAAGCACTCGCGGAACATCATCCTGTTCATCGACGAGATTCACCTCATCATGGGAGCAGGCTCCGCTGGGGGAGGCGCGGTGGACCTGGCGAATCTTCTCAAGCCCGCGCTCGCCCGGGGCGAGATCCGCTGTATCGGCGCCACGACGTTGGAGGAATACCGCAAGTGCATTGAAAAGGATTCCGCCCTGGACCGCCGCTTTCAGATGGTCCGGGTGGAACCCCTAAGCCAAGGCGCGGCGTGGGAAGTGTTGAACCAGCTCCGGCCTTCCTACGAAAAACACCACGGCGTCCGCATCAGCCGGAAAGCGCTGCACGCCGCCATCACGCTGACCACGCGCTACATGCCCGCACGCTACCTTCCAGACAAGGCGATAGATGTGGTGGACCAGGCCTGCGCGCGGCGCCGCCTCTACGAGGTGGCCACGAAGAACCGGCCCGACATGTTCGAGCACGGGGGGGGCCTCATCGAACGGGACAAAGTCACGCCCCACGACATCCGCAAGGTGGTTAGCCAGATGAGCGGCGTTCCCATCGAGGAGATAACCGCCGAAGAACGCCAGCGCCTTGAGGGGCTGGAACAGAAATTCAAGCAGCGCATCATGGGACAGGACGAAGCCGTGTCCCGCGTGGTGGCGGCGGCGAAGAAGAGCCGCGCGGGGCTGGCTGACCCGAACCGGCCCGACGCGGTCCTGTTCTTTCTAGGTCCCACCGGCGTGGGCAAAACACAAATGGCCAAGACCCTGGCGGATTACGTCTTTGGCTCCGAGGCCCACCTCATCACCTTCGACATGTCCGAGTACAGCGAGGCCCACAGCGTGTCGCGTCTGGTCGGGGCTCCGCCGGGCTACGTGGGCTACGGCGAGGAGGGCCAACTCACGGACGCCGTGCGCAACCGGCCTTTCTCGGTGCTGCTCTTCGACGAAATCGAGAAGGCCCATGCCAAGGTGTTTGATGTGCTCCTGCCGCTTCTGGACGAGGGGCGTCTGAAGGACAGCGTGGGCCGGGTGGTCAGCTTCCGGAATTGCATGATTGTCTTCACGTCGAACATCGGGGCGGACATCTTGAACCGGAGCGCCTCCAAGGAGGTGGAAAGCCAGGAGTTGCTGGACGCCCTGAAAAAGCATTTTAGGCCCGAATTCATCAACCGGATTGACGAGATCGCCCCGTTCCGTCCGCTCCTGTTCGAGGACATCCGCAGTATCCTAGCCTCGATTCTCGGCGAGTTGGAGGGCCGTCTCAAAAGCAAGGGCCTCGGACTCCATGTCTACCAAAGGGCGTACGAACACCTTGCGCAGAAGGGCTACAACCCCGCGTATGGCGCCCGGGAGCTGCGGCGGACCGTCGAACGGCTGGTCATCAACCCCATCAGCGCGATGGTGGTGGAGGACCAGTTCCGGCGCGGCAGCGTTGTGGAGGTGCTGATGGTGGACGACGAACTCACCTTCCGGGAGGGACAGTCCTCCGAGAGGGGACGAAAGGGTGATTCTTCATGACCACGGCCTATCAAACCGATGCGCTCGTTGTTTTGAACGGCCCCGAGGACGGAACGGAATTCCCGCTTGTGCGCACGCCCGTCCATTTGGGAAGCGACCCCTCGTGCCACGTCTACCTCCGGCTCGACACCTCGATTCAGCCCCGGCACGTCTTGATCACCGCGGTGCCGGATGGCTACCGGATCCGTAGCTTGGATATGCCCACCGCCACGGTGAACGGCAAATCGGCGGGCCCCATACGCTCCCGCATCCTCCGGCCAGGCGGGCAGCTTCAGGTCGGCCGCACCTTGCTCACGGTGCGGTGTGCGCCCGATGGACTGGCGAAGCGAAGCCGGGGGCTGCCCCATGAGAGCGATCTCGGCTGGGCGGTGCGGCGCGCCTTTCTCGGCTTGGGCCAACGAGCCGCGCGCCTGGGCTGGTGGGGATGGGAGCGGCTTAAGGGAGTGGCCACAAGCGGCAAGACGGTTTTTCTTCTGCTCGTGGCGCTCTACCTGTTCTGGGGGCCTTTCCGGAGCCGCGTGAACAGCGCCGGGCGGTACATATATCACCAGATCGTGTTGCCTCTTGTTGAGCAGATCCAAGGTCTGCTTGGCTGAGAGACAAAATAGCCCCGGGCGGCCCCCGTCTCGCGGACAAGGGCCGCCCGCCGGTCCCCTAGGGCCACTCACCCCGTCAGGTCTTAGACCAACGTCGAAAGTTGCAGAATCGGCATGAAGAGCGCTATCACAATACTGCCCACCACGATCCCCATGAGCATAATCAGGATAGGCTCGATCATACTGGTCAACCCGTCCACGGCCGCCCTCACCTCGGAATCGTAGAACTCCGAAATCTTGCTCAGCATGGTTTCCAGCGCTCCCGTCTTCTCGCCAACGCCGATCATCCGCGTGACCATGGAAGGGAATTCCTCGCTGCGCGCCAGCGGGGCCGCTAGCGTCTCCCCATTGCGCACGCCTTCTCCCGCGGCGCGCACCGCCCGGGCAAACACTTCATTGCCCGAGGTTCGTTCGGCGATCTCGAGAGCGCCCAGGATGGGCACGCCGCTGCGGGTCAAGGTGCTCAGCGTGCGGGCGAAGCGGCTGATCGCCACTTTACGTAACAATTTACCGAAAATGGGCAGCCGGAGTTTGGCTACGTCCACGTTATACCGGCCCACGGGCGTCTCGGCGTAGATGCGGAACGCAAGGACACCGGCGGCGGCTATCCCCAGCGCCAAGAAGGCCTGCCAGCTCCGCAGCACGTTGCTGATGTTAATCAGCATTTGCGTGGGGGCGGGCAACTCCTGTCCGAAGCTGGCGAAAATCTGTTCGAACTGGGGCACCACCCACACAATCAGCCCCACGGCGATAAGCACAATCATGCCGAAGGCGACCACGGGGTACGTCATCGCCGAACGGATGCGGCGGCGCAGTTCCGCCATGGCTTCCATGTATTCGGCGAGCTGCACAAGGACGCCGTCGAGATCGCCGGAAGCCTCGCCCGCGCGCACCATGCTGACATACAGATCGGGAAAGACCCGCGGATAACGCCTTAGCGCTTCCGAAAACGTCTCTCCCGCCTCCACGGCCTGACCAATTTCACGGATGATCTTGGCGAATTTCACGTCTTCAGTCTGTTCGGAAAGAATATCCAGGCCTTGTAAAAGAGGGAGACCCGCGTTAACAATGGTGGAAAGCTGCCGGGTGAATATCATCACCTCCGAGCTTTTGACTTTGACGGGCCGCTCTTTTCCGATGAGGGCGCCCAGAAAACCGGCGGGACGCTCCTCGATCCGCTCAAGCGTCAGGCCCTGCTTTTGCAGGGTTTGCGTCAGCGTGTGGCGGTTGTCGGCGGAGGCCTTGCCGCGCTGACGCTTGCCCGACCGGGTTCGTGCGACATAGCTGAAAGTTGGCATGGCGATATCTCCCTCTCTACCCTGAACAGGGGAAGCCCCCGTAGTTGCTTCCTAGTTATTGAACGACAATCAGCAGCGAAAACCATTGGCGGCGGCGAAAAAGAACCTAGCAACCGCCACAGAGAGGTCAGCAATTTGCATGCCACCTGAAAAAGATAGAAGATTGGGCAGGAATCAGACGGCTTTACTCAAAATCACACGGGGAGGAGCCCAAAACAAGATGTCGAACTCCGCTTCAAGCGCCAACCCAAACGCAGCGCCGCCGGCAAAGTGACAAAGAATCGTCACCGTCCGCCGCCAGTTTTTAGAAGTGCGGCCCCTTGCTATCCCCGCGTGCTTTTCCTTCCCGGCTGAAGCGTTGGGTTAACCCGCGATGGAGGAGGCCGCCAATCGCC
>JBKHFO010000172.1:0-7636 GCA_046540175.1 Candidatus Hydrogenedentota bacterium
CCTCTTGGAAGAAGTTAACCAAGGGTTGGGAGAATAAGACCAGCCGGGGGGTGGGAAGAAAAAATTGAACCGCCTTCGGGGGAAACGGTCCAAGTGGCGAACGAGGAGCGATCAGGGCCGGTTTTCAAGTAAGAACCTCCGTACCGCCTGGACATTGAATCCTTCCCGTTCCATCTCGTCGAGAAGATCTAGAACTTCCTCGACTTTGTTATGATCCCAGGTAGATCTTGTAATCGAAATTCCGCTGTCTTCTCGAAATTCTCGATCCATATCTTGAAAGAAAAAGAACTCCAGCATTTCCAAGACTTTTTCGGGGTCGTAGCGATCCACCCAGCCTCGCTCGTAGTGGACGGCGCCGACTATAACTTTGAGCTGGCGGTCGGGCCTAACGTATGTACATTCGCTATTGTCGGCTGATTCCGTAAAGATTCTTTCTTCCGTCACCTCTCTCTTATATCGCGCCGGATCTTGAGCCACGGCCATCTCGAATTGCGGGTGGTCGTAATACACCTCGATGTCGGCAAACCCTTCGACACCTTCTGCCGGATCTTGAACTACGGCCATCTCGAACTGCGGGTGCTCGTAGTAGACCTCGACGTCGGAAGAATCTCCGGCGCCTTCCACTTGGTCGTTAAGTATGGCGTATAGGGTAAACGCCACAAACACCACCCCAAAAACCGTTAGCGCCGCCAGCAACCCCTTGTTCATTTAGAACCCCTTTTCCGGCCACCTCTAGATATCATTTGTTCGTAGAATACTATCTTTACACGCCGTACGGATACCCCTGCTCCATACATAATTCAAGGTAAGCTGAACTCCCCGGACATTCCGGTGGTTGGGGATGGCCTCCAATTCCTCCAGAGCGGCCTGGGCCCCGGCTGCTGCGACCCCTGCCGGGGTCGTTGGATGGGGTGGCTTGCGATCCTGGGGTATCCGCGCGCTGCGCGCGCTGTCAACCCCAGGCTACCATCTGTGACCCCGCTGGGGTCGTTTCGATTTCCACCGACGCACCGGAGTCAGTCCTGGGGCGCCCGAGCCGCCCTCCTTCACAACTTGAACACCTCCCGCCCGGTGTCGCGCCATAGCTTGCGGCGTTCGTCCTCGCTCAGGTCTTGCGTCACGGTGTCCAGGGCTTCCACCCACTGGGGTAAGGAGCCCGCGCGCAGCAGCACCGGCCAGTCGCTGCCGAAACAGCAGCGGTCCGGGGTGAAGGTCTCGATGACGTGGTCAATGAACGGCCGGAGATCCTCCGGGGTCCAAGCCTCGTGATCCGCCAGCGTCGCCGCGCCCGAGACCTTGCACCAGACGTTGGGCCGCTCCGCGAACGCCTCGATGTGTTCCCGCCAGGGATTCAATTCTTGTCCCGCGATATTCGGCGCGCCGAGGTGGTTTAGCACGAAGCGGACCTCCGGACAGCGCGAGCATAATTCAATGGCCGCCTCGTATTGCTGGCGGTTGATGCCCAACTCGCACACCCAGTCCCGCCGGGCCAACCGCTGGACTCCTTCCACGTAACCGGCGCGCAACGGGAATTCGGGATCACCCTCGCCTTGCAGCAACCGCCGGATCCCGCGCACCTCTGGGATGTCATCCAGCTTTTCCAGATCGGCCTCGACCTCGTCCCCGTTTTCGAGCGGCGCATACGCCACGATAGCTTCAATACGCGGATCGTCTTCGGCTAACCCGGCCACCCAGGCCGCTTCGGCGTGGGCGTTGTCCGGATGACCGCCCGCTTCGACAAACACGATGCTTTCCACCTCTACATCGCCTGCATGTTCGCTGTAGTCCGTGGGGAGAAAGGCGCGATCAAGGACTTCCGAGCCCTCGATCCACGAATAGGGTAGATGGTCCGGGTCCCAGAAATGGACGTGCGTATCGGCGATGGGAAAGCCCGGCCCGGCGGAGGGTGTAGCCGCCGCGGACTCCTCTTCCCCGCGCGCGTCCAGTCCCCAGAGGCCCGCGGCCGCGGCGCCGGTCCATTGCAAAAACGCGCGGCGTTTCATAATGCCGGTTACTCCTTTCTCATTGCCGATGTGTATACACGTTATGGAAGATGCCGCAAAAGCGGGGCCCCAAGGCGGTGCTCGACGCCATTATACGCGAATAAGATTTGACGTCCCAGGCGCATGGAGCGCGCCGAAAGCGCTTCACGCACTACGCTCTCCGCAGGCTCGTTTGCTGTTTGACTTCCATGACAGACCTGTGGCATAGTGGCGCTGACTTGTGGATAGACTGGCCGGTTTTTTCCGGCGCGGGTTCGGGAGGATGGGCGCGCCGCCCATGGCGCAAGACGAGGGCGGCCCTCCCGGGGAGAATGCGGAATCGCCCGGTTCCACAACGTTCAAATCGTTCGACCCTCTTTCGGCGGCTTGTCTGCGTACGTTGGTTAAGTAGTTCACGGGGCGTTTCCGCCCACCTTCGCCAAGGCCGAGTCACGGTGCGCCAGAGACACACGCGGCGCCTCGCCGGGAGCCTCTCCACGTTTCATTTTATTTCCGGACCTCCGTAAGCGCCATATCAAGGGGGGTGCGGTTTTCAGTAAACAGCGGAAGCGAATGGCAAAACAAGAAAGGGATACACGTATGGCGACAAAGATTGGGATAAACGGGTTTGGCCGGATCGGAAGGAACGTCTTCAAACTGCTGATGGGGGCTTCCGACTTCGAGGTGGCCTCGATTAACGACCTCACGGACGCCAAGACGCTGGGGCATCTTCTCAAGTATGACAGCGTGATGGGACCGTACAGGGGCACGGTGGAAGTCAAGGGCGACTCCCTCGTGGTCGATGGCAAGGAGATCAAGGTCACGAGCGTGAAGGACCCCGCTCAGCTGCCCTGGAAAGACCTTGGGGTCGACATGGTGCTGGAATCCACCGGCGTGTTCCGCGCGCAAGCGGATTGCATGAAGCACGTGGAAGCGGGCGCCAAGAAGGTGCTGCTTACGGTGCCGCCGAAGGATGAAGTGGACGCGATGATCGTCATGGGAATCAATGACGACACCCTCAAGTCGAGCGACAAAGTCATTTCGAATGCGAGCTGCACGACCAACTGCCTGGCGCCGGTCGCCAAGGTGCTGTATGAGACCTTCGGCATCAAGCGGGGTTGGATGACGACCATCCACGCCTACACCAACGACCAGCCTTCCCACGACATGCCCCACAAGGACCTTCGCAGGGCGCGCGCCGCGGCCAACTCGATCATCCCAACGACGACCGGCGCCGCCCGCGCGGTGGGCAAGGTGCTGCCCGACCTCAAGGGCAAGCTGGACGGGTTCGCCATGCGCGTGCCGGTGATTGATGGGTCGGTGGTGGACCTCGTGGCCGAGCTGGACAAGAACGCCACGGTGGATAGCATCAACGACGCCATGAAGAAAGCGGCCAACGGCCCGTTGAAGGGCATCTTGCAGTACTGCGAGGATCCCATTGTTTCGTGCGACGTCATCGCAAATCCGGCTTCGAGCATCTTCGATTCCCAACTCACGATGATCATGGACGGCAACCTCTGCAAGGTCGTCTCGTGGTACGACAACGAGTGGGGCTACTCCGCGCGGTGCGTGGATCTCTTCCGCAAGATGGCGGGCTAACAGAAACGAGCCAACGGCCCGCGCGGCGTTTCGCGCGGGCCGTTTTCAGTTTGATCTGTAAAAGTGTCACGACCGCCAGCGGGGCTGGCGCAGTATGGGAAGGTATCCGGCATGAAAGAAAAACTTACACTGAAGGACCTTGACGTCAAGGGCAAGCGCGTGCTCATGCGGGTCGATTTCAACGTGCCGCAAAACGACGACGGCTCGGTGCGCGACGACAGCCGCATCCGCGCCGCCCTGGAGAGCATCAACTACGTCCGGGAGCAAGGCGGCAGGCTCATCCTGATGTCCCACCTCGGCCGTCCCAAGGATCCCGGCAAGGCCGAGAGCGAGGAGGAGCGCGCGAAGATTCAGAAGGCCAACGAAACCTTCAAGATGGACGGCGTCGCCGATGCGTTGCGTAAGCTCACGGACGCCAATGTCATCAAGACCGATAGCCTCGTGGGGCCGGAAGTCGAGCAGGCGGCGGAAAAGCTCGGGCCTGGCGACATCCTTCTGCTCGAAAACACGCGGTTTCACAAGGGGGAAACGAAGAACGACCCCGAATTGAGCAAGGAACTGGCGAAACTGGGCGACGTCTACGTGAGCGACGCCTTTGGCAGCGTCCACCGCGCTCACGCGTCGACCGCCGGGGTGTGCGATTACATTGCGCCGTGCGCGGCGGGGTTCTTGGTCGCACGCGAGATGGCGTATTTCAAGAAGGTCCTGGAGGCCCCCGAACGGCCCTTGATCGCCATACTCGGCGGAGCGAAGGTGTCCGACAAGATCACCGTCATCGATAATCTTCTCAACTTGGTGGACACGCTTATCATCGGCGGCGGCATGGCCTACACCTTCCACAAGGCCGAGGGCCATGAGGTGGGCGATTCGCTGCTTGAGGCCGACAAGGTGGACATGGCCAAGGAGCTTTTGACGAAGGCCAAGAACCAAAACGTGAGGTTGCAGCTCCCCGTGGATGTGCTGGCGGCTGACGCCTTTTCGGAAGATGCGAACACAAAGGTCTTTGACGCCGGCAAGATCGAGAAAGGCTGGCAAGGCCTCGACATCGGTCCGAAGACCGTTAAGGCGTTTTCGGAGACGATCAAGGCCGCCAAGACTGTCGTCTGGAATGGCCCGGTGGGCGTGTTCGAGATGGAGAAATTCGGCGAGGGCACCAAGGCCATCGCGGAATTGCTCGCGTCGTCGCCCAATATCACCAGCATCATTGGCGGCGGCGACACGGCGGCGGCTGTAAATGTCTATGGACTTGCTGATAAAATGTCCCATGTGAGTACGGGCGGCGGCGCGTCGCTCGAAATGCTCGAAGGCAAGGAGCTGCCGGGGTTGGCGGTCCTTACCGACAAATAGCGCCCCCTGTTATTGAACCGAACCATGGCCAAGGCGGGACGGGGAACGATGAACTCCCGCCCGCCTTGCCCTGGGCTCGGCCGCTGGCATTCACCGGCGGCGGGCTGGGCTCAGGGCTTATGCACAAGGAGCAAGGTGAACCATGCAGTTGACCAAGGAACGCAAGCAAGAGCTTATCCAAACCCACGGGCACCACGAAGGCGACACCGGGTCGCCGGAAGTGCAGATAGCCCTGCTCACCGAGCGAATCAATCATCTTACGGAGCACTTCCGCACCCACAAGAAGGATTTCGGAGGCCGCCGTGGCCTGCTCAAACTTGTGGGCAGGCGGCGCCACTTGCTGGATTATCTCCGCAACAACGACATTGAGCGCTACCGGGCTATCGTGCGGACCCTCGGTCTGCGGAAGTAGTCCCGTTGGTCTTCTTTGAGGGAGGCGCCGCCTTTAGGCGGATTTCCTCGAAAGGCTGTAGTAAAGCCATGGAAAGCGACATAGAAAACCGCATCAAAAGCGAAGACGCCCGGAACGTTGTGGGAGGCGTTCCAGTAACTTCACGGAGAACCATCACACCATGATAGAACGTCTCTCAGTATCCGTCGGCTCCGACGATCTCATCTTCGAGACCGGCCGGATCGCCAAACAAGCCCACGGGGCTGTGCTCGTCAGTTCCGGCGACGCCATGGTCCTGTCGGCGGCCTGTGTCGCGCCCGAAGCGCGCCCAGGCCAACCCTTCTTCCCGCTCACGGTGGAATACCGCGAGAAAAGTTCGTCCGCGGGCAAGATTCCGGGCAATTTCTTCCGGCGCGAGGGCCGGCCTAGCGAACGGGAAATCCTCGTATGCCGCCTCACGGACCGTCCGCTGCGGCCGCTATTCCCTAAAGGGTTTCTCAACGAGACCCAGATTTTCTCGACGGTGTATTCCGCCGATAACGTAAGCAATCCCGACGTAATGTCCATCAATGGCGCGTCGGCGGCCCTGCACATCTCCAAGATCCCCTTTGACGGTCCCATAGCCGCCGTGCGCGTGGCCATGGTCGATGGAGAACTCGTGATCAATCCCTCGATGGAAAGCGAGCTGGAGTTGGACCTCGTCATGGCGGGCACCCGCGACGGCATCAGCATGGTGGAAGGCCAAGCCGCTGAAGCTACCGAGGACGTCATGGTCGAGGCGCTGGAGCTTGGTCACGAGGCCATCAAGCGCATCTGCGACTGTATCGACGAACTACGCGAGCGCGTGGGCGTGGAGAAGATGGAGTTCGAGATCCACGAGCCTGACGCGCAAGCCGCTGAGGATGTACGCGCTATCGTCGAGGACCAGGTGCGCGAGGCGATCAACATTGGCGAAAAGCAAGCGCGCGCCGACGCCCTGAGCCGCATCAAGACGGCGGTCCATGAGGAGTTGGCGGCCCGCTACGGCGAGGAGCGCTACGAAGAACTCGCCGGCGACATCACCGAGGTGTACGAGGACGTCGTCAAGACGTTCATGCGCGACCAGATCGTCGTGGAACGCAAGCGCCTTGACGGACGCGACCTCACCACGGTGCGCCCGATTACCATCGAGGTGGGGCTTCTGCCGCGTGTGCACGGCTCCTGCCTGTTCACCCGGGGCGAAACCCAAGCGCTCGTGACCGCGACCTTGGGCACAAGCCGCGATGAGCAGCGCCTGGACGAGCTGACCGGCGAGGAATTCCGCCGCTTCATGCTTCACTACAACTTCCCCCCGTTCTCCGTGGGCGAAACCCGGCGGTACATGGGGCCGGGCCGGCGCGAGATAGGCCATGGCAAACTGGCGGAGCGCGCGCTGAACAGCGTGTTGCCGGTGGACGAGAACATCGACCCCGAATTCGACCAAGACTTCCCCTACACTATCCGCGTGGTGTCCGACATCACCGAGAGTAACGGCTCAAGCTCCATGGCCTCGGTGTGCGGCGGTTCGTTGGCCCTGATGGACGCGGGCGTTCCCGCGAAGGCCCCCGTTGCCGGCATCGCCATGGGCCTCATCAAGAAGGACGAGGAAGTCCGCATCCTCACCGACATCCTTGGCGACGAGGATCATCTCGGCGACATGGACTTCAAGGTGTGCGGCACCCGCGAGGGCATCACGGCCCTGCAGATGGACATCAAGGTCCAGGGACTGGACCGGGAAATCATGACGCAAGCCCTTCAACAAGCGCGCGACGCGCGGCTTCACGTCCTTGACGAGATGGACAAATGCATGGCCGCGCCGCGCTCCGAGATATCGCAATACGCGCCGCGTATCTTCACAATCAAGATTGATCCCGACAAGATCCGCGACATCATCGGCCCTGGCGGTAAAGTCATCCGCGAAATTCAAAACCAGAGCGGCGCCGACATCGACATTGAAGACGACGGCACCGTGAATGTGGCGGCGAGCAAGCGGGAAGAGGCCGACGAGGCCATCCGCATGATCGAGGCTATCACCGCGAGCCCAGAGATTGGCCAGATCTACACCGGCAGCGTCAGCCGTATCATGAACTTTGGGGCCTTCGTGTCCTTCATGGGTGGCAAGGAAGGCCTGGTCCACATTTCCGAGTTGGCGCCGGGCCATGTGCGCGAGGTCACCGACGTCGTGAACGTGGGCGATGAGATTAAGGTGAAGCTCGTGGAAATCGACAAGATGGGGCGCCTCAATCTCTCGAAAGTTGAAGCCGATCGCGAGTTGGGTCTCATTTCGGAAGAAGACGAA
>JBKHFO010000173.1:0-7618 GCA_046540175.1 Candidatus Hydrogenedentota bacterium
CGCAAAAACGCCACGGCGATATCGGGCTGGTCAATGAAGACGCCGTCCGCGCCGAGATTAAACAGGAGCCGCTCCAACAACGCCTCCACGCTTTCCGTGTGCGAGGGCAAACCATCCCCGCGGACCGTCCATGGATGGACCATCAAGTCCCGCGCATGGGCCCTGGAGATCAGGGCGTTGTCGTCGATCAGGTCCCCGGCGCTGTCGATGATCCGGCTGATGGAAGGGCCGATGCCGTCCGCGTATTCCGCGATTTCGTCCAACCCTTCCGGCGTAACCATTGGATCCGCGTCCGCGCCGCCGCCGATGAGTTGCACGAGCCGCAATTCGCACCCCAATTCGCGCAGACGCCGGAGGCTTTCCGGTTCAAAGGACTGCACGAGGACGGGATCGGACGCCGACTCGTACCCGTACTCGCTGAGAACCTCCATTACAATGCGCTCGAAGTCATGGCCTTGCTCCGCGTGCCAGCTCGACCCCTTGATCTCGGGATAGATGCCCACGTTGCGGCCGCTGGCCTGGTTCATCCCTTGGGCCAACTCGATGAGTTCGGCCAGCGCCGGGATGCGAAAGACCAGCTCCTCGTGCGTGTTGGGAAAGCGGCCGGGGTGCGCCAATTCCCCGCTACCGGGATGGACCCGTTCGCGCACGGCGAGCTGCTTGATCTCCTCCAACGTGAAGTCAATGGCGTAATGCCGCCCGTCGTCCCGCGCGCGATCCGGAAAGACCTCCGCGACGTTCGTGGTCGCATTTAAGGTGCGATCATGCAACGCAATGGGGACGCCGTCCTTCGTCAGCATGAGGTCCGGCTCAAGGTAATCCGCGCCCTGTCCATAGGCCATCGCGTAGCCTTCCAGCGTATGCTCGGGCAGATAGCCCGGCGCGCCGCGATGCGCGATCACCGTCTTGCCGCCGTCATCGGCGGCGTGGGCGCCAAAAGCCAGGGTGGCGGTGACCACGAGCCCCATCATAACGGCCGCCGCTTTAAACGGGAAATCGGGCGGGTGAATTGCATTTCTCTTCGATTCCATTGAACGATCGTCTCCTCGCTCTTGTTCCATAGGGATTTTGTACGCCTAATGCCGGCTATCAGCATGATGATGCTTGCCCTTTCACATTTTCGGACCGCCGGCGCTCCCACGCTTTGTCGCGAGTATCTCGCACTTGATGGCGCCAATTCAAAAACGCCCGCCCCAACATCCTCGGTAGCCAAGCCATTGAACATCCCCTCTGATCCCCCTGTGACGCGGGAATGGGCGTAAACCATTTCCCCTTGGAAGAACCTGCGCTGCTACGCCCCCCTGCCGGGGCCGGTGTTGACAGCGGCTCATCTGTAGGGCAGAGTATAGCCCTATTGAGGACTCAAAGGAGACAGACGATGGCGGACATGGCGCAACGTTTTTCCAGCAATCCCCTGATCACGCCACGGGATGTGCGCCCAAGCGCGCCGGGCCTTGAAGTAGAGTGTGTGCTGAATCCCGGCGTGTTCCGTTACGCGGGCCAGACCGGGTTGGTGCTGCGGGTGGCGGAGCGTCCGCCTGAGACCGAGCGCGAGATCAGGGTGCCCGTGTTAAACCCAGCGGCGCCGGATGGAATCGAGATCCTCTCCTTTCAAAAGGATGACCCCGAACTGGATCTTTCCGATCCCCGCATCTTCTCGTATCAAGGCCGGACCTATCTCACCACCCTGTCCCATCTGCGCCTGGCGTGGACCAGCAATGGAACGGAGTTCGCGATCGATGAGCGCGCGACGCTCACTGGGGAAGGCCCGCTGGAGAGCTTTGGCATCGAGGACTGCCGGGTCTCGGCCTTGGCGGACGAGTACGTGCTCACCTACGCCGCCGTGTCACCGCGAGGCGTGGGCGTAAACCTGATCCGAACCCCTGACTGGAAGCGCTTCCAACGGGAGGGGATGATCTTCGCGCCGGAAAACAAGAACACCGCCGTGTTCGAGGAGCCCATCGGAGGACGGTATTGGGCCTTTCACCGGCCAAGCAACGTGAACTTTAAGGGCAACCACATCTGGGTGGCTTCGTCGCCTGACTTGCTGCACTGGGGCCGCCACGCTTGTATCGCCATGGTCCGGCCCGGCCAATGGGACGAAACCCGCATGGGAGCGGCAGCCGCGCCGGTGCGCACCGAGCACGGATGGCTCGCTCTCTATCACGGCGCGGACCGGCATAACCGGTATTGCCTCGGGGCGCTCTTGTTGGACCACCGGGATCCCACCCAAGTGCTGGCCCGTTCCACGGACCCCATCATGGAACCCACGGCGCCGTACGAGCGCGAAGGCTTTTTCGGCGGGGTGGTGTTCGCGAACGGTCATGTGCTGGATGACGATGCCCTTACCATTTACTATGGAGCGGCCGACACGGTCGTGTGCGGCGCATCCTTTTCGGTGCGTGACATCCTAGCCAGTCTCGGCCATTGAAAGCGCCGCGGCCAGAATCCTGTTGCAATGCCAATGCCGCCCCTCCATAATGGAGTTTCATCACCGCGCTTGTCGCGAAACAAGCGAAGCCGTGTGGGCCTGTTGTTAACGAAGGAGGTTCGTCCGCGTCGCCTGACCAGGGCGAATGCTCCAACATCGAAATAAGGAGCCTTGAGCGCTTTGAACGATCTTCAACTGGGACGCGCCTTTCAACTCGTAATGCGCACCACCCCCTACATCGCTTACCGCGCCATGATCTACGGACTCATCTGGCTAGCGGGCATCGCGTATCTCGCCATTCTGGGGCTCATCGGCTGGATCTTCGGGGCGGCGGCTTTCTGGGTGCTGCTCATCCTCACGGCGGTGCTCGGGGGCGTCCTCAATCTCGGCCGGCTTCTTGGGACCTATGTGCTCTATATGCTCCGGGCCGGTCACGTCGCGCTGATTACCGAACTCGTCCAGAAGGGAGAGATCCCCGGCGGGACTTCGCAAACCGCCTGGGCCAAGGAACGCGTCACGGGCTACTTCAAGGAAATCAGCGTCCTGGCTTTCGTGAACCTCGTGGTCGAGGGCGTCATTCGGGCGGTGAACCGGCGTTTGGTTAACGTGATGACGGCGCTGCCTGTGCCCGGCTTGGAAGGCGCTGGCAAAGTGGCCACGCGCGTCGTGGAGTTCAGCCTGAAGTACGTGGACGAGGCCATCATCGCCCACACGTTTCGCACGGAGAATCCCAATGTGTATGACTCGGCCCGTTCGGGTGTGTTGCTTTATTGCGAGAGCTGGAAGGCGATCTTGAAGAACGCGGTGATGTTGACGCTGCTAAGCTATGCCTTTGTCATCGCCGCCACGGTCATCTTTCTGATCCCCTTCGGGGCGCTGGCCTTGCTGTTCGAAACGCAAGCGATACGATTCGCGTTCTTTGTCATGGCGGTCTTCCTCGGCATCGCCATGAAATGGATCCTTTGGGATCCCATCGCGTGCACATCGACGATTCTCACTTTCCTGCACGAGACCGAGGGCAAGGAGCCCAACCCCGAATGGGAAGAGCGAATCGAACAGGTGAGCAGCCAGTTCAAGGAACTCAAGCAGCGGGCCACGGACAAGTATGATGAATACAGCGGCGGCGCAGGCGAGGCCCCCCCTCCCAACCCGCCCGAAACCGAATGAAGACGTCTGCCTGATGAAAGACCGGCAATAACGAGTCGCGGAAAGGAAATCCAATGGAAATTCACGTTCCAGCCGGATGCCTCCGGCACGTGGTACTGTTCAAGTTCAAACCCGAGACCACCCAAGCTCAGATTGAAGAAATCGAAGACGGTTTCCGCGCGATGTGTGAACGCATTGACGCGGTCCACGGCTTCGAATGGGGGCGTGACGTCAGCGTCGAGAACCGTAATAAGGGATTCTCTCACTGCTTCATCGTCACCTTTGCGGACGAAGCGGGACGGGACGCCTATTTGCCTCATCCCGAGCACCGCGCGTTCGTGGAAGTACTTAAGCTGGTGGTCGAGGACATCCTCGTGCTCGACTACTTGGCTTCCACATGACGAGGCCACAAGCGGAATCCCCGGCATTCCGTTGTGGGATTCCGCTCCGTGCGTTGTTCTTTCAGAAACTATTCCTCGCCGTTCTCGTCTTCCTCCGGAACCTCGCTCGTTACGGTATACTGGAGGCTTCGGGCTCGCCATTCGGCCAAAGCGGCCACAGCGGCGGCTTCAATGTCCCGATCTTTTTCTGCTAAGTCACGCGCCTCATTTGTAAGACGGGTTACCTCGTGCAAAAGCCAATTGCCCCGTATATGCATGTCCGCGCCGCTGTCGGCGCTTGTCAAATACCGGGATTGGTGTTCGCTTATCCGGTCAAGCAGCTCTTGGAGCGGCTCAATAAAGGGTTCTCCAGCCTCTTCTTCCATCACACATAAAGCTCTGGCGAGCCGGTGCAAACTGGCTATAGCCGGCGCGGCGATACGCCGTTCAAGATTGCCCGACTGCCATTGTTCTTCAAGGTACGGGAAAGCCCGGAGAAGGCTGAAAAACTGTAAACGTTCCGGGGGGCCGCCATTGTATTCAAGGAAGGTTTCGACAAGTTCCACGAACTCCCCGGAAAGACGCTCCACCACCTCTTCCGAATCAAGAAACGCCTGCGCCTCCTCCCGCACCACGTTCGCAGCGGCGGGCCCAAAAACATCTCCATCTTCGCCTGCAATATAGTGGGGCTCAGGACGCGCGGTCATCGTGACAACGCCCTCTTCCACGGCTGGCGCGGGGAGCGGGTTGTTGTGGCCGTCATAATAACCAAGACCCGACACATCGCCCAGTTGAAGCTCGACTTCCTGCTCCCCTTCCGCGCTCCAGATGGCCAAGAGCCAGCCATCCCCCCGGCGAAACACGAGGACGTAAACGGGGTGATTCGTGTCCCATTCCCCAATATACGCCGCGCCGTCCAGGCGGTGAACCAGAGCGCTGAGATAGGCATAGCCGTCGATGAAGTGGCCCTCTTCGTATAATGCGGGCGCATTCAGATGGGTTAACTCCACTCCCACCGTAATGTTGAGAAGCAGTTGGCGGACCAATTCGGGGCCACTCGGCCGTTCGTCTTCGTTCCCGTCCTCACTTAACAGCACGGAATCAACCGCGTTAAGCTGCATCTGCTCGAAACCGGCCTCCTCCGCTGCAGAACGAAATGCTCTCAGATCGTTGCGATGAGGCGCGGAGCGTTCGATAACAAGCCCGCGTATATGACGGCCAGCGCCGTTCCGCAACACCCGCCCGACTTCGGCCGTTTCCGAGACCACCGCCGCAATGGGCGTACGGCCGCCGCCCTGACGTATGGCGTCCACCAGTTCGCTGAACCTATCCAGGTCTGTGTCTGCTGGGATATCCCAACGCCGAATCGACTCCCCGTGATTCGCCGCGAGGTCTTCTATATCCTCCGCCGAGATGCCATCCGTCGTCACCACAAGGGTGGCCGGGACCCCGGTCTTGCGCGCGTACTCGAGGCGCTCGTCGAGTTGGGGGGCGGCCATGGACAGGCGCAGCGAATGAACCGGGAGACTGCGGGCGGCCATGAACTGCTGGCGCGTAGCAGTGCTTAAGCCAATTCCGAGCGGCGCCGCGGTTGGGGCGAGAGGACGGTCCACCCGGAAGAATTCGCCTGAAGCTGAGCCCAGTTCGTCCACCCCATCCATCAGCGCGATTTCCGTTTCGAAGCGGCCGCGCGGTGCGGGAAAGTCGTTAATGGTCACCCATTTAGGCCTGGCGGCGCGCAGTTCGATCGCGCCGAGATCGTTTCGGCTGGTGGGATAGGTGGCGCTATGAATGGCCACGTGAAGCTCCGCCTCCACCGTCGTATCCGAAACCAACTCGATGATCAAGGGTTCATCCGAGAAGACAAAAGGGAGAGGTTGATCGGGGGCCAACTGCACATCCACGGCCGCCGTGGCGCCCAGAATGACGCCAAGCACCCAAGCCGTGTTCATAAGGCCGCCAAGAATGGATTTGTATTGCGCTCCGCGCCAATGGTTGTGACAGGACCGTGACCGCTGTACACCTGAGTGTCATCGGGGAGCGAAAGGAATTTGCGCCGTAAGCTGTTCATAAGCGCGTCCGGATCGCAGCCCGGCAGATCCGTCCGGCCCACTCCGCCCCGGAAGAGAACATCGCCGCCAAACACGTAGCCGTCGCCCAGCAGGGCGATATGCCCGGGGGAGTGGCCCGGCGTGAACAAGACTTCCAATGTCTCGCCGCCGACGGTGATGGTGTCTCCTTCATCAAGAAAGCCGTCGGGCTCCGGACTCGGCATAAACACCACGCCGAAGAGCACGCCTTGTTCCACCACGGAGCGCAGCATGGGCAACTCGGCTTCATGGCATAGCAGGGAGGCCCCCGTAGCCTCCTTCACTGCGCCATTTCCTCCGCAATGGTCCCCATGACAATGGGTATTGACGACATGACGCACCGTGAACCCCTCCACACTGTCCAGCACGGCGGGCGAAGGTTCCCCAGGGTCAATAACCAATGCTTCGTTCCCCGATTTGAGAACGTAGCAATTCGTGGCGAAAGGCGTTAAGGTATAGGATTCGATTTCCACTTGATTGCTCTCCATAATCTCTTCTCATCGTACATGCCACGGCGTGTGTAGTCAACTTGACGCCGGCGCCTTATTGCGTAAAGTAATCAAGAGACGGCGACGCGCAAGCGGTATGTTCTGCTTTGCCGAGGGCGTATGGTAGGATGGCTAAAGCGCACTGGCGGGGAAGGAGAATCGGACATGGATCGGCGAAGTTTTGGCGAAGTGTGCCGGGTGCGGAGCGTGAGTTGGGGCACGATGATGATCGAGTACCTCTATCCGCACACGGTGCGCACGATGGCGCGGGCGGGCTACGATTGGCTTTGGATCGACAATGAGCACGCCCATTTCTCGTTGGAGCGGGTGCAGGAGGCGGTGCGGACAGCCGAGGATGTGGGGATCGCGACCATCCTGCGCGTAGCGGACAGTACGTACAGCCTCGTGGCGCGTGGGCTCGATCTCGGAGTAGACGGGTTGTTGTTGCCGCGGGTGGAGACGCCGGATACGGTGCGCCGCATTGTGAACGCGGCGCGATTCCCGCCCGATGGAGGGCGGGGTTTCGGCATCCGGCCCAGCGTGTATGGGGATTGGTCAATTTCGATGAAGGAGCGCATCGAGGACCAGAACAATAACCGGTTTCTCTTCATCCAAGTGGAAAGCGAGCAGGGGGTGGAGAATCTGGAGGCGATGTTGGAAGAGGCGGACGGCCAAGTGGACGGGGTGTTTTTCGGCGCCGCGGATTATTTGATGGACATTGGCCAGCCTGACGCGTTCGATGCTGTGGAATTGGACGAGGCGGCGCGGGAAGTCGCGGAACTATGCGAGCAATTCGGCATCGCCAGCGGGACCCTCGCCTTTACGCTAGAAGACGCCCGGCAATGGTTGGAGCGCAACTACAACCTCATCGCCTACGGGTTTGACGACGCCTTCATGGCGCAAGCAGCACACGCGGCCCGCCGCGCGTTGACCGCGCTCGAATAAGATTTGCGGGAGCTACAGCTTCAAGCCCAAGCCGTACGCTAACGGCTAACGCATACGAAACGCACAAAAAAACGACCACATTAGCGGTCGTGTTGTTACTGTTATTGAAGGATGACGCGGAACTTTGAAAACCCGCTG
>JBKHFO010000174.1:0-7609 GCA_046540175.1 Candidatus Hydrogenedentota bacterium
AAGCGCTCTCCCAGGGGCATCAATGCGAGAACCAAAAGCGGGACACCCAACAACCCAAAACCGTAGGTTTCCGTGGCGGCGAGCGCCCCATATCCCGCTAGTACCAGGCCACCCATGAACAGCTTGAGATTTCGCGCCAATGCTCTATCCACGTATTACCTCCTTTGGACTCATCACTCGCGAATCGGGCCCCGGCCCTCGCTGGCCCCACATCTGAGCGTCCGCGGTCAAATAGAAGACCGCCCCCGCCTCAAGGGTCCGCATGTGCTCCGGCTGGAACGGCTTCCCCTGGGAGGGAACCGGGGCGATCCGCGCGAGAATCTCCATGATCCGGCGCTGTTGAGCCTGGCCCGAGGCCGGCGGCGTCTCGTGGTCCGGCGTACATAGCGAAACGGCGTGATTGCGGCGCAGAAGCTCCACCGCCAAGGAGGCCGCAAGCTCCACGGCGGTCTCGAAATGCTCCTCGAAATCGGGATCGCCGGGGACCTCTTGCGTGTCCAACACGACGACCGTGTTATCGACGGTATCCATTTCGAGTTCTTTCACGACGAGCGTGCCCGTCCGCGCGCTCCTGCGCCACGCAATAAGCCGGGTATCGTCTCCCCGCACGTAATCGCGAAGGCTGAAGAACTCGGCGCCTTGGGCGCCGGCGGGCTTACGTGAGTGGCCCGCTCCCTCGTGCTCGCGGAACGGCTCACTGGTGACCGGCCAAACCCGCGGAAAAACAAGGACCTCGCCATTCCCCTCGAAGGTGACCCTGCTCTCGGCCAGACCAAAGGGAAAAGAGGAACGAATCGTGACATCCGGTAAGGGCCATAGACCGCGTTTGGGAAAGGACTGGGGCGCGTGGACCATGGCGCCGCCTTTTGGGGGGACCTTTATGAGGTGGGCAAGCGGGCCATCCGCCGTGTTCGAGGACTCCAGACGCAGGCCGACGGCGGGCAGATAACGCTTGCCATTCTCCACAAACAAGGTCAGCAAAGCCTCTTGTCCCCGGTGAACCGACTCAGGCCCCTGCTGAACCAAGGCCGTATTACGCAGATTGCGCTTACCAAGCAGAAAAGACAAAAGAATGAAGCTGGCAAGTCCCGCGAAGATTATGTAGAGGAGATTCGTCCCCGTATTCCACGCCGCCAACAAGACCAGGAACGTTATTACCCCGAATACGCGTCCCATGCGTTGGATGCGGCGCCGCACTTTTGGGCTGTCCGGTTGCATCGGCTTATACGGGTACAGGCGTCTGAGCCAAGATATCGTTCACAACGTCGTCGCGTTCCCCTGCTACAGCGCCGGGCGCGCCGCCGCGATTCTTAATGAGGAGGCGATGAGAGAGCACCGGGACCGCCATCCGTTTGACATCATCGGGGGTGGCGTAATCACGCCCTTCGACAAGCGCCCGCGCCTGAACGCCTTCATACAACGCCACCGATGAGCGCGGGCTTGCCCCCAACTGCACGCGGTCATGCCGCCGCGTCGCCTGTATAACCTCTAGGATGTACTGCGCCACGCTCTCCTCCACCTGCACGTTGGCCGTAATGTCTTGCAGTCCCTCAACCTACTTGCCCGTAAGCACGGGCTCCAGCGCATTCAGGGCGCGCCAGGGATCCCGCCGCCGCATAATGTGCAGCTCATCTTCCCCGCTCGGATAACCAATTTCGATGCGGAGCATGAAACGATCCAGCTGCGATTCGGGAAGGAGATAGGTCCCTTCGTATTCATGGGGGTTCTGCGTAGCCAGCACAATGAAGGGCGCCGGCAACGCCCGCGTGATTCCGTCCATCGATATTTGGGCCTCGCTCATGGCTTCCAACAAAGCGCTTTGTGTCTTCGGAGGGGTGCGGTTGACCTCATCGGCAAGCACGACATTGGCGAAGATGGGGCCAGGGCGAAACTCGAATTCGTTGGTTGGCGGGCTGAGCACCGAAACCCCAAGAATATCGGTGGGAAGCATGTCGCTGGTAAACTGTATGCGCTGAAATTCGCAGTCGATAGAGCGCGCCAACGCTTGGGCGAGGGTCGTCTTGCCTATACCGGGAATATCTTCAATCAGCACATGGCCGCGGGCAAGCAGCCCCACCACGCAAAGTTTGACCGCTTCGCGTTTACCAAAAATCACCTGCTCGATATTGTCGACAAGTCTGCTGACCTTGTCCGTCGTGGCTGAGTCCATCTAGGCTCTCTCCCTCCTTCCGCCGGGGAAAATGGTTTCCTAACATAAGCGCCGCGCTACCCAATCGGCTTAACACGGCCCTTCCTCCAATCCTTCCCCCTTCACGAAAGATGCTGTAGAAGACCTCCCATCTCCCCGTTCCAAGAGCCCTCTTTCGCCACACACCACAGCTATCCCTCTCTTAGAGTATAGTCCCTAAGGCCCGATTATGCAAAGGACCCTCAACCCCACTACGATAAATGGGGCTAACCAGAATACCGCTTTTGCGTTAATATCTACACATAAAAAATGACCATAACTCTGTTATGAGGCGGTCGATATGGTAGAATACAGGTGTACAGGAGGCGGCCAACATGCGAAACGCGATTGTGATCGTACTAACGCTGGGATTGACGGGCTGTGGCCTGGATATATTGACTACCACGGCCATCACGGGCGAGTTACAAAAACGCGAGGCCGAGCGGGCCACGGACACGCTCGATCGCGCCGAACAGCAAACAGGGCGGTGGGAGGTCCAGCAAGCCATACGAGCCTATCGGGCTGAACACGGCCGGAACCCCGGTTCGCTGGAGGAGTTGGTCCCCGAGTATTTGGCGGAAGTTCCCACGAACGCCCAGGGCGAACCCATGGCCTACAACCCGGCCACGGGCGAGGTATTTGATAGGGAGGGCGAGGGACAAAGACTGGCGCGGCTTCGCCAGGCCATCCAAGAGTATGCGCAGGAACGGCGGCATTATCCGCCCAACTTGCGCGCCTTGACGCCGCAGTATCTTTCGGAAATTCCCCGGACGGAGGGCGGCGAATCCTTCGCTTACAATCCCCAGACGGGGGCGGTCGTTCACCCCCGTCAATTGCGCCAACAACAAGGAAACCAACGTCCGGGCGGCAGGCAGCAGCCTACCTACAACCAACCCGGCGCGGGGGGCAACGTCGGCGTGTACGGGCGCGAAAGCATCCGGGGTATCGAGCGCGAGCACAACCAGCGTCAACAACAAGCCCTCGACGAATTAGGCTTCTAATCCATTATCCCCTTTCGATCCGCCTTTCTTTCCGTTCCAGCAGCGCCGGAGCCGGCTCCTCCCGCCGGTCCCGGCGCTATTCACGTGGGGAGAACCACAGGAAAGGGGACAAGCTCAAGTCTCACGCATGGCCGGCACGCCTTCGCGATTTCAAACGATGTGGTCTAAATCAGGATTGATCGGCCCTAGGCGTAGGCGGCGGGGATTTGGGCAGGGCAGCCGTTAACAAACGAAAGATTACCCGCAAGGATCGATCCGACCTCCCAAATACTTTGCTCACCGCGATGGTGGCGCGTACGCTGTTACGGGATATCTTGACGGTGGCGCCTTCGGAGAAGTAGCTGCGGCTTCGGTGAATTTTGCGCAACGTTAAGACAGCCATGCCCAGCGCCCACAAACAGAATTGGCGAATGCCGGTTTCGGAAGCCGGAATCAGAAGCGTGTAGCGAAGGGCGTTTTCCAGATGGCCCCGGGCTGTGGCCGTTAGTTCCCGTAAGACCGCCTCAAACCGTTCGTCCATCTTGCCTTCAGCCAACGCCTCGAGATCCCCCCCGAACGCATCCGCGGGCAACCAACACACCCGCCGTTCCTTGTCATGCCATACATCCTTGATGATGTTCGTCATCTGAAGTCCTTGCCCAAAGCTTACCGCCAACTCTGACAAGGCCTCCCGCCGTTGAGCGGCCGCTTCACTGTGATTGCAGAACAGTTCGGTGAGCATTTCGCCCACGACCCCCGCCACGTAGTAGCAATAGCTGTCGAGTTCGCGTTGATCCCGCAACCCCGCTCCCGCCTGTCTGGCTTGAAAATGCTCCATGCCCTCGGACATGATGCGGATGCATCGCGTCAAGGCCGCCTGGTCATCGCCATGGAAGCTGCGCGTGATCCGCAACACTGCCGGCGTGCGGCGAACCAATTCGCGCTCGGCGGGCAGCATGTCCTCTCCCAACTGCTCATGAAGGGCCGCGGCAAACTCTTCTGGGGACGCGGTCCCCTCCGCCGCGGCGATGAACCATTTGTAAAAGCGCTGCTGCTCCGAAAACGCCAGCACCTCACAGTCTTCTATGGTGTCCGCGATGCGGCAGAGCAGATACGCGTTGCCCACAACCACCCGAAGTTCTTCCGGCAATTGAGGGATGGTTAGCGCGAAGGTGCGGGAGACCTGTTGCAGCACCTCTTGTTGAAATGCAAAATCCTCCGCGCTGGGCGGCGCGGTTTCGGGAGATTCACCCGTTATAGGGGGAGTGACAATAGACAAGTTAGCGAGTCCTGTTTCAATAAGCGCACCGTGACAAGGGATATATCCCATCGCTCTCAAGAAGAGACGCCCCCGTTGCCTCCCCCGGAGTAAGTTTATGGAGCGGCGGACGGCGGTGTCAAGACAAATGACAACTGAGCGGCGGGCGTGCATGCAAGGCGGTGTTTTTGGCAGAATGGCGCGGCATCACGTGAAGGGCCCCTGTATGCGCGGTCGCTGGACACACTGGACGGGGCGCGGCCGCATATCCCTTCGCCCCTTTTCCATGGGGAGTTCATTCAAACGGGATATGGAGGCGCGCCATCCAGCAACTGCAATGGGGGGCGACAACATACCTTTGGAATGTGGGGCGACAACACACCTAACTACGAGGGAAGGGAAGTAAGCTCATGAGCATCATGCTGGGCGTGGACGTGGGAACAAGTGGGACCAAAGTATTGGCGGTGGATACGCGCGGGGCGGTGGTGGCTTCGGCGCTGGAGGAGTATCCGCTGCAAAGCCCGAAGCCGAATTGGTTTGAGCAGCATCCCGAGGATTGGAGGCAGGGCGTGCTCGCGGCGCTTCAGTCCATCGCGGGGACGTTGGGCGCACGGGCGAAGGAAGTGGCGGCCATCGGCCTAACGGGGCAAATGCATGGCTCCGTGTTTTTGGACAAGGACAACAAGGTCTTGCGGCCCGCCATCCTGTGGTGTGACCAGCGCACGGCGAAGCAGTGCGATGACATCACCGAAAAAGTGGGCGAGCGGAAACTCATCGAGATGGTGTGCAATCCGGCGCTCACGGGCTTCACCGCGCCGAAGATTCTGTGGCTGCGGGATAATGAACCCGAAGTCTACGACAAAGTCGCGAAGGTCTTGCTGCCGAAGGACTACATCCGCTATCAGCTCACGGGCGAGTTCGCCACGGACGTGGCCGACGCCTCCGGCACGCTGCTGTTCGACGTGCAGAAGCGGACTTGGCACAAGGAATTGATGGGCACGCTCGATATTCCGGCGGATTGGATGCCCCCCGCCTTCGAGGGACCCGACGTGACGGGCGAGCTCTCGAAGGCCGCGGCGGAGCAGACCGGTTTGCCCGCCGGAATCCCCGTCGTGGCGGGCGGCGGCGACCAGGCCGCGGGCGGCGTGGGCTGCGGCATCGTGAAGCCGGGCGTCATCTCGTCCACCGTCGGTACGAGCGGCGTCATCTTCGCGTTCGCGGAGCAGGTGAAGCTCGACCCCGAGGGCCGGGTGCACACCTTCTGCCACGCCGTGCCGGGCAAGTGGCACGTTATGGGCGTGGTGTTGAGCGCGGGCGGCTCGTTGCAGTGGTTCCGCGACAAGCTGTGTCCCGCCGAGCGGGGCGTGGCCGAGGCGACCGGGTCCGACCCCTATGTATACATCGATGCGGCCGCGGAGAAGGCCCCCGTGGGCGCGGAAGGCCTCACCTTCCTGCCCTATCTCACGGGTGAACGCACGCCCCACAAGGATCCTTACGCCAAGGGGGCGTTCATCGGCCTATCGCTGCGGCATACGCGGGCGCACATGGCCCGGGCCGTCCTGGAGGGGGTGGCGTTCGCCTTGCGGGACAGCCTGGAGATTATTCGCGGCATGGGCGTGCCCACGGACCAAGTGCGCGCCTCGGGCGGCGGCGCGAAGAGCGGGATCTGGCGTCAGATCCAAGCTGACGTGAACAATGCGCCGTTGCACACGCTCAACGTGGACCAAGGCCCCGCCTACGGGGCAGCGCTGCTCGCATCGGTGGCCACAGGCGAATTCAACAGCATCGAGCAGGCCTGCGACGCGGCCGTCCGGCCCGTGGACACGTGCGAGCCCAACGCGGCCCGCGCAAAGGAGTACGACAAGTGGTTCGCCGAATACCAAGAGGCGTACAGGGCGCTGGCGCCGGGATTTCATCGTGTCGCGGAACACCTTTGAGGGCGTAGCTGGCCCCCACGAGGCCGGCTTGCGGCTGGACGTGTTTCTCGCGGGCCAAGTCGAGGACGCCTCCCGCTCGTATCTCCAGAAGCTGATTAAGCAGGGCAACGTCGCCGTAAACGGCGCGCCCGCGCTCCGCCCTAGCCGGACCGTGGCCGGGGGCGACGCGGTGCGGGTGACGTTGCCCCCGCCTCCCACCATTGAACTCGAACCGGAGCCCATCCCGCTCGACCGCCTTCACGAAGACGCCGATGTCGTGGTGGTGAACAAGCAGGCGGGGCTGGTGGTCCATCCCGCGCCGGGCAACGAGCGGGGCACGCTGGTCAACGCGTTGTTGCACCATTGTCCCGATTTCGCCCGGCCAGGCGAGGACCCCATCCGGCCAGGCATTGTGCACCGGCTGGACAAGGACACCTCGGGCGTGATGGTGGTGGCGAAGAGTCAGCGCGCGTTTCTCTCCCTTTCCCAGCAAGCCCGCGAACATACCTTCGACCGGCGCTATCTCGCCCTGACCGAAGGGAACTTCAAAGAGGATCGTCTCCGCATCGAGGCGCCCGTCGGCCGCAGCCTGTCGGATCGCACCCGCATGAGCGTGACCGGCGTGGAGGGGCGGGACGCCGTGACCCACGTGGAGGTCTTGGAGCGCTTCCGCATCGCCACGCTCGTGGCCGTCACCCTCGAAACAGGCCGAACCCATCAAATCCGCGTCCACCTCCGCTATTCGGGCCATCCCGTGCTAGGCGATCCGGTCTACGGCGTGGCCGATTTCCGTAAATGGCCCGGCGGCTCGGAATCCCGTAAAGCCCTGGAAGCCTTACGGGGCCAAGCCCTGCACGCCGAACGCCTCGGGTTCCGCCATCCCACTGAAGGCGAACGCATGGAGTTCACCGCTCCCCCGCCCGAAGATTTCCAGGCAGTGCTTAAGGCGTTAAGAAACGAAACGGAAATGACAATAATCTTCGATGATTGAGGAGGTTAGATTGAGTGAATGGCGCAGAATGCCGTCGTTTCAACGTTCTCTTGGGATGCGGCGCGAAGGTGGAAGCGGCTATAATATATTGAAAGCGACCTGTAAATAACATCAACGCAGAATCGGCCTCAATTCCTCAGGCGCGGCGGAAAAGGGGCTGGGTTTTGTTCATAGGAAGGTGGGTCCATGAAAGCGCATGAGTTTAGACAACTAATATTACTAATTCATGCGCTCATTCTATTTGCGGCGGGGACACTGGCCGCCGGTCCCGTGGAT
>JBKHFO010000175.1:0-7601 GCA_046540175.1 Candidatus Hydrogenedentota bacterium
AATGGCCAAGATAGGAATTATGAGCTTCGCTCACTTACACGGCGACTTCTACGCGGGCTGCGTGGTTGCGAATCCCGATGCTGAGCTAACCGCCGTTTGGGATGACAATGTGCAGCGGGGCCAGGATGCGGCCCAGCGATACGGCACGGCGTTCATCGAGGACATGGACGAGTTCCTGAAGCAGGGGCTTGACGGAGTGATTATCACCTCCGAAAACATGAAGCACCGGCAGATGGTGGAGAAGGCCGCGGAAGCGGGCCTTTGGATCCTGTGCGAGAAACCACTTTCCCCCACGGTGGAAGACTGCCAAGCCATGGTGGACGTGTGCAAGAAGGCGGGTGTTGGACTTGGCATCCCATACCCCTGCCGGCACGTGCCCGCGCTGAAGGAAGTGAAGAAGCAGATCGATAGTGGCGCACTGGGGAAGATCTTCGCTGTCTCCTGTACGAACAACGGGCAGTTTCCCGGCGGTTGGTTTGGTGACGAGAGCCTGAGCGGCGGCGGCGCCACCATGGACCATACCGTCCACGTTGCCGATCTGCTGCGTTGGTACACAGGCAAGGAATTCACGAAGGTCTACTGTGAGAACGGTAACCTGCTTCGCTCAGGCCTTGGCACGGACGACATCGGCGTCATGCATATGGAGATGGAAGGGGGAATTGCCATCTCCCATATTGCGAGTTGGAGCCGGGTTGACAGCTTCCCCACATGGGGCGATGTCACGCTTGAGATTGTCGCAGAGAACGGCGTTATCGAAGTGGACGCCTTCAACCAAAAGGTCGATGTCTACAATGACGACGATGTGAAAGCCCAGTGGGTTGGATGGGGGATGGATCCAAACGGCGGGATTGTGGCCGACTTCGTCGCTTCGATCGCCGAGAAGCGCGATCCCATCGCTACGGGCATGGACGGTCTTAAGAGCGTGGCGGTCACGGTGGCCGCCTACAAATCCGCCCGCACCACCGAGATGGTCGAGGTGTAAGAGAGTAGGTTTCTCCCCGGGGCGGCCGCTCGGCTGTGGCAGGCCTATGTCAACCGGGGACAGCCGCCAAGCGTTATACCCTGGGCTTCTCTTGTTCTCCTGATGCCTCAACGCTTCACGCCCCCTTTCTCCCGTCCGCACATAGTGGCGGGAGAAAGGGGGCGCCCTCTTTTTGGGGAGACAAAGCACACACGAACTAAGCCTACTCCTCTGATGTTCTTGGTTCCGGTACCCCCCTTGTGGCCCATCGGTCCTTAAGAGCGCGTATGTTAAGAAGTACGCTTGTGGCTGTTGCCAGAACGAGCCCGATTACCGTCATCGCGTCGACATAGAATCGGCTTATCGTGACGGGCAGCAGGCTTTCCACGAGAAACCGGGTGTAAGACGTATAGTGTGGAGGATGCCCCATCGCTTCCCGCACTTGCCAATGCCAGTCCGTGCACGGGCAATACCCCCAGCCGTACCAGTATCCGAGTCCGAGCCACGAAAACACGGTCAGTAACGTTGCGGCCAGGTGCCAGCGCCTTGTGCGGGGATGGCTCCACCCCACCAGCACAAAAACAATCCATGCCGTGTGGAACACAAAGAAGAACATATCAAGGGTTCGAAGTGGCGCCATGAAGCCTATTCACATTCCACTCTAGCGCTTGGCCCGCCCTAGATTTGTTGATGCCCTGATTGCGTTTGACTCCGGAGACGTTATTGGTTTTTCTCCGTGTCTTCGTGGGGAAGAAAGGTGGTAAGGGTGTATCGGCCGTTTTGCCGCGCCACGGTGCAGCGTTGGCCGAAGGCGTCCGTGAGCACTTGGTCTCGCAGCACGTCTGGCGGCGCGCCGCATGCGAGGATCTCGCCTTCTTTGAGCACGAGGACGTTGTTCACGGTAGCGTGGATTTCTTCAATATGATGGGTGACGAGCGTGAGCGTGAGGTTCGGCCAGGTGGTCCGCAACGTGGCGAGCCAGGCGAGGAAGGTCTCCCGCGCGGCGGGATCGAGGCCGGCGCAGGGTTCGTCAAGCACGAGAAGGGCTGGGCCAGGCGTTAACGCCCGCGCGATAAGGACGCGCTGCCGCTCGCCTTGCGACAGGGTTTCAAAGGGTTGATGCGCGTGCGGGGTCAGGCCGAGCTGGTCAAGGCTTTGACGCGCGCGGTCCTCCTCGGCGGCGCCAAAGTTCCGGTATACGCCGAAGCTGGCGTCCAGGCCTGACAACGCGACGGTCATGGCGGAATCGCGCGGGGGGATGCGGCGCTCCACAGCGGAGCTGACCCAGCCGATGGTCTTGCGCAGCTCGGGGATATGGCATTCCCCAAGCCGCCTTCCACGCACCGAGACGGTCCCCTCCGTGGGCCATTCGTAGCCGGTGACGATTTTGAGCAGCGTGGTCTTTCCGGAGCCGTTGGCCCCCAGAAGCGCCCAGTGTTCGCCGCGGCCCACGGTCCATGTGATGTCGCGCAGCAGCCAGCGGCCTTCTTTCCGGACGCCCACCCCGCGCAAGGCGAGGACGGCGCCGCTCTCGCTATTCTCAGCCGCGGCCGTCATCACGCTCCGCTTCGTCCTCCGTCCAGCCCTGTTCGCCACGCAGGGGCACAAAGACGCATCCCACGCTTTCGGATTCCTCGAACGCGCCGTTGCGCCGGTCGACCACTTTCAGCCGTTGGGCGTGCCGGGGCCCCACCGGACACACCAAGCGTCCTCCGGGAGCGAGCTGCTCCTTGAGCGCGGGCGGGAGTGAAGGGCTCCCCGCCGTTACGATGATGCGGTCGAACGGGGCATGGTCCGGGGCGCCCGCGCTGCCGTCGCCCACCATGACCCGGACATTGGCATAGCCCGCGTCGCGAAGCCGCCCGGCCGCTGCCTGGGCAAGCTTCTCGAGCCGTTCAACGGTGATGACCTCGCGGGCGAGAGCGGCCAGCACGGCGGCTTGATAGCCGGATCCGGTTCCCACTTCGAGCACGCGGTGGTGCGGTTCGATGGCGAGCAACTCGGTCATGAGCGCCACCATGTAGGGTTGTGAGATGGTTTGCCCCGCGCCGATGTCGAGCGGCCGGTCCTCGTAGGCTTGGCTGGCGAGGTCCGGCGGGACAAACAGATGGCGGGGGACCTCTTCCATGACCCGCAACACGTCAGGGTCGTGGATTCCCCGCGCGCGAAGTTGGGACGCGGCCATGTTGCGCCGGGCCTCGGTGTAGTCGGTTTTGTTCATGCGGTAATCCATGGCGCCGCCTAATCGCGGGGTTGCGGGAGCGGCTTCGGCGGCCGGTCCAACGGCGGGCTTTGTTAGGATGCCCCCTGCACTCCTGGTTGAGACGCGCATTCACGCGGCTTCCGCCAACAGCCCCACCAGGGCGGTGCGCACGAGCCACAACAAGAGCAAGGCCACGAGCGGCGTGATATCCACTGGACCCAAGGGCGGCAGTATACTGCGCAAACGGTCCAGCAGGGGATCGGTTACGGCCGGAATCCAGCGCAGCCACCGGTGGCTGTGGATATCCATCTGAATCCAGGGGGCCATCCACCGGAACAGCACCAGCAGCATGTACAGGGTTAAACCGGCCTGTGTCGCGCGGATTAGGAATTCCATGAGAACGGGAACACTCGCAGTTGGGTATACCGGGGTCCGGATGATGTCAGCTCACTCGCGTATAATGACACATGGCCCGCCTCGAATTCACCTCCATGGAAATCCTGCTCGTCCGTCAAAGGCTCCGTGAGTCTGCCCCCGGTCTTGGGGTCGCGGACGCGCCCGAGCGTGACGTGCGGCTTGAACGCCTTCGTCTCCGCCTTGAGCCCGATGGAGCGCGCGGCCGTTTCCGCGGCTTGCTGGCATGCGGCGAGCGGTCCCTCCAACGGGGAAAGGCCCGCCCATATAACGCGAGGCGCGCGCGCATTGGGGAAGGCCCCGATGTGAGCCAGCGTGAGCGGGAAGGGTTCTTGCCGCGCGTACACCAGCGTCAGATCGTCGCCCAAGCGCTCCAGGGCGTCCGGCGTGACCTCGCCAAGGAAGCGCAGCGTCAGGTGCATGCGGTCCGGGGTAACCCAGGACACGCGCGCCCCCGCCCGTTTCAACCGGCTCGCCACGGCGAACAAGGCCTCCCGGTGTTCGGGGGGGAGATCAAGGGCGAGAAACGCCCGGATGGGTTCCGGGTCCCCGGCGGTCATGGCGCACTGGTCACGCGGGCCTGCAAGGCCGCCCAGGCCTCGTCATCGGCGCATACCCGAGGGATGCCGATATCCGCCACGACTAGCCGGCCCGCGCAGTTCTGGGCGGCGGGGTTTTCAAAGCCTTTCTTGGGGAACTGAAAGGTGACGGTGACATCCGCCCGGATAGCCGCGCCCAATATCTCGCCCGTGTCGGTGTGCACCCCTGTGGGGATGTCCACCGCGAGGGTTGGGACGCCCGGCCACGCTTCGACGGCCGTGCGATAGAGGCCACGCACTTCGCCCTCCGTGCCGGTTCCCAGCATCGCGTCAACGGCGTGGGCGCACTCTGACAAGCCCGCGACGGCTTCGGTGACCGCCGCCTCGTCCGTTGCGCAAGTCAGGGAGCCGCCCAGCCTTAGGTAGGCCCGGCAGAAGGTGGCGGCGTCGCCCTTGAGTTCGCTTGTGTCGCCGAGCAGGATCACATGGGGCTGAAACCCCGCAAGGTGGGCCAGCCGGGCCAGCACGAACCCGTCGCCCCCGTTGTTTCCTTTTCCACACACGACGCCAATGGGACTCCCTTCAATCTCTTCAAAAAGCGCCATGCCGGCATTATTCATAAGTACGGCGCCCGGAATACCGACGTCCTCGATGCAGCGCCGGTCCGCTTCGCGCATCTCCGCAGCAGTTAAAGCTCGCATAGGTTCCTTACTCTTTCCAGCGCATGGGCCGCGCGATTGGGTGATGTTAAAGTGGAAGCGCCTTTGGCCGCCAGACCAAAGACGCTTCCGGGAAATGATTTGCCCTATTGTATCGTTTATGGCCGCCCTATGTCATATTTAAGGCGTCTCCTCCAATTGCGGCCTAACGCGGAGGCTTGGCCGTTACCAGCGCACCCGCACGTCGTAGGTGAGGACCGTCTCGCCCCGGCTGGGGACGTCCAGGGAGAACACCGCCGTGCGCGCGTCGCGGTGTTCATACTCGTGGGAGCTGTCCAGGATTTCCCAATCGCCCTGTATGTTCTCGACCACGTCCACGGTGACATCGGCATCCTTGTGGTTGCGCAATGTGATCTCGAAGGAGGACTCGGTTACGCGGTCGCTGACGCGCGTGAAATCCTTCTGGACCCGGTCGGCCAGCACGTCGAAGGCGCTGCCGATCTTAAGCCGCACATCCTCGTCCCTGGGCGCATGATCGATCCGGTCCTCGCCGGCAAACTGCGGCATCCCCGCGCTGTCCTGCTGGTAGACGCGCATGATGCCGGCGGGTAAGGGCATGCCAAGGTTGTTGCCTTCTTCGTTGGCGAACTCGATGTAGACTTCCGGGCGGAGGTCGCGTTGCGTACCGATCTGTTGCCGGAAGAAATGGCTTGGCGCCTGAAGTTCGTAGTGTTTGTCGCTAACGATGTTGTCCGCTTCCAGCAGCAGCACCTGCTTCTGTTGATTCTGGCGTATGGTCGTGCGCCGCGGAATAGTATAGAGATGGTATTCGGCGAAGGCCTCTTGTTGAGCGGGCTCGGCCTCCTCGGCTGACGCGGCGTCCGCCATCATCCGCATCTCATTGGCCTCTGGGCGGCGCTGGACCTGGTGGACATCGCCCGCCACAAGTTTCAGTTCGGCGTCTTCATACGTGGCGCCGGACTGGTTGTCCATGGTGATCCAGCCCGTGAGGTCCATGGAGCGGTCATCGCGGGCCAGGTTGATGACGTAATCCGCCTTCCAGCTAATGCCCTCGGTGAGATAGGTCAGCTCCAACTCTTGGTTTCTCAAGGCGTTGTCGAGCAGCCAGACCAGCGTGGGGGTCGCCCGCAAGTCTTCGGGGACATCAGGCAAGACCACTTCGCCGGGGTGGCCGAGGTAGATCTCGCCGTCCACTTCGTAGATAGGCCCTTCGTTGACGCTCAAAAGGCGCGCCTCCACTGTCTCGAAGCCGTCCTCTTCGCTGAAACTCACGAGCTTTACCATCTCGCCGACGTATTTTTCTTGGAGTTTCGACGGACTCATGAGGTCGTACTCGTAATTCTGCTCGAATACCGTGAGCGACTCCTCCGAAGCCAGGGATTTCAGACTCACCGTCTCGGGTTTGATGCGTTCCGCCACGTCACGGAAATCGAGGAGCAACTCGCCCGT
Organism: Candidatus Hydrogenedentota bacterium; assembly: GCA_046540175.1. Classification (GTDB taxonomy): domain Bacteria; phylum Hydrogenedentota; class Hydrogenedentia; order Hydrogenedentales; family SLHB01; genus SKRY01. The sequence goes on from JBKHFO010000175.1 coordinate 6,247, forward strand.
GGGCAGGGTAAGCTCCCGAGTGTCACGGACTAGGCCCAGCCCCTCGTTGTACGCCGTCAGAGCGACGTCCACTTGGTCTTCCACACTGGTTCCCGCCTGTTCTTCGGCGGAAACAAGCGGGGCCATCCCAAGAAGTGCAACCGTCAGTGCAATTACTAGTTTCATTGTCATGCGTCCTTTCTTTTTGGGGTTGTTTGCTGTTGAGAACCGGTTATTTCCGATGCCGTTCTACCTTCTTTGACCCCAAAATGGCGATTAGGTTCGCGGCGTTGAGAATACGGCTTTCGCCGCCTCTTTTGTTATACTCCTTTTTCTGTGGAAGATTCCATGAACGCAGACAGCAATAGCCGTTGGGGCGAGGAGGCGGACATGAAGCTAGCAACAGCCGAAGGAGCAACTGGGACGTATGTCGCTTTGGAGACCGGGGGAGAGTGGCTCGATTTCACCAAGGCGTATCAGGTTTACCATCTTTTGGCGCATGGAACGCCCGGACCGATCCTAGGCGATTTGGGACAAATGTTTCGTGAGGGGCTAGTCTGTAGCGGGCGCTTGGAGCCGGCCGTGACGCGCCTGGGCGAGTACGGGCTTATGGAGCGGTTCGCCTTATCGGAGGCGCCCTTGTGCCTCCGGCCGCACCGGCCCGGAAAAATCCTGTGCATCGGACGCAATTACAGCGCCCACGCGGCGGAGACCGGGCATGAAGCGCCCAAGCAGCCCGTGGTGTTTAGCAAGTCGCCCGAGGCCTGCATCGGACCCGGTGAGCCAATATGCATTCGTGAAGCGTATGGGCGCGTGGATCACGAAGGGGAATTGGCTGTCGTGATGGGGAAACGGGCGAAAAACATTCAGCGTGGGAACGCGCGGGACTACGTGGCGGGATACACCATTGTGAATGACGTCACGGCGCGCGATATGCAGCAACAGGACCTACAAAAAGGCTTGCCTTGGTTCCTGTCGAAAAGCATGGACACCTTTTGCCCGATAGGGCCGGCCTTGCTCCTGGCGGACGCGCTGGTGGAGCCTTTGGAGGTGGACGTTGAGGTGCGGGTGAATGGGGAACTCCGGCAGCAAAGCAATACCCGCCGCCTCATTTTCGATGTCCCCGCTCTAATCGCTCACATTACGCACTACATCACCCTTGAACCCGGCGACGTCATTGCCACCGGCACGCCCGAGGGCATCGCGCCGCTTGTCCCGGGCGACCACGTCGAGGTGACCATTCCCCCCATCGGCACGCTCAGCAACCCCGTCGAGGCCGAGACCGCGCCATAGGCTGCGTGGTCCCCGTTCACATCGGACTCAAGTGGCATATCAAACAACCGCTTCCTGTACGGTCGTATCGCGGAAGCAACAGT
>JBKHFO010000176.1:0-7513 GCA_046540175.1 Candidatus Hydrogenedentota bacterium
GCCCTATCAACAAGTTTACGCTGGGCGCTCTACTAGATGTCCAGTCCCACGCTTCGCATCAGGGCGAGGGCGTTGCTTTTTTCCACCACGCCAGGGCGCATCTTGTAATCAAACTCAATGCGGCCATCCTCCACCCGGTCTTGGAAATGGACGTTGGCGCAGCGCCGCATCTCGTGTTCAAGCCGCGTGAGGGCGAGGTCATGGGTTGTAACCAGCCCCAAAGCCCCTCGTTCAAGAAAACGCTTGAGCAAGGCCTGGGCCCCCTGCACGCGATCATGTGAGTTGGTGCCGTGAAGGAGTTCGTCCAACAGAAAGAGCAAGGGGCGGCCGGACCGCGTCATTTCCATGAGGCGGCTCAACCGCCGAATCTCGGCGTAGAATCGGGACACCCCTTCCTGGATGCTGTCCTCCACCCGCAGGGTGGCGCCGATTAGCACGGGATTCAGCCGCATGGCGCGGCAGCACACGGGCGCTCCCATCTGCGCCAGCACAACGTTGACCCCTACCGTCCGGAGCAGGGTGCTCTTGCCCGACATGTTGGATCCGCTCACCACCATGAGCCGGGTCGCCGGTCCCAAGCGCACGGTGTTGGGCACACACTGGCCCGGGGACAACAGGGGATGGCCCGCCTCCTCCAGTTCCAACAGCGCATCCTTGCCGCCGTTCTCTTGCGTGGCGTCCGCCGCGCCGCGGAATTCGGGGTACGCATAGGCGGGATGCTCGAATGCGAACCCGCCCAGGGCCAGGAGTCCTTCCAGTTCGGCCAACGCGCCGGTCCAATCTTCTATGTGAGGGCCATGCCGCCGCCGCCATTGCTCGATGGCGTGGCAAAGCTGAAGCCGCCACAGCATGAAGAAGGCGGGGATCATGAACATGGGGTTGTTGCGCATTTCCAGGAGTTCGACCCGATGGTGCAGGCGGCGAACCTCTGCCGATACGGGCTCGCCTGCCGGCATGAGGCGCTCCCTGAGGGCGGCCAGGCGGCCTGATTTCACAGGGGCCTGCTCGAAATGCCACAGGACCGCCGCCAAACGCCGTAAGCCCCGCGCTCTCCGGTTGAGCGCCTGGTCCACCTGGTCGACGCGGGCTCGCATCCCCTTCTGTACGCCCCAGCATACGGCCGCTGTTCCGAGCAAGGGAAGCGGCCCCCAATTCCAGTAGAGCAAACCCACGACGCTGAGCAGGCCCGTAAAAAAGAAGACATACCCCGCAGCCCGCGCCCAGGCCGGAATGGTTACGGCCGCTTGCCCGCCCCACTGAGCCAGTTCGTCCGCCGTGTTCCGGGCTTTGTCTTCCGTAGCGGTCGCGGCCGCCAACGTTTCGCGAAGATCCAGCCAGGGGGCAAAGTCTCGTACGGCCTCTTGGCGGGCGGCGATGGCGTCCCTGTGGAATGGTCCGTCCTCCCGTGTGCCCGCTTCCCGCAGCCAATCCCCCAAGCGCTTTTCGCCGAAGGAGGTGGCGGCGGTATTGAGAAGCTGGAAGAGCGAGCCGTGGCCAAAAAGATCCAGGTCCCGGGCATACGGATGCTCGCCTTCGTCCTCCAGTCCGGGTGGGGTATCGCGGTTGTGCCCGCGCCATTGGCCGCGCAACCGCGCCAGCCCCTGCTCGTAAAAGCAAATCCGAGCCTTCGCCTGGGGCGCTTTGTTCATAACGCGGGCATGAAGGATGGCGAGGAGCACGTAGCCTGTAAGAGGCGCGGCCACCCAGGCCCAGTGATAGAGTTCGCTATAGAAGGCGTAGGCGAAAACGGCGGCCGCCGCGGCGAAGACGGCTAGGCGCGCGTTCGCCAATGCGTTTTCGCGCCGGCGCAACCGTTCCAGGGCCTTGCGGCGTTCGGCCAAGCGGGTTTCGTAGAGCGATTCGGGGTCAACCGTGGCGCCGGCCCCGCGGGTTGGGGCGCTGTTGGTTTCTTGGTTTGGGGTATGCAAGCAGACGAACTCCCAATCAATTGCGGCGTCTTACGCCTATGCACTCAGAGGCCGCCATCGGGGCGGCGGCCGTCTTGCCCGGCGATTGGCGGCCTGTTCCGGGAAGCGTTCCGCTGAACGATGTTTTCATGCCGGGTTCTCCGGACTTGTTGCTCCCTCGCGATGAGCGGAAGCCAATCCGCCGCGGGCCAGTCCTCCGGGCACATGCGGCGGATGAACGGTTCAAGGAAGGTGTTGTCGTACCAATCACAGAAGGAATCGTAAAGTTGGACATGATTCTTGAGGCGCCGTTCGCGCGTGTACGGCGCATCAAGAATAATCGCGTCCAAATCGATAAAGAAAAAGTGCTCGCCGTCAGCCGTATAAATGTTCTTTCCCGCCAAGTCTTGATGAAACGCGCCCGCGCGGCCGAGGGCGTTCACGGCGTCAGCCAATCCTGCAAAGAAGCCGTGTATTTCACTCGGATGGGCGTTTCGAGCTAGTAACTCCCAAGCGTACGCTTCCACATCGCGGCATCCCGCGAGGTAGGACAGAACGACCGCGTTCCCAACCCGCGCTCCCCAAAGGCTTCGCTCCACATAAGCCAAGGGCTGGGGGGCGCCTACGCCATGAGCGCGCAGGCGCCGCGCGGCGTTCCATGCCCGGAGACGTCTGCCGGGTTGAACGGTCAGCTTCACGGCTTCCTTCCATGAGCCCGGCGCCGATTGCTTGATGACCGTGTTTTCCACACGCCGGGTCACGGACCGGTTGGAGCGCTTAAGCTCCTCGCCCGGCGTTTCCAAGGCGTGCAACAGCCAGGCGCGATCAACGCTTTCCCGGCGCTCGAGGTACAGCGCGCCGTTCCAACTGAACGTCCGCCCGACCCGCTCTTTCACAAACCCTTCACTCACAACGCGCGCGTCCTTCCACGCACCATATCCGAGAGGCCGCCCCGGATTCGGTAACACCAATCGAGCCACCTCGGCCATTCAAGGCCTCCGTAGCCCGCCAACACCCATTCAAACGCCTCCGGGCCGTGGCCGTTCTTGAACAGCGATCGGCGGAACCGGAGAAGATTCCGAGCCCGTTTCCGCGCTTTCAACGGCCATTTGACATAGGCTTGGTCAAAATCCAAGAGATACGCCTTGCCCGCGGCATCCATGAACACGTTTCCGCCATTGAGATCGCCGTGAACCACGCCGGCGTCGTGCATGGCCCGGATGACGCGGCCGGCTTCCTCCAACAGCGGCTCCCTCTCTTCTGGGCGCTGGGTTAGCGCCTGCAGCAAAGACGCGCCCCGCAATTCCCGGCTCACATAGAAGCCTTCGCGCCGGCCGCGAGCGGGATGACCCCAAACGGCCCCCAAGGGTTCCGCCACGGGCAACCCCTGGCGGTACGCGTAATGGTGCGTCCGGAGTTCGGCCAAGGGGCGGTTGACCAAGATGAAATCGCGGGGCATGAAGCCCGCCGTGACGCCGCCGCGGCGGTAGCGGCGAATAAGGGCTGCCTCCCCGCCTTGGATGAAACGCCACAGTACGCCCCGCCCGCCCACGGCCACGGGCTCCAGGGAATCGAGGCGCCGGATGGCCTCCTCAAGCTGCCCCGCGTGCTCCCGGCGCAAGACGGCCCCTCCCACTTTTACAAATGCCAAGGGGGGGCGGCCGCGTACGGATAAACGGTTTCCATTGGATTGCGCAACGGATGTCATGCGTTGATGCGTTTACCTCTCCCTCATGTCGATTGGGGGCTTCCGAAAATATGGAAACGGCTTGGCTCGTATGATAAAATCGGCGTTCAAGTTTGCGTCAGCCGGCACCTACCGGTTTGCCTTCTTCTGGAAAGGATACCTATGGCTCGGGTAACAAGACAAGATGTGGAGTATATCGCCAATCTCGCCCAACTCACGTTGGATGAAGCGCTTATTGAACAGCTTCAGGCGGAGATGACGGAAATTCTCACCTATGTAGACAAGCTTAACGAATTGGACACCACCGGCGTTGAACCGGCCATGCACGCCTTGGAACAGACCAACGTGTTTCGCGAGGATGCGGTTCTGCCCTCCCTCGACCGTGACGAGGCGCTCAACAACGCCCCAAGCAGCGATGGCGAGTACTTCCTCGTGCCCCGCATCCTGGACTCGGAGTAAGCGATGAACACAGTGGCGCAAAGCGGTTTGTATCAATTAACAGCTCATGAAATCCAGGACGCGCTGCGGGATGGAACGGCCACCTGCGCGGCCATCACACAGAGTTTCCTCGACCGCATTGAAGCAGTGGACAGCAAGGTCCAGGCGTATGTGGATGTGTGGAAGGATTCGGCGCTGGAGCGGGCCGGGAAGCTCGACAAGGCCATCGCCAGCGGCCAACCCGCGCCTCCTCTGGCGGGCGCGCCCGTGGCGATCAAGGACGTCCTTTGCACCAAGGAAGGCCGGACCACGTGTTGCTCGAGGATGCTCGCCAACTACCGCAGCCCGTTCGACGCCACCGTCGTGACGCGGTTGCTGGAGGCCGGAGCGATCCCCATGGGGAAGACCAACATGGATGAGTTCGCGATGGGGTCCTCCACCGAGAACTCGGCGGTTCAGTTGACCTACAACCCCTGGAACCTGAACCACGTCCCCGGCGGCTCCAGCGGCGGTTCGGCGGCGGCCGTGGCGGCGGATGAATGCGCCTTTTCCTTGGGCAGCGACACCGGCGGTTCCGTTCGCGCGCCGGCGGCCTGTTGCGGATGCGTAGGGCTTAAGCCCACCTACGGACGCGTCTCGCGCTACGGGCTGGTGGCTTTTGCTTCCTCGCTGGATCAGGTTGGCCCCCTAACGAAGGACATCGAGGACTCCGCCTTGGTGATGAATGTCATCGCCGGGGCCGATCCCAAGGACTCGACTTCGGCCCAAATCCCGGCGCCCGACTTCACGGCGGCCCTGCGGGACGACGTCAGCGACATCACGGTCGGCCTGCCAAAGGAATACTTCGAAGTCGCTTTGAACGAAACCGTCCAAACCAAGGTGAACGTAGCCGTCAAGGTCTTGGAAGGCCAAGGGGCCAAGGTCAAGGAGATCTCCCTGCCTCACGCGCACTATGCCGTGGCCACGTACTACGTCATCTGCACCGCGGAGGCCAGCGCGAATCTCGCCCGGTTCGACGGCGTCCGTTACGGATTCCGCGCCGAGGGGGTAAACGATCTCCGCGAACTGTACACGCACTCCAAGACGCAAGGGTTCGGCCCCGAGGTGCGGCGGCGCATCATGCTAGGCACGTATGTGCTTTCCAGCGGGTACTATGACGCTTATTACCTGAAAGCCCAAAAAGCCCGCGCGCTGGTGCGGGACGATTTCGAAAAGGCCTTCCAGCAGTGCGACGTCATCTTGGCGCCGACCATGCCCATGCCTGCGTTCGCCATGGGCGATATGATGAAGGATCCCCTTGAGATGTATCTCACCGACGTGTACACCATCTCAAGTAATTTGGCGGGTATTCCGTCCGTCTCTACCCCGGCGGGCCTCACGGACGACAACCTGCCGCTGGCGCTGCAACTCATGGGCAAGCATTTTGACGAAGAAACGGTGCTGCGCACCGCCTACGTCTACGAGCAACACGCGGGGCTGGAGATGGGCCGGCCCCCAATCGCGTAAGGAATCCGCATGGAATACGAAGCTGTAATTGGAATGGAAGTGCATGTTGAGCTGAACACGAAGTCCAAGGTGTTCTGTGGATGCAGCACGAATTTCCACGCCCCGCCCAATACCAATGTCTGTCCGGTGTGCCTCGGCATGCCTGGCGTCCTGCCCGTGCTGAACCAGGCCGCCGTGGAGACCTCCGTGGCCGTGGGGTTGGCGTTGAATTGTTTTGTCAGCCGCTGGTCAAAGATGGACCGGAAGAACTACTTTTATCCCGACTTGGCGAAGAATTATCAAATCAGTCAATACGACCTGCCTCTGTGCCACGGCGGTTTCGTGGAGATCGAGACGGAGGACGGTCCAAAGCGTATTGGCGTGACGCGGGCGCATCTTGAGGAGGACACCGCGCGTAACGTCCATACCATCGGGTCCTCGGAGAGCGGGGTTGACTTCAACCGGTCGGGCGTGCCGCTGCTTGAAATCGTCACGGAGCCGGACATTGGGAGCGGCCGGGAAGCCTACGAGTATCTAACCGGGCTAAAGCAGACGCTTCAGTATCTTGGGGCGAGCGATTGCAACATGGAAGAGGGTTCGCTCCGCGCCGAGGCGAACATTAGTGTGCGTCCCAAAGGCGGCAAGGAATTCGGTACGAAGACCGAGGTAAAGAACGTGGCGTCGTTCTCCGGGACGCAAAAGGCCATCGCGTATGAGATTGAGCGGCAAATTGCGACCCTTAAAGAGGGCGGCGTTATCGTGCAGGAAACGCGGGGCTGGGATGACCGGAAGAATGCGACGGTGGCTCAGCGCAGCAAGGAATCCGCCCACGACTACCGCTATTTTCCCGAACCCGATCTGCCGCCCATGCAAGTGGATGAAGCATGGGAGCAGCGGATTCGGGAAAGTCTGCCCGAACTGCCTCGGGAGCGCAAACTGCGTTTCCAGGAACAGTACGGCCTTACGCCTTACGACGCCGGCGTCCTCACGGCGGCCCGGCCCATGGCGGATTATTACGAGGCGGCCGCCGCCGCTGGCGCCGAGCCCAAACCAGCGGCGAATTGGGTGATGGGCGATTTGCAGGCCTTGCTTGCCGAATCCCGCAAAGAGATACAGGATTGCCCCGTGACGCCGGCGCATTTGGCGGGCATGCTTCAACTTATCGCCGACGGCTCCATTAGTGGTAAAATGGGTAAGGAGTTGTTGGAGGAAATGTTCGCCACCGGCAAATCCGCGAAGCAATTGGTGGAAGAGAAGGGGTTGGAACAAATCAGCGATACGGCCGAATTGGAGAGCATCGCGCTGAACGTGATCGAAGAAAACCCAGGTCCCGTGGCCGACTATAAGAACGGCAAGGATCGAGCCTTGAAGTTCTTGATGGGTCAAATCATGAAGGCCACCAAGGGCAGGGGCAACCCTAAACTGGTGAACGAAATTCTCGTGCGCGAGTTGAACAAACACTGAAGCCGCGCCCGGGCCAAGGCTCCGGAATGCGCATGCCGGAGCTTGCAGCGGCTGCGCCGCTGATCAGCCTCTCCATCGGGCGCGTTTCGACAGGATGGGAGTACCATTTTGGCCAGACTTGTCAAAGCCGTGAAGAGTACGGACAACGAACTCGATGTTTTGCCGGACGCCCGCCGCATCGCCGCCTTGGCGGCCGAGCACCACGCCTTCGATATTTGCGCGTACGACATGCGGGGGCTGACCCTTATCGCCGACAGCTTCATCCTCCTCTCGGCGTCGAGCGAACCGCAGATGAAGGCGGTGTATAACGCCATCCGAACCGGAATGAGAGATGCCGGTGTGAAACACATTGCCGTGGAAGGGACGCCGAAAGGCGGGTGGCTTGTGTTGGATTACGGTTCCATTATCGTGCATGTGTTTCGCGAGGAGCCCCGTGCTTTTTACGATCTTGACAGTCTATGGGGCGACGCCCCCCTGTTGGATTTGGACCTGGAAGACTAGCCAGACGCCGCTAAAGGGAAGAGAGCAGCGC
>JBKHFO010000177.1:0-7513 GCA_046540175.1 Candidatus Hydrogenedentota bacterium
GATGGGGGCAGGGGCGGCTGGGGTATTGGCCGCGGCGGCCCTGCCGAAGACGGCGGTTTCGGCCGGAGCGAAACGCCCCAACATAGTCATCATCTACGGCGATGACGTGGGCTACGGCGACTTAAGTTCCTACGGCGCGCAACTCATCCAGACGCCCGAACTCGATAAGCTGGCGGAGAACGGGCTGCGCTTCACGGACGCGTACTGCGCCGCCGCCACGTGCACGCCGAGCCGCTACTCGCTGCTCACGGGCTCCTACGCCTTCCGCCAACCAGGGGCCACCGTGCTGCCTGGTGACGCCAATCTGGTTATCGAGCCAGGCAGCCCCACGATGCCCGCGGTACTTCGGGAAGCCGGCTACAGGACATCCATCGTGGGCAAATGGCATTTGGGGTTGGGCGACGGCGCCGTGGATTGGAACGAGACGATCAAACCGGGACCGTTGGAAGTGGGCTTTGACGAGTCGTTCATCATCCCCGCCACGAACGATCGCGTGCCCTGTGTGTACGTCAAGGGACACGAGGTCCACGGGCTGAGCCAGGACGACGATCCCCTTCGCGTAAGCTATGAGGGCCCCATCGGCGATTTGCCCACGGGCCACAGCCACCCCGAGAAAGTACAGTATCCCGCCGACGATTACCATTCGGGAACCATTGTCGAAAATATCAGCCGCATCGGTTACATGGACGGCGGTCAATCCGCGTGGTGGGACGATGAGGAAATGGCCCTTGTCTTGGCGGAACGGGCGCGGGACTTTATCGAGGCGGAGCAAGAGGGCCCCTTCTTCCTGTATCTTTCCATGCATGAGAATCATGTCCCTCGCGCCCCCAATGAGAAATTCGTCGACGAAAGCGAGACCGGCCTGCGCGGCGACGCGATCGTAGAGCTGGACTGGGTGGTGGGCCAAGTCATGGAGAAACTCGATGAGTTGGACCTGCGGGAGAAGACGCTGGTCATCTTCACGAGCGACAACGGCCCCGTGTTCGATGACGGCTACGAGGACGGCGCGCTGGAACACCACGAAGGCCACCGGCCCAGCGGTCCCTACCGGGGCGGGAAGTACCAAGCCTACGAAGGCGGCACGCGCATGCCTTTCATCGTGCACTGGCCGGGTGAAGTGGAGCCCGGCGAATCCAGCGCGCTGTTCAGTCAAGTGGATCTCTTGGCCTCCCTGGCGGCCCTGGCCGGTGTGGACCCGCCCGAGAACGCCGGGCCGGACAGCCGGAATCTGCTCCCCGCGCTTCTCGGGCAATCCGAAACCGGCCGCGACTACGTGGTTCAGCAATCCGGCGATGGATTGGGATTGCGCAAGGGGCCGTGGAAATACATTGAGCCTGGCGGAAGGGCTACGTGGGCCTATAACCGCCACAACAAGGGAGACACCGCTTTGAATTCGCCCGAATTAACAGAAAGCGCCTATTTGTTTAACCTGGACGAGGATCCCAGGGAAACGAACGACCTCTCCGAAGAGTATCCCGACATACTCGAAGAGATGGAGGCGCTTTTGGAACGCATCCGGGAAGCGCCCGAAGTCTTGCCGCGGTGACGCGGTAAACTTGTGATCCGGAAGCCGGATTGTGTCACCCTAAGCGACGGCGCCGCGCGGGAACGTGTCTCTCTTCGGGGCCGATCCGTTGAGCTGAAGCCGCATCGGGTGGTGGTGGAAATTCAGTAGTAAAACAACGCCAGAAAAGGAGAACAGAATGAGCAAGATTGCGGCGAGCGCAGCGATGTTCGCGATGGCCGCGTTGATCGCGGCTCCTGCCGTGCAAGCGCAGGAAGATCCTATACGGGTGCTTCAGGTCACGGGCGGCGGCGCGCACGATTACGAAAACCAGCAACACATTCTAAGCGAGGGAATTGCCGAACGCATTGATGCCGAGATCGACACCTTCTTCTATGAGGGAGATGCCAACGCGATGGAGATCGCGTTCTTCGAGGATCCCGATTGGATTGAAGGGTATGACGTCGTCCTGTACAACAAGTGTTGGGCGGCCAACGTCGAAGGCGGCGAAGACTGGGTGGTGGAGAACATCATCACTCCCCATGTGGAAAACGATATCCCCGCCGTTATCGTCCACGGGACCTTGCACTCCTACCGCTATCACGACGACGCGGAAGACTGGCATCGCTTCATTGGCGTGAGTTCCTTCGAGCACCAAGAGCATGTCCCCTTCACCGTGGAACACGCCCGCCGGGGAGATTTCCTTGAGGTGGGGCCGGATCACCCTATTATCGCCGATATGCCGTTGCCTTGGGAAACCCCGCACGGCGAACTCTACTGGATCGCGGATGTCTTTGAAGACACCACCCCGTTGGCCCACGCCGAAGGGACGAACGGCGAGTACCATCCGGTGATCTGGATCAACAGGTACGAAGGGCTTCGCAATTTCGGCACGAGCATCGGCCATCACAACGAAACCATGGAGCACCCCGTGTTTCTGGACATGCTGAGCCGGGGCGTTCTCTGGTCCGTGGGCGAAATCGAGGAGTAGCCCACGCCCCTCCACCACCAAACACGCGCACCGGCAAACGGCGGGACACAAGCCGTTTGCCGGTGCTTCCTTTAGTTCTTGAGGACGCCCGCCTACGCCCGCTCGAGGATGATCAGGCCGATGTCCGGCGGCACGCCCAGGCGCACGGGCATGAAGGCGAGGCCGATGCCGTGGGAAACGACAACGGGACAGTGGGGTCCTTCGCAGAGGCCGCCCCGATATTTCACGCCATACCGGCTGGGGACAATGGCGGGGCCTAGGCCGGCGACCTGCACTTGGCCGCCGTGCGTGTGGCCGCTGAACATGATATCCACGCGATGTTTCGCGTCCATCTCTTCGGCCACGTCGGGGTTGTGGGAGAGGACGAGGCGGGGCATGCTGCTGGGCACAGCCTCAAGCGCCGCGTCAAGGTTCACTTCGTCGCACCAGAGATCGCCGACACCCGCCAGGCAAATGCTTTCGCCGGGGATAGGCTGGGACTGAAGGCCGTCTGGGGTAAGGAACAGGCGGCCGTTATCAATCAAGGGCACATCGAGCCGGCGGAATGCGGCCTTGCACGCCTCCACGCCTTCCCAGTGGTCGTGATTGCCAAGCACCGCCACACGGCCCAGCCGGGCCTCGAAATGATCCAGCATCGCAATACCTGGATCCACGGACCGGGGCGTGTGATGGGTGTAGTCGCCCGTGAACAACACGAGGTCGCCGTCCAACGCATTGGCCTTTTCGGCCGCGTCCAGGAGGTAGGGCATGCTGTTGTAGGGGCCGTAATGAGTGTCGGAAATCTGAAGGATGCGCAGCCCCTCGAACGCGCGGGGCAGATCGCGAACCGCCATGGTGTATTCCGCGATTTCAAGCCGCTGCGGCGCCACCATGGAGGCGTACCCGCCGATGCCGCTCCACGTCACGCCGACAACGCCCGCCGTGGAGCGCGCCAGGAATTGGCGGCGGCTCAACTCATGGGGCCGGGTGGGCAGGGGCCGGTCAAATACAACGCCAACGCGGCGCCGAAGGCGTTTCCACAGGCGCCAGCCCGCGTGCCAGCCCATCCAATACAGAAATGGAGCGGCCATGCAGGAGATGACGAAATGCTCCACCGGCCAATGGTGGCCTTGCTGCGGGATGAACATGCCCACGATGCCGCGCGCCGGCAAAATAGTGAAGAAGGCGGCGCGGTACAACACCCGCCCCACCGTTTCGAGCGCGTAGGGGAGCATGAGAAACTCGGAAGCCAGGATGAAGCCGAGCAACGCCGCTCCACTGGCGAGGAGAGCAAAAAAGGTCCACCGCGTAAAACCCGCGGCCGATTTGTTTATCATAATCTCTTTTTGAGGAACGAAGTTTTGGTGGCGCGCCTTATCGCTGGAGGCGTGTCTGTACAGTCCCCCGGCTGCCTGTCCAACGTAATGCGCACAAGCCCCTATCCGGCGCCACGCCGCCTTATGCGGCGTTCCGGCGCGCGCCTTCCCCAACGCCGCTTCTCGTGAAGTGGTTGCCATTATTGTACAGCGAAACCCAGGTTTATGCAACTTTTCGATTAACCGAACCAGCGCTTGGGGGGAGACCGTAACGCCGTAATCTTGCCGGCATTCGCGCCTAGTCCAAGAGGCCATCCCTGTTTTCACCGGTTGATCCGCGAGGCCATTTGTCGTATGGTAGGGCGCTTCGGGGCCAAGGGGGACGCTGGGCGCCGCGGGCAACGCGATGCGCCGCGCCGGTTTGGCTCCCTTCTTTATCTTCTACCCATCCATTCACTGACACACGGATTCTGTAAACGAGGTAAATGCATTCATGGCGGACGAGCAACTTATCATTGGCATGCCGGCGGGATCGCTCGCGGACCCGAACCGGGGCGGCAACATGGTCAATCTGTTACAGGACGCGGGATTCCCCACCAAGGGCTACGACAAGGGCGGACCGACGAGTTTTCCCTTGACCTCCTTCCTCGTGGGATGGGACGGGCGGCCCCAGGAATTTGGCTCGCAGTTGGCCATTGGCGAGATCGACATCGCCATAGCCGGCGACGACTGGATCCGGGAACGGATCCTCGAGGCCCACTACGAATTCGGTCAGGAGATCGAGCTGAGGCGAGTGTTGTCTCTTGAGCGGGGGAGCGTGCGCTTAGTGGTCATCGCGCCCCCCGATTCGGGCGATCGCCCCTGGAAGGACTGGTTCACGGCATTGTTGCGGGAGAAGCCTCTCGTAACCATGGTGGCGGAAATGCCCTATCTCGCGCTGGAGTGGTTCCAGACCCAGATCCAAGAATTGGGGTTCGCGGACTCTCATTCCGAGTTTTCGGTTCAGAAGTTCCAGACGCCGCCGCGCATCGAACGGGGAATCGTCATCTACGAAACCTGGGGCAAGACGGAGGCCAAGGTGACGCACGGCGCGGTGGACTTCGGCCTGGAGATTACGCAGTCCGGCGGCGCCATCCGCAATTACGGGCTGCGCATCCTTACGGACGTGGTCGAATCCGAGACGGGGATTTACGTGAGCCCTGCGCTTCGAGAAAACGCGGCCAAATACGACTTGGCCCGGATGTTCCTCCTGAATCTCTATGGGGCCATCTACGCCGAGGACAAGGTCATGCTCTTATTCAACACCGAGAAGAAAAACAGTGGGGCCATCCGCCAGTATCTCGAGAAAAACCGGCTCTTCGCCGACGAACCCACCATCAACGAGGGCGAGAACTTCACGGAATTCAACGTGCAGATGAACGCGTCAAGCAAGGAGCTGCCCTTGGCCAAGGCGCGCTATGAACTGGCCAAACTCGGCGCCACCAACATCGAAACGGTGCCCTTGGACTCCTCCATCCCCGGCCTGCATGTGCTGGACTTCTGAGCCCCACGGCGTTACTTTTTCGCTTCTTTAAGTTGTCTCCTACAAGGCGCCGCGTTGAACAGAAGGTACATCCCCCTTGATCCCCCTTCAAAGGGGGAATTTTCCGTTCCATTCCTCCTTCGGAAGGGGGGCAAGGGGGATGTCATTCACCTATATTCCCCCTTTGAAGGGGGTGGCCCGAAGGGCCGGGGGATGTACAATGCATGAAACACCCGCTGGAGGTTGACATCCCCCTGCGCCCCCTTCCAAGAGGAAATGACCGGCCAGGTTACCTCACTGAAAAGGGGATCAAGCGCGTTGTCGCTCAGTACGGCAACGACGGATCGCCGTTGCGTTGGCAGGCGAGGACCACCTCGATTTCCTCGGTTCTGATGTCATTGCCCGCTAGCTTTTGAAGCCTTGAGACGCGATCGTCGCCGGACTCCGCAGCCGCCTGGCGGATTCGGTCCGCTTTCTCTTCGTTCACCCATGGGGAGGGATCGGTCACGCGATGATCAACAACAAATTGCTCAAGGAGCCGCCACGTTTTTCTGGGCCGCAGCTCAAGCTGGTGGGCGGCTTCCCGCACGCTGACGCCTTCGCGGAAGAGCCGCTCGGCCTGGCGCTGGCCGTTGCCTTGTCTTCGGTCTGGATGGTCTGCTAGCGCCGTTGCGTGCGCCTCGTGTGAACTGGTGGAACGCCGCTTTTGACTGCTGGGCCGTTTCTCTTGCGTTTGTCCAACGCCTTTACGGCCGCCGCCATCGCACACGTCGCATCCCCCACATGAGGTCATGGTCTCGCCGAAGTAGCGCAGCAGCGTGGCCCGGCGGCAGGTCGTCTGCTGGCAGTACGCGTACATGGCGTCGAGCTTTTCTTCCGCGTTGGCTTGCACTTCGGGACTGCACCCCTGGGCGCTGCGCTGGATGAGATTCTGCCACGTGTAATAGTCCGCCGGCCGGTACAAGAGCCAGCATTCCGAGGGCTTGCCATCGCGTCCGGCCCGGCCGCTTTCCTGTTGGTAATGCTCCAGCGATTTCGGCAGCCCGGCGTGAATGACAAACCGCACGCCGGGCTTGTCGATGCCCATCCCAAACGCGACCGTCGCGACAACGATATCCACCTGGCCCCGCAAGAAGGCGTCTTGATTGCACCGGCGGGTGACGTCGTCCATCCCCGCGTGGTAGGGGACAGCTCGATGCCCCTTCCCCGCGAGATGCTCGGCCATGCTGTCGACTTCGCGCCGCGTGATGCAGTAGACGATGCCCGCCGCGCCGCGATGACGCTGCACGATACGCTCGACCTCGCGCTCCCGCGCGCCGGCGGTGTTCTCCACGTGATAGGTGAGGTTCGGCCGGTCGTAGGAGCCCACCACTTCCCTTGCATCGCGCAGCCCGAGGCTGCTTACGATGTCCTTGCGCACCGCCGTCGTGGCCGTGGCGGTGTAGGCGTGCATGGGCAAGCCGGGGAAGGCGTTCCGGAGATGGTTCAGCAGGCGGTACTCCTTGCGGAAATCGTGGCCCCATTGGCTTACGCAGTGGGCCTCGTCCACCGCGATGAAACTGAGCCCGACGCGCTTGATGTATTCGATGAAGCGGCCCTGCACCGCCTTTTCCGGCGAGGTGTAGATCAGCTTGAGCTGGCCCGTTTGGATGCCCTTGTGCACGGCGCGGCGCTCGTCTCCGCTCATGTGGCTGTTGATGCACGCCGCCGGGATGTCCCGTTGCTTGAGCGCGTCCACTTGGTCCTTCATCAGCGCGATGAGGGGCGATATGATCAGCGCCATCCCGTCCAACGCGAGGGCGGGCGCCTGAAAGCACAGGGATTTCCCGCCGCCCGTTGGGAGAACCGTCAGGGAGTCCTGCCCGCGCACGACGGCCTCCATGGCTTCCTCTTGATTGGCGCGAAAGCTCTCGTAACCCCAGTAGTAGTGAAGAATATCCCGTAGCTGGTCCATGGATTCCTTGTGCAATGTTCGCGGAATGCCGGCAGGGCCGGCAAGTGTGCGATGGCATGCGGGCGACACCCCCGGAAATGACGCCCCCCTACCGGCCCCCGTTAGGCGCCGCAGAACCTTTGTACACATGGCTGCTGCGACCCCTGCCGGGGTCCGTTCTTGAGGCCTTTGATCCAGGGGTGTCGCCCTCGTCGCTTACGCGCCTCGGGCTCAACCCCTGGCTAGCATCTGTGACCCCTTCGGGGTC
>JBKHFO010000178.1:0-7409 GCA_046540175.1 Candidatus Hydrogenedentota bacterium
CGTCCAAACGCGCGTGATTGTACCCATATCCCCCCTCCCAATGCCAGTAGAGAGCATTTCCCCGGTACTGCCATACGGCCCACGTGACGATTCAACTTGAGCAAACAAAACAGTCAAAACTTCCACGAAATAACAGTGGTGTACTTATTCTATTAAAGAAAACAGCTTCGTTTGCCGATAGAAACGGTATGTAAAGCTCTTGCGCCGGGTGAATGGGTTTTACTTAATCGTATTCGGGTGGATATACTCCCCAAGCTCAGCCGGGGCTAACACGAAATGCGCTTACTACATAGTATTCCCCAAGGTTAGGCGTTTCCCTTGGGGAACGGTTATTCGCGCCACCTTCTTCTCTCGCACATAACCTGGGCATGCAACGTAAACAAACTGGCGGCAATGAACGCCCGACCATCCGAGGTCCCGATGATGAGGCTGTATTACCACACACGTGCTACCCTCCGGCCCCTGGCGCAGCAGTCCCCCGTCTTGTTGCCCTTGCGCCTCTTAGGGCTAGGACTCCTTCTCATCTTCTTCTCATGCCCCGCGTATGCGGAGACCGTCCGCATTGGCGTGCTCGCGCACCGGGGCGTTGAACGCAGCCTCGCCCAATGGTCCGCGACCACAGACTATCTAAGCGACAAGGTCCCGGATCACGAATTCGAACTTGTCCCGCTGCGCTTCGAGGAGATCGAGCCCGCCGTGCGAGACGGCTCAGTAGACTTCCTCATCGCCAATTCTTCCATCTTCGCGGAGATGGAGGCGCTTTACACGCTGAACGCCATCGCCACGTTGCGCAACGAACACCACGGCGAAGCCCACTCGCTCTTTGGCGGCGTCATCTTCACTCGCGCGGATCGCGAGGATATCCGTTCCCTGGACGATCTCGAGGGAACGCGTTTCAAGGCCGTGAATCCCACCTCTTTCGGGGGCTGGCGCGCGGGCTGGCTGGAAATGCAAGAACGGGGACTCAGCATCCCGGAGGACTTTTCGGAACTGCGCTTTGGGGACACGCACGACGCCGTGGTGTTGGCCGTCCGGGATGGCGATGTGGACGCGGGCATGGTGCGCACCAACACGCTGGAGCGCATGGCCCAAGAGGGCGTTGTCAACCTCGACGAGTTCCGCATCCTGAACGCGCAAGACTCCGTGCAATCCCTTCCCTTACTGCGCTCCACCCCCTTGTATCCGGAATGGCCCTTCGCCGCCCTCCCCCACACGCCGGAAGACCTTGACCGCGACGTGGCCACCGCCCTCATCAACATGCCCGCGGACAGCCCCGCCGCTCGGGCGTCCCAATCCGCGGGGTGGACCGTACCCTACAGTTACAGCAGCGTGGAGGAAGCGTTGGGCGAACTGCGGGTAGACCCCTTCGATCGCCATGCCGCCGTCACGATCATGGACGCTTTACGCAGACATCCTGACGGGGTTGCGGCGGGCGCCGCCGCTTTTCTCGTGCTGAGCGCGTCGCTAGCGGGCGCCTTCACATACAACCGCAGACTGCAACGCGTCTCGTCGCAATTGCGGGAAAAGGAGAGCTACCTCAAGGCAACGCTCCAGTCCATTGGCGATGGCGTCATCACCTGCGACCCCGAGGGCGCCGTCGTCAGCCTCAATCCCGTGGCGGAAACCCTCACCGGCTGGAGCGTCCAAGAGGCCGCCGGGCGCCCCATCGACGAGGTGTTCCACATCCTGAACGCCAAGACCCGCGCGCCGGCGGAGAATCCGTTGGACAAGGCCTTGCGCGAGGGAGTCGTCGTAGGCCTCGCCAACGACACGGCCCTCATCGCGCGCGACGGGAGCGAGCGCCAGATCGCCGACAGTTGCGCGCCGATCAAGGACGCCTCGGACGCGCTGTTGGGCGCCGTGCTGGTCTTTCGGGACGTTACCGAGGAATACCACCTCCGCGAGGAGATCGCCGAGCAGCAACGGCGAACCAGCTATGTCCTTGGCATCACGAAAACCGGGTTCGATATCATCGATTCCGAGTACAACTTGCGTGAAATCGACCCTAACTGGAAACAAGTCTATGGCGAACCAGAGGGACGCAAGTGCTACGCCTACTTCAAAGGAGCGGATCGGCCCTGCCCCGCGTGCCGCATCTCAGAAGCGCTGGAGAGCAAACAGACGGTCGTTAGCGAGACGACGCTGCCGAAAGAGAACAACCGCGCCGTCGAGATCCACACCATACCCATCCAGGGTTCCAACGGAGAATGGATGGTGGCCGAGTTCAAGGTCGACATCACGAAGCAAAAAGAAATGCAGCAGACGCTTGATAGGGAACGGCGCAGGCTTGAGGACATCATCGAAGGGACAGGCGCGGGGACCTGGGAGTGGAACATCCAAACCGGCGAGACCGTCTTCAATGAACGCTGGGCCGAAATCGTTGGGTACACGCTGGACGAATTATCGCCGGTTTCCATCGAGACATGGAAGCGCCTGACCCACCCCGGCGATTTTGAGGAAAGCGAACGGCTGCTACAAGAGTGTTTGAAGGGGGAACAGGAACAGTACGAATGCGAATTCCGGATGCAACACAAAGACGGCTCCTGGGTCTGGGTTCTGGATCGAGGCAAGATCACCTCTTGGACCGAGGAGGGCCAGCCTCTGACCATGGCGGGCACGCATCAAGACATAACGGACCGCAAACAAATGGAGGAAGCGCTCCGGCGGAGTCAGGAACGTTTGGAACTCGCCACCCGCGGCACGGGAATCGGCGTCTGGGATTACTATATAGCCGAGGATCGCCTGGAGTGGGACGATCAGATGTTCGCGCTGTTTGGACGCGACCCCGAAACCTTCACGTATAACTTCGAGGAGTGGAGCAAGGCCTTGGAACCGGCCGCCTTGCCCAAGGCGTTGGACGAGTTTGACAGAGCGCTAAAGGGGGAAAAGGAGTTCCAGATCGAGTTCCCCATACAATGGCCAGATGGAACCCAGCGTTGGATAGCGGGAGCCGCGGCGGTTGAGCGGGACAGCACCGGTCATCCCCTCCGGGTGGTTGGGGTGAATTACGACATCACCGAGCGCAAACAGGCCGAGGAGCAGCGGCGATTTGAAGTCACGTTCCAGCGGACCGCCGCCGGGATCTCGGCCCGCTTTCTGCGTGTGAAAGAGGACGACTTCGATGAGGCCGTGGAGGAAACACTTCGCATACTGGGCGAACTGTTCGAGGTTGACCGCAGCTATGTGTTCCGTTTCTCCGAGGATCTCGCTTTCATGGACAACACCGACGAATGGTGCGCGCCAGGCGTGACGCCGCAGAAAAGCCGGCTTCAGGAGATCGCCACCGATTCAATGCCTTGGTGGAAAGAAGCGATTCAGAAACGCGAACCTGTGCACATACCCGAGCTGGAAGCCTTGCCGCCCCAAGCCGCCGCCGAATACGAGGCGCTTAAATCGCAAGACATCCAATCGCTGCTATGCCTGCCCATGCTCAACAGCGAAGGCAGACTGATCGGCTTCATGGGCTTTGACGCGGTGCGCCGTCGGCAGTGCTGGGCCGATGATCAGGTTCGAGTGCTTCAGCTTATCACGGAAATCATCGCAAGCGCCCTTAATCGCAAGGAAGTCCAAGCCGAATTGCGGGCAAGTGAAGAGCGGTATCGGATCTACGTGGAGAACGCTCCGGACGGCATCTTTGTCACCGACAGCGAAGGACGCTACGTGGATGTAAACGAAACCGCCTGCCGGATGATGCAGTATTCCCGCGATGAACTGCTTGAGATGACCGCGTCCGATTTGATTCCCCCACAGGCATCACCGGATACCGCAACGGCCTTCGCCACGCTAATGGAACAGGGCCGGGTAGAAAGGGAAATCGTCCTGCGCAAGAAGGACGGTTCCCTCATCGACCTTTACCTAAACGCCGTAGCGCTTCCCAACGGCCAATTCATGGGATTCTGTTCGGACATCACCAAGCGCAAACAGGCCGAGAATGCGCTGTACGAAAGCCAACGGCGTTACGAGGAGCTTCTCGTTCAGAGCCGGAGTTGCGTGTGGGAAGTTGACCGCACGGGTATGTATACCTATATCCATCCCATCATAGAGACGGTGCTGGGTTATAAACACGGGGAATTGATCGGTAGAAAGCACATCTATGATCTCATTCCCCAAGAACACCGCGAAGACACATTGGCGTTCATGGCGCGTGTTTTTCAAGATAAGCGCTCAATCCAAGACTTTGAGGCCCGGAACCTCACCGAGAGCGGCCAATGGCTCTGGACAACCACCACCGGCGCGCCGATCTTGAGTGAGCAGGGTGAACTGCTCGGCTATCGAGGCATCACTACGGACATCACGGATCGCAAGCAAGCCGAAGCAGCGAGACGCGAAACCGAAAAGAAACTTAAAAACATGTTCCAGGCCGCAAGGTCCATTAGTTTCATCTTGACCGACCTCGAATCGATCGTGTCCGAGTTCAGTCCGGGAGCGGAAGAAATCTTTGGATACTCGCGCGAGGAGATGATTGGAAAGCATGTAGGCGTGCTCCACACCGACGAGGAAGTTGGCCTGTTTCCGGGTTACATAGAATGCATGCAGGCCACGGGAGAAGGGTTGACTTTCGAAACCGTGCTTGTCCGGAAATCCGGTGAAGCCTTCCCCGCCATACTCTACTTGGAGCCATGGTTCGATGGGGACGGTTCCATGGTTGGAATGTTGGGGATGAGCTTTGATATCACCGAACGCAAGAAGGCCGAAGAACAAGACCGCTTTCTAGGAACCGTAACCGCCAATATATCGGATGCTATCGTCGCTACCGATGCGTGGTTTAGGATAACCTACATTAACAAGGCTGGAGAGGAACTATTCAACTACACGCTGGAAGAACTCGAAGGTAAAAAGCCCGATCTCTTCAACGCGGAACCCATGGCGGAGGATTTGCAACAGGAGCTTTATGACACGGTCGCGGCGGGTGGCGTCTTTTCACGCGAAATACTCAATCGAAAAAAGGATGGTTCTGTATTCATCTGCGATCTTCAAGTGACCCCCATCACGGACTCCATGGGAACCATTCACGGCTGTGTGGGCATTCATAGGGATATCACGGAGCGCAAGCAAACCGAGCTTAAGCTGCGCCAGCTATCGAGCGCGGTCGAGCAGAGTCCGGTTTCCATTGTTCTTACCGATCCTACCGGCGCGATTGAATATGTCAATCCAAAATTCGTTCAAGTCACGGGGTATTCATGGGACGAGGCCATTGGTCAGAACTCCCGCATCCTGAAATCGGGGGATAAACCGCCGGAATTCTATGCCGAGCTTTGGAACACCATAACGGCCGGAAACGAGTGGCGCGGCGAATTTCTCAACAAGAAGAAGACCGGGGAGCTTTACTGGGAGAGCGCCTCCATTTCCCCTATCCGGGACGCCTCCGGCCAAATCACCCACTTCCTTGCAGTCAAGGAGGACATTACCGAACGCAAACACATGGAAGAAGAACGCTTCCGAATTCAAGGCGAATTGCAGGAGCAAAAGGAGCTTCTGCAATCCATCTTGGACAATGCCCCCGTAGGGATATGGCTGGTGGATCGCGACCACACCCCCATTCTTGTCAACACCTATTTTAGAGAGAGTACTGGCTTCGGAACCGATTCTGTCAGTTTAACCGAAGACGAAATGCGCTATTGCCAGGCGACCGATGATAATGCCGTATCACAAGGAGGATCACAGTATTACGAAGAAGCCGCTACATTCAAGGATGGGGAAAAGCATACCCTTCAAACCATAAAGAAGCCTATCCGCCACGGAAATGGCGAAGTCCTGGGGATTCTTGGATTAGGGGTGGACATCACCGATCGCAAGAAGGCGGAACAAGACTTGCTCGAAATGAACCAACAGCTCCAAGAGGCGACCGCCAAAGCCAACGACATGGCGGCTCAAGCCGAAATGGCCAATGCGGCCAAGAGCGAATTCCTGGCGAATATGAGCCACGAGATCCGCACGCCGATGAATGGCGTCATCGGGATGACGGGTCTGCTGCTGGACACCGAGCTGGACGAGGAACAACAGCGCTACGCAGAGATCGTCCGCAGCAGCGGTGAGTCCCTCCTAGGCATCATCAACGATATCCTCGACTTCTCCAAGATCGAGGCGGGCAAACTCGAGTTGGAGATTCTCGACTTCGACCTCGAGAGCTTGCTGGAAGATTTCGCGGCTTCCCTGTCCTTGCGCGCGCATGACAAGGGGCTCGAATTCCTGTGCGCCGTGGATCCCGGCGCGCCCACCCTGTTGCGGGGCGATCCCGGGCGGCTCCGCCAGATCCTCATGAATCTAGCGGGCAACGCTATAAAGTTCACGGCCGAGGGCGAGGTAGCGGTCCGCGTCTCTATCGAGGAAGATTGGGATAACGAGGTTCTGCTGCGCTTCATGGTGCGCGATACCGGCAGAGGCATACCTGCGGACAAGTTCGACACGCTGTTCGACAAATTCATCCAAGTGGACGCCTCCACCACGCGTCAGTTCGGCGGAACGGGCCTGGGCTTGGCCATTTCGAAGGAGTTGGCGGAAATAATGGGCGGGAAGATCGGCGCGGACAGCGTGGAGGGCAAGGGATCGGAGTTCTGGTTCACGGCGCGTTTCGCCAAACAGCCGGGCCAAGCAAAAGCCGAGGCGCCTAGCGCGGATCTGCGCGGAACGCGGGTGTTGATCGTGGACGATAACGCCACGAACCGGGAAATCCTGACCCGCCAGCTCACGGCCTGGGAGATGCGGCCGGATGAGGCGGCCAGCGGCGCCGCCGCCCTTGAAGCCCTCCCCCAAGCAATCGCCGGAGGCGATCCCTTTCACGCCGCGATTATCGACATGCAGATGCCCGGCATGGACGGCGAAGCCGTTGGGCGGGCGATTCAGGGCGATCCCCGCTTGGCGCAAACCCGCATGGTGATGCTCACCTCGTTGGGGGCCCGGGGAGACAGCAGCCGGTTCGCGGAGATCGGTTTCCATGCCTATTTGACCAAACCCGTGCGGCGCGATGAGCTGAAAAAGGTGCTCGCCCTCGCGTTGGGGAACAAGGACGCATCCCACGCGGAACCGCGGCCCATCGCCACCCGCCACAGCGCCCGCGAAGCGTTTAAGGACGTGGACAACCGCAAGGCGCGCATTTTGGTGGCGGAGGACAACACCACCAACCAACAGGTGGCCTTGGGCATCCTGAAGAATCTTGGGCTGCGCGCCGACGCGGTGGCCAATGGCGAGGAGGCGCTCAAGGCGCTTGAGGATATCCCCTACGACCTCGTGTTGATGGACGTGCAAATGCCCGAAATGGATGGGCTGGAGGCCACCCGGCGCATTCGCGATCCCCACTCGCCCGTGCGTAACCACTGCATACCCATCGTCGCCATGACCGCCCACGCCATGGAGGGCGATCGGGAGGCGTGCCTCAAGGCGGGCATGGACGATTACGTTCCCAAGCCGGT
>JBKHFO010000179.1:0-7402 GCA_046540175.1 Candidatus Hydrogenedentota bacterium
CTCGCGGCCTTCTGGGGGCTGAAGGGACGCATCCGGGTGGTGGAGCCCTTTGTGGGAGGCGAGCGGTTGGAGGATCATCCGGAAATGCGCGTCTCGGGCACGGCTTTCTACGACACGGTCCGGGAGTTGCCCGTCATTAGAGGGGGCTATGCCCTCGCGGCCGCCAAGGTCTTCGATTTGTACGAGGTGGGCGCGAAGCTCTGCTTTGCCGTCAGCCACAGTCTGAGCGCCAGGCATACGGGGCTCCTTCCCCAATATGTGCTCTGGTGCATGGCCGGCTTGGTGATTCTGTTGGTGTTGCTTTCGTAGCGATGGTATTACAGCAGCCGCCCGAAGGCGGGGCTGCACGTGAGGTGAATGCGCATGTTGGCCGTCTACATCGTTTTGGCGCTCATGATCATCGGGGCGATCATCGCCGTGGAGTGCCGCGATTTGCTCTCCTCGGTGATCGCCATGGGCATGGTGGGGCTGGGCCTTTCCCTGATAAGCCTTATGCTTCACGCCCCCGACGTGGCCATCACGCAACTGGTGGTGGAGATTTTCGCGGTCATCATCCTGATCCGCGCCACCATCCGGCAGGATCTGCCTGAATCTCCCGTGACCCGCCGTCCCCGCACCGCCATTCCAGCCGTGGTGTTGTGCGCCGTGTTTGTGGCGTTCGCCGCCAGGGCGCTCCGGGAACTCCCGGCGTTGGGCGAGCCTCACATCCGCGTCGCTCAGCATTACCTGGACAAGGGCTTGGAGGAAACGGGGGCCGCGAACCTTGTCGCCGCGGTGCTTCTTGATTATCGCGCCTATGACACGCTGGGCGAAGCGACCGTGCTGTTCACGGCGCTCATTGGCGTGTTGGCCATCCTGCGGGCGAAGGGGCGCCGCGAACGCCACGAGGTGCACCATGACGAGTCCTAGAGAACATGGCATGTCGCTCATCGTTCGCACGGTCACGCGTTTGACGGTGGGGCTGATCCTGCTCTACGGCATCTACATCGTGCTGCATGGGCACGTCTCGCCGGGCGGCGGTTTCGCGGGCGGCGTCATCATCGCCTTGTCCTTTGTTCATCTCATGCTCGCCTTTGGCCGCGAAACCGCCATGCAGGCGCTTTCCGAATCCCGCGGCGCGTTGGTGGAGAGTCTGGGGGCCACGCTTTTCCTTGGGATTGCGCTGCTCGGCTTCGTGGGCGGCCATTTCTTCGTCAACTTCTTGGGACAAGGCGAACCCTTCACGCTGTTTAGCGCGGGCGCGATTCCGCTGAGCAACATCAGCATCGCCTTGAAGGTCGGCGGAGGCCTTTTCGCGGCGGCCGTGGCGCTTGTGCTGATGAGACTGGAGCCGGAGAAGTAGCTATGGGCGCGTATGTGATGTGCTTCGTATTGCTGGCGATCGGGATCTACGCCATCCTGGCGCACCGGAACCTGATCAAGATTATCATCGGCGTTCTTATCGCCCAGTGCGCCATCCACCTCTTTCTTGTCCTTGTCGCCTTCCGGCGGGAGGGGGAAGCGCCCCTGCACGCCCCGGAGGGCTCCCCGGCGCTGATGGTGGATCCCTTGCCACACGCCATGGTGCTCACCGCGATTGTGGTGGGACTCGCCACGACGATGCTTATGGCCGCCTTGGCTATCCGCATTTATGACAAGTATGGCACGTACGATATCGACAAGATTCGGGAGTTAAGAGGATGAGCGCAAGCGCGGTGATAACGCCCTTGTTCGTGGCGGTTCCGCTTGGGGCGGCCTTTCTCACGGCCCTCTTGGCGCGCCGGTGGGGACGGCTGGCGGATGGCCTTGGGTTGACCGCCACGTTTGTCACGATGGGGATGGCGTTCGCCGCGCTTGGCCTCGCGCAAGAGGGAAGGGCCGCCATCCATCCCATGGGGGGCTGGGAGCCGCCGGTGGGGATCTCGATGGTGATGGATGGTCTGACCCTTTTTCTGCTGGTCATTGTGAATCTGGTCGCCTTTGTCACGGCGCTGTACTCCATTAATTACATGCAAGCCTTTACGGCGAAGTGGCAGTTCCACACCCTTTTCCTGCTCATGCTCGCGGGCATGAACGGGGTCGTGGTGACGGGTGACCTCTTCAATTTGTACGTGTTTCTCGAAATAGCGGCGGCCGCCAGTTACGCCCTGGTGGCTTTCGGAACGGAACGGCATGAACTCGAGGCCGCCTTCAAATACGCGATCATGAGCACGCTGGGCAGCCTCTCGGTTCTTTTGGGGATTGCGATACTTTACAGCGCCACCTCCACGCTGAACATGGCCGACGTGGCCCGTGAATTGCAGGGACACGAAGGGACCGGCATCCCCGCGTTGGCGGGTGTCCTGTTTGTCGCGGGCTTCGGGTTGAAAGCCGCGCTCGCGCCGTTCCACGCTTGGCTGCCCGATGCCCATCCCTCGGCGCCTGCCCCCATTTCCGCCATGCTGTCCGGCGTGTTTATCAAGTCGCTCGGCGTGTATGCGCTGTGCCGCGTGGTGTTCAACGTACTCGGCGCCCCGCCGCTGCTGTTGTCCGTGTTGCTGGCCCTCGGCGCGCTCTCGATGCTCGTGGGCGTCTTCTTGGCCGTAGGGCAGTGGGATTTTAAGCGGCTGCTCGCCTATCACTCGATAAGCCAGATCGGCTATGTCGTGGTGGGGATCGGCCTCGCCACGCCGCTAGGCCTACTTGGGGGCCTGTTCCATCTCTTCAACCACTCCATCTTCAAGTCGCTTCTCTTTCTCAATGCGGGCGCCGTGGAATGGGCCACGGGAACGCGCGATCTGCGCCAAATGGGAGGGCTCGGGCGCCAGCTCCCCGTTACAAGCGGCACGACGCTTGCCGCCTCCATGTCCATCGCGGGGGTTCCGCCGTTCAACGGATTCTGGAGCAAGCTCATCATCATCGTCGCCGCTGTAGACGCGGGACGCTACGGGTATGCGGTGTGCGCTGTCGTGGTGAGCGTCTTGACCCTGGCCTCCTTCATGAAAGTGTTGAAGTACGCGTTCCTTGGCCCCACGCCGGACATGTGGAAGGGAATCCGCGAAGTCCCCTTCCTGATGAAATCGGCGATGCTCGTATTGGCGGCGATCTGTGTGGGTGGCGGGCTGTTGCTGCTGCCGGGGCTAGGCGGATCCTGTTTGGCTTGGGCGGTCGAAGTGCTGGAACCGGGGAGTTGGATCGCGGAGATGCCGCTTGAGGAGGGCCGGTAGATGAAAAACATGGTGGTGATGTTCGCCGTCGCATTCGTGGTGTGGCTTGTGTTGACGTGGCCGCCTGGCTTGGCTGATGGGGCGGTGGGTGTGCCGGTGGCCGCGCTGGTGGCGTACCTGACCGGCGGCCTGTTTGTGCAGCGGCCGCATTTGGCGGGCCAGGGGGGGCGTTATGTCCACCTGATCGTTCGTTATATCCCGGTGCTGGCGTGGGAATGCCTCAAGGCCAACATCGACGTGGCGTTGCGCGTGTTGAATCCCGCGCTTCCCATACGCCCCGCCATCGTGAAGGCCCCCGTCACGCTCAAAACCGATACCGGCCTGACGTTCCTCGCGAACTCCATCACGCTGACGCCGGGGACGCTGACGGTAGACATCGACAAAGAAGCTGGCTTGATGTATGTGCACTGCATCGCTGTTCTGGAAGAAGACCGGGAGGGTTTGACACGGCGTATCGCGGGACGTTTTGAGCCGATCTTGAAACGCGTATTTGAGTAGGAGGATCCTGATCATGCGGTCATGGCGTGTACCCCTTGGCGCGGCGGCGTTGGCGGGCGCGCTCGCCTTCGTGCTTTTCGCGCCCCCGCCGCTTCCCTTACCCGAAGGGACAGTCTACCCGGCCGTGGTGGTCCGGGGACTGGGGGTGCTGCTATTGGCGGGGACGCTCTGCCTGTTCCGGGTCTTCCGGGGCCCCACGGCGGCGGACCGTATTGTGGCGATCGACATGTTCGGTGTGTTGATCGTGGGATTTTGCGCCATTCTGGCCGCGGCGACCGGCCACGGGTGGTACGTGGACATCGCCATCGCGTGGGCCTTGTTGAGCTTTATCGCGGCCTTGGCCTTGGCGAAGCACTTGGAAGGACGCGCGTACGATGATTGAGGCGCTAACCATCTTTGGGTGGTGCATAATCGGCGTGGGGTTGTTTTTCGACCTCGTGGGCTGCCTAGGGCTGGTGCGCTTGCCTGATGTTTACAACCGCTTGCAAGCCGCCACCAAGTGCGTCACGTTGGGAACCTGCGCCATTCTCCTCGGCGTGTTTATCGTACAGGGGATATCGGCGGCGGGGCTCAAGGCGCTGCTGTGCATTGGGTTCGTGGTCTTGACGGCCCCGGTCGGCGCGCACGCCATCGCCCGGGCCAGCCACCGTGCGGGCGTGAAGCCCACCGATCGCATGGTGCGGGATGACTATGCCGGATTTGCGCCTGCACAGCCGGAAGAAGGCGGAGAGAAGGGCTATGAAGAAACCTAAAGTACGCGAGTTGGGCGAGGCCATTCGGGCGGTGATTCGCGGTCCGTACACCACGCGGTTTCCAGCGGAAGATCATACGCCCCACCCGAATTTCCGTGGTCAACCGGAGTTCAACGCCGCGCATTGCGTGGGGTGTCTGGCCTGCGAACAGGTGTGTCCCGTGGAGGCCATCGCGCACGAAGATCGGCTCGATGGCGCCAACGGTCCCGTGCGGAGCATGGTTCACTACACGGACACCTGCATCTTCTGCGGCCAGTGTGAGGCCGTGTGCATCGCCGACCCGAAGGGCATCGTGTTGACGAATCAGTGGGAGCTTTCGTTCTTCGAGCGGCGGGAAGCCTGGGAGAGCATTGAGAAGCCTTTGGTGTGCTGCGAACGCTGCGGCGCGGTGGTGGCCTGCCGCGACCACCTGCTATGGCTCGCTAACCGCCTCGGTGAACGCGCGTACAGCAGCCCGACATTGTATCTGGTGGATCTCGCGGACTTGGGAGTGGCGGATTCTCATGGCGCGGCCCCGTCCGCCAGTGGATCGCGGGCGGACCGGTTCAAAGTCCTCTGCGCGCGGTGCCGCCGGACGACCACCCTTGAATCGCAGGAAGAAACCCACAAATCGGGCTGAGGGATTTGGAGATTGGAGCCATGGCGTGGACCCTCGAACAGTGGCTGACGCAATGGAGCCAAGCGCGAATCGTTTTCGTGGGCGTGGGGCACGTCTTACGGGGGGATGACGCCGCCGGGCCGGTCCTCGCGCAAGCATTGGCCGCTCGCGGCATTCCCCATGTCATCGACGCCGGATCCAGCCCGGAACGCGCCTTCGGAACGATTGCGCGGGCCGAGCCCGAGGTGGTCTTGTTTATGGACGCCGTTGACTTTGGGGCATCGGCCGGGGCGGCGGCTATCTTTGACGGCGAAACCATAACCGGTCGGCCGACGGATTTTGGTTGGCGCGTAACAGGGGCTGACTTGGAGGCGCTACGGCGTCAAGTAGGTTGTGAAATCTTTCTGCTTGGGATACAACCCCAGCAGTTCGATTGCGGCGCTCCGCTATCCGGGCCAACCCGGCAAGCGGTGCGCGAAATACTGGAACTGGTTCAAGGACACTCTGTGGCTGCAAAAGGAACAGCGTGTTGACATATTGGTGGGTGAGACTCCGCATTGGGCGGAGATACTTGAACGTGTTGTAGGAACCGAGATGGGTTCGGGCGCGGCGTTAACCGTTTAACGTCGCGTGGCTCGGTACCCATCGCAGGGCGGGGAAGCGGCGGGGCCGCCGCCTTTGCCGCGCCCGCCAGAAAGGGAACCATCATGCAAACAGTAGACGAAATCACGCACGAACTCGCTGGGCACCCGTTCTTGGCTGGCATGGACCACAAACATATCGTCCGGCTCGCGAATTGGGCGAAAAAAGTGGAATTTATGCCTGACCAGTACCTCTGCCACGCCCGGCATCCTGTCAACCGCCTGTATCTGATGCTGTCCGGGCGGGTGGCCCTTGGGCTTGATTCCCCTACCGAGGGGTTGAAGGCGCTCCAGACGCTGGACGCGCCGGCGGTGGTGGGGATTTCCTGGCTTTCGCCGCCGTACGAATCGTGTTACGACGCCAAGGCGCTTACCACCGTCGATGCAATCTCCGTCAACGCGGAACAGCTTCGGAAGGCTATCGAGGAGGACTACGACTTTGGCCACCAGATGCTGCTACGGCTTCTCGCAGTGTTCGCCGAGCGGCTGCAGGCCTCCTCGCTGCAACTCTACGAGTTGTCCGAGTAGCATCCTCCGAGGCGCAGGAAGAATCGGCCCGATAACGCCGGCCCAAAATGACGCGAACTTCTTTTTTGCGCCGCCGATTCCCCCTTCGGAAGACGGAAAAGGGGGAATCGGCGGGAAAGAGGGGGGATGTTATGTTCCGCTTAATCGGCCGGAGCCGCGAACCACTCACTTGATGGCGCCTCACCGTCGCCCGTGGGTTCGCCTTCCAACAGCCAGCTCAGGTTGAATCGGGCGATTTGTCCAGCGGACTCTGGGTGGCCGCCTGATTCGTAGAGCAGATAGATCCACCCCTCGCTTGGGGTATCGGGCCGGCCAGCGGCCAGCGATGAGTAGGCGAAGCCGCCTTCTTTCACGAGCCGTTTGACGGGCCACGTCTCACCCCCATCGAAGCTGGCCCACACCGTGCCGCCGCGGCGTCCCTCGGGCGATTCGATGTTGCTGAAGATCAAGATGTCGCGTCCCTCAATCGGCAGCCGGATCAGCCCCGCCATAAGGCCGTAGTCGCGGTGTTGGGCGCCATCGGGCAGCACCTCGCTGACGGATAAATCTTCCCACGTTGCGCCGCCGTCCCCGCTCCAGGCGGTGTGCCGCATGCGCGGGTTTTCGCCTTCCGGCGCCCAATGCCGACGGGAGTTGTAGTAGATGCGGCCATCGGAAAGCTCGGCAAGGGTCCCCTCGCCCGTGCCTTCAGCGGGAAACGGCGCGCTGGGATGCCACGTGGCGCCGCCGTCGTCGCTGTAAATGGCGGTGTTGTAGCCTTCCCCGCTTTCTCCGCCACCGTACACCCGCGCGGGCCGAAGCAGCCGCCCCGCGTGCTCGCCATGCCGCAAGGTGATGCCTGTCTCGCTCATGTGCCGGGCGGGGACATGGCCGTTCTCGTCGGGATGAATGGTCACCTCCATTTCCTCCCAGTTCTCCCCGTCATCCTCGCTCCGGAACACTTGAAGCGGCCCCATCGACTCTTGCGGGTCGCGCGGGGGATGTCCTTCCTCCACAAACGCAAGCACGTCGCCGTTGCCCTCGTTCACCGTGACGCCGCCGCCATGGAAGCCCGGCTCGGCCAGGGTGATTTCGGGTTTCCACGTTTCGCCGCCGTCTTCGCTCCGGCGCGCCAGATAGCTTCCGTCCTCCGGCCGGCCGCCCCACGTCGCCAACACGGTCCCCTCGACGGTCACCACCACGTTGGGAAACCGCTGCTCC
>JBKHFO010000180.1:0-7394 GCA_046540175.1 Candidatus Hydrogenedentota bacterium
CGGAACATGGTTCCCCGAGTTGTACGGCCAGCGTTTGTTCCGGGGCATGCCCGAGCCGTGATCGCCGTAGAAGAACATGATGGTGTCCTCCATCAAGCCCGCTTCCTCAAGCTCGGTGATCCGCTCGCCAAACCACTCATCCATCAGGGAGATGGAGTGATAGTATTGCGCCCAATCCCGGCGGACTTCCGGCGTGTCGGGATGGTAGGGCGGGATGGGGGCCTCATCGGGATCGTGATGGGGCAGGTCCGTCCGATTGCGAATGCGGCTTTCGTGCGTCTGCCCATTGTTGAAGATGGCGAAGAAGGGCTGGCCCTCCTCTCGATCCTCGTAGTGCCCTGAGTCATGCCACACGTCGCCGGGCTTGCGCACGTTGTAGTCTTCCTTACTGTTGTTCGTGCAGTAATACCCCGCATCCCGAAGGAATTGCGGATACATCCGCATGAAATCCGGCATTCCCACCATGGACCGCATATGCTGGCCGCCAAGGGCGGGCGGATACACCCCCGTGATGAGACCGGTCCGGGCGGGCGCGCACACCGGCGCATCGGACCAAGCCACGTCATAGCGCAGCGCCTTCTCCGCGAACGCGTCGAGATTGGGCGTATGGGCGTATTCATCCCCGTAACATCCGAGGTGCGGACCGATGTCCTCGGTTGTGAGCCAGAGGATATTGGGCCGTTCCGCGTTCTGAGCGCGCGCGCCGCGCCCATGCAGCGCCACCGCCGTCAATGCCCCCACCGTGCTCACGCCAACCGTCTTCATGAAATCGCGCCGATTCAAGCTCATGGTTCCCTCCCTGTGGAATGCGTTTGTTGCCCCCTTACCCAAACGGCCGGAAGAGGATCCGCAAAATGTGTTCTATTGAGGTGCTTCAAACTACCGCGTGGCGGCCCCCTAAATCAACCCACAACCGCCTGCACCCCTGGAGCATGCATCAACACGCCAAAAACCACTACCCTCCCGCAAACTTGGTGACTGGGCCGGACTTGTGCAATACTCAGGGCTATTGAAGGCGGAAATGCCCAAAACGAGGCGACAACAAAGGAGATTGTCACATGCTGCGCCAATATAAGAATTGCCACTCAAGAATTCCCTGCATCCGCTGCGCCATGCCATGGCTCCTCGCACCCGTTTTGCTGGGGTGCCTGGCCTTCGGAGCACTGGGCGGGAACGCATCGGCCAATGAAGGCTTTCAACCCATCTTCGACGGCGAAACGCTGGACGGCTGGACCGGCGAGGAGGACCTCTGGCGCGTGGAGGACGGCCACATCGTCGGCGAAACCACCGAGGATGACCCGCTGGACGAGAACACGTTCCTCATCTGGGAGGGCGGCGAGCCCAGCGATTTCGAGCTGAAGTTCCGCTTCCGCATCGACAGCGAGTGGGGCAATTCGGGGATTCAGTTGCGCTCCGAGCGGCTCCATGATCACGTGGTCGCGGGGTACCAGCCGGATATAGCCACCGATGGTGGGCTGACCGGCATTTCATACGAAGAGCGGGGCCGGGGCGTGCTGGCCCGGCGCGGAGAAGAGACCGTCATTGATGAAGAGGGCGATAGGGAGACGCGGACCTTCGCCGATGAGGGTGATCTCGGCGAGTACATTGATCCCCATGAGTGGACCGAGGTTCACGTCATCGCGGAGGGCAACCGCATCACGACGAAGGTGAACGGTCATGTGACCAGCGAAATTGTGGACCGGGGCCCCGAGGCCCGCGAAAAGGGCGTCATCGCGTTTCAGCTGCACGCCGGCGATCCGATGACCATCCGCTTTGACGACATCCAGCTCAAGAGCCTCTACCAACCCTTGTTCGATGGCGAAACGCTGGACGGCTGGGACGGCGATCCCGATCTGTGGCGCGTGGAG
This sequence comes from Candidatus Hydrogenedentota bacterium, assembly GCA_046540175.1. Lineage (GTDB taxonomy): Bacteria > Hydrogenedentota > Hydrogenedentia > Hydrogenedentales > SLHB01 > SKRY01. The sequence continues at coordinate 1,869 of JBKHFO010000180.1, forward strand.
GACGGTCATATCATTGGCGAAACGACAGAGGAAGGCCAGCTCGATAACAACACGTTCCTCATCTGGGAAGAAGGCGAACCCTCCGACTTCGACCTCAAGTTCCGCTACCGCATTGACACGGAGTGGGCGAACTCGGGCGTGCAAGTGCGTTCCGAACGCGGGGAAGGCTACCGCGTCACGGGTTATCAGCCCGACCTCGCCACCGACGACTGGATCACCGGCATCCACTACGAGGAGGGTGGCCGGGGCATTCTAGCGCGGCGCGGCCAGCGCGTAACCTTTGACCGCGAGGGCGAGCAGACCGTCGAGGAATTCGCGGATGAAGACGAACTCTTTGAACACATCCATATGGACGACTGGAACGAGTACCGCGTGAGGGCCCAGGGCAACCGCATCGTCACCGAGATCAACGGCGTCAAGATGCACGAAGTCATCGACGATGCCCCCGAGGCGCGGCGCAGCGGCGTCATCGCCTTCCAGCTCCATGTCGGTCCGGCGATGCGTATCCGGTTTGACGACATTAAGCTCCGCGAGGTGTTCACGCCCATCTTTGATGGGGAAAGCCTAGAGGGCTGGGATGGCGAAACCGATCTCTGGCGGGCGGAGGACGGCCACCTCGTGGGCGAAACCACGGAAGAAACGCCCGCGGAAGAGGACACCTATATCTTCTGGGAAGGCGGTGAGCCCGAGGACTTTGAATTGAAGCTCCGCTATCGCATCGACTCCGGCTGGGGCAATACCGGCATTCAGATCCGGTCCGAGCGGGTCGGCGCCCATGGCGCGCGCGGCTATCAGCCCGACATCGCCACCGACGACTGGATCACCGGCATCCTCTATGAAGTCGATACGGGCCGCGACGTCGTGGCCCGGCGCGGGGAACGGGTGGTCATCGATTCCGATGGCGAACGCGAAGCCGAACGCTTCGCGGAGGAGGACGAGTTGCTCGAGCATATCGACCATCACGCCTGGAATGACTACCACGTCATCGCCCGGGGCAACCGCGTCATCACCCGCGTCAACGGCGTGAAGATGCATGAAGTCATCGATGACAGCCCCGAAGCGAGGGAACGGCGCAGCGGCGTGTTGGGCTTTCAGCTTCATCCCGGCGACCCCATGCAGGTTCGGTTCTCGGACATCCGCCTCAAGGAGTTGCCGCCCCTGCGCGGCCCCGCCGACTAAGGCTGGTCGCGGTGTGTATCCACCACGCGCCCTTTGTGCCGTGCGATTGGGGGACATTGATGTGCATGCAATAATGTGCTAACCTCACTTTTGGCCGATGGCTGGAATGGCGTTCACCCCGCGTGCTACGAGCACCCATTCTTGGGGGAGCGTTGTGAAGGCCATCGGCCTCTTCTCGCCGGTGGCCGCGCCGGGAATAGAATAGGGCCGCCTTTGTTCAAGGCTTTCGGCCAATATACACGAGCGCGGCCGGGCGATGCGCCTCAGGCGGTATTCGAACGTCCTGCCGCTGGGTGCGTGGCGGCAATTCACAACGGGTAACCTTCGTATGAAGTTGTTGAGATACGTCTTCGATTTTTTCTCTTCTAATGGGCTTGCCTGCGTATTACTCCTCTTCCTGTTGCTTCTGACCTTCCTCGGCACCCTCGAGCAGGTGAATCACGGGATATATGAGGTCCAGCAGCGCTATTTCGAGTCCGTGGTGGTCACGTTTCCCCTGTTCGACACGATTCCCGTGCCTTTGCCTGGCGGCTATCTGCTGCTGAGTCTGCTTTTCATCAATGTCCTGTGCGGCGGCATTGTGCGTGCGCGAAAAGGCTGGACGAAGACGGGCGTGCTCCTCGCTCACTTCGGGATCCTTGTGCTCTTGCTGGGCGGATTCGTTGAGCACCGGATGTCCAGTAGCGGCCATCTCACGCTCTTCGAGGGCGAGTCTTCCAACGTGTTCGAGAGTTATTACGAGTGGGAAATCGCCGTCTCCGAAGAGCGGGAGGATGGCGAAGTTGCCGAGTATGTCATTCCCGGCGATGAATTCACCGGTCTGGACCCCGATGATCACCGGTCCTTGCATAGGGAAGACTGGCCCTTCGAGCTGGTGCTGAGCGGCTATCGCCCCAACGCGGACCTGCTTTCCGCGCCAGGAAACGCGCCGCCGGACGCGCGCGTGGTGGACGGCGAGTTTCTGCGTTCCCGGCCGATGGAGCAAGTGATGGAGGTCAATATCGCGGGGGCGTATGTCACGGTGCACGAAGACGGCGCGGACGAACGGCGGGAGGGCATCCTCTGGGGCGTCCCCGAGTATCCCGCGTTCACGTTTGAAACGGCCGATGGCGCTACGTGGGCGATCGAGCTGCGCAAGAAGCAATTCGAGCTTCCGTTCACGGTGCGCCTGGATGAATTCACCCGGGAACTCCACCCCCGCACCGACATGCCCGCCGCGTTTTCCAGCGACATCACCAAGATTCAGGACGGGATCGAGCAGGAAATCCACATATCGATGAACGAACCCTTGCGCCACGAGGGCTACACCCTGTATCAGGCGTCGTGGGGGCCAAGCGACGCCGGGCCGAACGATCCCCTCTTCTCCGCCTTCGCCGTCGTGCGTAATCCGGCCGATCAGATCCCCCTGTATGCAAGCATCATCATCACCTTGGGCTTGGCTGTTCATTTCACCATCAGCTTGGTCAACTACCTTCGAGCCCAGAATAGAAGGGCGGAGCAATCATGACTCTTGGCCGTTGGCATCATGCCATCAGATGGCTTCTTCCTCTGCTTGTCCTGGCGGCGGGCTATTTCACGGCGTTCGCGGTTTTTGCCGCGACTTCCGGAGGAGGAGCAGCGCCCGTTTCCCCGGGACCCGTTGAGGACCAAGGCTCCCCCTTACCCGATGGCGCGAGCGAAGCCATGCCGTTCGATACGGCCCCCGATCACGATCATGAGCACGATCTCGCCCCCAATCAGCAGGCAATGGGGATGGGCCAAGATGGGGAGCACGTGGAACTGGATGTGAGATACGGCTACGAGGCCGAAGACCCGCCGCTCCCCCCGGCGTGGGACGAGCAAACCCTGGAATTGCTGGGCACGCTGCCCGTCCAGGACGGCGGCCGCGTCAAGCCCTTATCCACCTATGCCCGGTTCCTTCTCCTGCGGCTTAACGGCAATCTCCAATTCGAGGATCCCTTCGCCGGGGAGGACGGCGGAATGCTGGCCCGGTTACGCGGTGGCGGTAATCGGTTGGAGCCTATCGAATGGCTGACGAACTCCCTGTTTTTCCCGGAGACGGCCCGGCATTACCGCCATTTCTTGGTGGAAGACTCCGATCTGTTGAACGCCATTGGACTGGGAGAGGCCGAGCGCGACCGCCGGGCCCGCTACAGCTACGCCGAACTGGAGCCGGCGCGCAGCCGGCTCATCTCGATCGCCCGTCAAATCCAAGAGAAACCGTCGGATCAATGGTCGAGCCTGGAGCGGCAACTCATACATCTCGCCAGCAATATCTTTGAATACGAGGCTATTCTCAATTACTTCAACTTCGGCCGGACCCATTTCTCGATCGAGGATAGCGGCGGACTTCAGCATGTGTTTGAAGACGCCCCGAACCGGTACAGCGCGATCATCGAGAAAACCCCGTCGGCCGCCTTTCTCTTTGACATGCTCCAAGAGGAAGACGAGGAAACCAACGCCGAGCGCCGGGAAGAGGAGACGGACGCGGTGATACGTCTCCTCCATGAGGTGGATCTTGCCGCGCAAAACGCCACGGCCCTAGCCCTATTGCCGCCCGTGGGCATCCTCTCGGATCATCGGGAGTGGTTGACCCCCGGCGACATGGTGCTGCTCTCCCTTCAGGCGCCTCAACCCGCCACCGAACAGCTCGAATTGCTCGCGGGCCTCGAATCATTGCCCCGCCTGCGGGAAGAACCTGAAACCTTCAAGGAGCAACTCCGCGCCTTTCATGCGAACGTGACCGAGGCCGCGGCGGATCGCGGCGAATACGCCAAGATCCCCAGCGAACACCAGTACTACGACTTCAACCTGCTGGGACACAGCCAGGTCCTGTACATTCTGAGCTTCCTTCTCGTGGCGGGGCTATGGTTGCGGCCTTTCAACCGGCCGCTTAACGTGGCCTCGTGGGTAATGGTAAGCCTGCCCACGCTGCTGCTCATCGCCGCCATCACCTGGCGCAGCATCCTCCGGGCCCGCCCGCCCGCGAGTTCATTGTACGAGACAATGCTCTTCGTGACAGCCACGGCCGTGGTGGTGGCCCTGGTGGTGGAGTACCTCAACCGCCAGAAGATCGCCCTCTCGGCGGGAGCCTTCCTCGGGGCCCTGGGCATGTTCGTCGCCAACCGCTACGAGGCCCAGGAAGGCGCGGACACCATGCCCGCCCTCGTCGCTGTTCTGGACACCAATTTCTGGCTCGCCACGCACGTGACCACCATCGTCATTGGATACGCGGCGGTCCTTCTGGCCGCGGCCATGGCGCACGTCTACCTCTTCGGCAAACTCTTTGGCTTCAAACGCGATGATAATTCCTTTTACCGCGGTATCACCCGCATGGTCTACGGCGCGATCTGTTTTGGCTTGTTCTTCTCGCTCCTCGGCACGGTGCTCGGCGGTATCTGGGCCAACGAGAGCTGGGGCCGGTTTTGGGGGTGGGATCCCAAGGAAAACGGCGCGCTGATGATTGTGTTGTGGGGCCTCTTCATGCTCCACGCCCGCCTCGGGGAGTACCTCAAGGATTTCGGGATCAACATGGCCTCCATCGTAGGCGCCATGATTGTCGTGTTCGCGTGGTGGGGCGTGAACCTTCTCGGCGTCGGCCTGCACAGCTACGGATTCACCACCGGCATCTTCGGCGCGCTGCTTACCTTCTACCTCATCGAAACCGGCGTCCTCATGGCCGGCGGCGTGGCCTGGCTCAGGGAGAAAGGCATCCTCGTGTTCCCGGCAAAAGGCGCCCAACCCGGGACCCCCACGGCCGGCGAGTAAAGAGACCGCCCGTTCCAAAGCGAAACAGCGTTCGAAAGCGTCTGCGAAGAGTTTCCCGCCTCTTCCAAATCAGCGAGAGTACGCTCCGCGTCCAAGCAACAGTGAAGATGCAATCAGCGCGCTTCGCAGCGATCGCACAGGCAACCGATCTCCGCCGCCAACCTCCTTGCTATGCGATTCCGGCGCAGCCCTCCCGAACAAAAAAAATGACGGCCCTTCTTCCCTGGCCGTCTTGGGTTACAGTCGCGCCGCCAATGTCAAGTAGGCAACGTACGTTGTTGCTTCGGTGAGACATATGGAATGGTGGGCGGTGCTGGACTTGAACCAGCGACCCCATGCATGTCAAGCATGTACTCTAACCACCTGAGCTAACCGCCCACTATCTGGTTCATCAACAAGGATAGCACGGTTTCATGGCCGGCGTCAACCCTTTGAATTCAGCCCCAACCGCCGGGCAGGGACGCAGGGAACGACGTGAGTAAAGGAAACCGCGAATGAACGCCAATATGCGCGAACAAACCCTGCCAAGAGGCGTACGGCGTCCGGCGCGTGACGGGATATTTTCCGCACAATCCCCCC
>JBKHFO010000181.1:0-7379 GCA_046540175.1 Candidatus Hydrogenedentota bacterium
TGACTACCGAAACGTTCGAACAAACAGCGGCGAAAGAGTATTACGGCGTTACCCTTCAGGGTACCGCTGATCTAAAGACTACTGCGTGCTGTTCCGTTGAAGATGTGGCGCCCCGGGTTAAGGCGGCGCTCGCGAACATTAATGACGAAGTGCTCACTAAGTTTTACGGGTGCGGCTCGCCTTTGCCGCCCTTGCTTGAAGGCTGCACCGTGCTCGATCTCGGCTGCGGGACCGGGCGGGACGCCTATGTGGCCTCCCAGCTAGCCGGACCGTCGGGACACGTCATCGGCGTTGATATGACCGGCGAGCAGCTCGACGTGGCGCGCCGGAACCTGGACTCGCAAATGAAACGTTTCGGCTATCAGAAGCCGAATGTGGATTTTAGAAAAGGGTATATAGAGGACCTCAAGACGCTTGGAATCGCGGATAACTCCGTGGACGTGGTCATGTCAAATTGCGTGATTAATCTTTCGCCCGACAAACGGGCCGTGTTTTCCGAGATACTGCGCGTCCTCAAACCGGGTGGGGAGTTGATCTTCTCCGACGTATTCACCGGACGCCGCGTACCTGAACACTTACGCCATGACCCCGTTCTCCACGGCGAATGCCTTGCCGGCGCCATGTATGCCGAGGATTTTCGGCGCCTCCTGCGCGATTTGGGATGCCTTGACTACCGGATGGTGTCCAATCGGCGCATTAGTCTGGGTTCGCCCGAAATCGAGGCTGTCATTGGCATGGTGGACTTCTACTCCATGACGGTCCGGGTCTTCAAACTCGACTCGCTCGAGGATTTATGCGAAGACTACGGGCAGGTGGCCGTCTATCACGGGACTATTCCTGAGTGGCCACACTTCTTCGATCTGGATGATCATCACCGCTTGCTCACCGGAAAACCGATGCTGGTATGTGGGAATACCGCCGCCATGCTCGGGGAAACCCGGTACGCCGCGCATTTCGATATTCGTGGCGATCGTTCCGTCCATTACGGTCCTTTTGATTGCTCCCCTGCAGCCGTAAAGACAGCCGAGGAAGCAGGCAGCGGCGGCGCTTGCTGTTAAATTGAGCACCTCACTGTAAGGATATGCTTGGATAAGCGACTCATACAGTAAACGAGCGTGAAGCTTATGAAAGGAGAATACGATGACTATCCAGTTTGGCGCGCTTCCCGTTTTCAACACCGAACAAGCCACGTTTGACGCGTACGTGCAAGACGCGACGGGAGCGCCGTTAACAGGCCGTTCCCTCGACACCGTCCAGGTGAACATTGGTCTAAAGTGCAATCTGGCCTGCCGTCATTGCCATGTCAACTCCTCCCCCAAGCGTACCGAAGAGATGAGCTGGGAAACCATGGAGGATGTCTTACGCGCTGCATCGCAAGCGGAGGCGCACACCCTGGATATTACGGGTGGAGCCCCGGAGATGCATCCTCATTTCAGGGCCTTCGTTGATACGGCCATAGACCAGGGATTGCATGTCATGGTGCGGACCAACCTCACCATCATGCTTCAACCCGGTTATGAAACGATGGCCGATTTTCTAGCCCGGCGCAACGTGCATTTGATTGCTTCGCTTCCCTGTTATCTTCCGGAAAACGTGGATAAGCAACGGGGTAGACATGTGTATACGGAAAGCATCAACGTCCTTCAGCGATTGAATGAGCTTGGCTATGGCAGCCATCCCGCTAAACACATTGATCTGGTATACAATCCTATCGGGGCCCACCTGCCGCCGAACCAGGAGGAACTGGAGAGCGCGTATCGGAAGGTATTGCTGGAAGAATATGGCATTCGCTTCAATCATTTGTTTGTCATCACGAACATGGCCATCGGCCGGTTCCTGCAAGATCTCCTCAAACAAGGTAAAGCCGGGGAATACCAAGAGACCTTACGAAACGCCTTTAATCCGGCCACGCTCGACGGGGTCATGTGCCGGGACCAGCTCCACGTGGGTTGGGACGGAACACTGTACGATTGCGATTTCAACTATGCAATCACTCTTCGGGCGACCACGCGGGAACAACATGTCCGAGATTTTGATCCAACCTCGTTTCGGAACCGAAGAATCGCGACAGGGGAGCACTGTTTTGCATGCACGGCGGGATGCGGTTCATCGTGCGGCGGCGCCATCGCCTAACCCCTGGCGCGGTGGCGAACTTGAAGGCGGGCGGAGATGGAATCTGGAGTGATACGGAGAAACGAGCACTGCACGTTTGTCATTACGGGCGCGACCGATGGCATAGGCTTAGCGCTGGCCCGGCGGTTGCAAGCGCGCCGCGACCGCCTTGTGCTCGTTGGCCGGCGGCCGCCGGAAGTCTTGCGTGACGCCGGGTTCGAGGATGCGTTGTACTGCCAAGTTGACCTTGCCCAACCGCATTGCGCCGAAGTGGTAGAGGCCTTTCTCGAACAGCAAGACGCCGGCGCCATTCACGGGCTCATTCACAACGCGGGCGCGGGCTACTTCGGCGGAATTCAAGACCAGTCCCCGGAAAGCATCACGGAACTCGTCCACACGAATCTCGCAGCCCCCATCGGGCTCACGTGGACCCTGCTGCCCAGATTGGAGCGCGTATGCGGCCAGGTGTGCTTCGTCAGCTCCGTGGCCGCGGCGCTCCCCATGGCCCGGTACGCGGTATACGTCGCGACAAAAGCGGCGCTCGAAGGGTTCGCCCGCAATCTGCGGATAGAGAGCCGGGGCCGCGTCCGTGTCCAAGTGGTGCGGCCCGGCGCGACTCGTACGGGGATGCACGCAAAAGCAGGCATGTCCTTGGCGGATGCGGATTGGGAACGCTTTACGCCAGCCGAACGGGTGGCCGCTCAGATGGAACGCGCTCTTGACGCTCCCAGGAAAGCCGTGACGCTTGGGGCCGGCAACAAAGTCATTTCCAAGGCGGGGCGCCTGTTTCCGGGGATCATTGAGGCGGGCATGCGGCGCCGGAACGAGGCGCCTCCCGCCATTGATACGGAGCATGAGGGCCGCCCGCGTTGTTTCATTACCGGGGCGGCGGACGGCATTGGCCGCGCGATGGCGCTGCGTTTCGCGCGTTCCGGCTACGATATCGTGGCCATCGACAACGATCCCGTGAAATCCGCCGAAACCACGGAGGAGATTCAACAAGCCGGGGCGAAGGCGGAATTCAGCATACAGGACCTGTCCGATCCCGCTGCAACCGGACGCGCCGTGGAAGCGGTGCGCACGGGCGGCCCGGTGGACCTCGTGGTTCACAATGCGGGGATTAACGCGGTAGGACGGTTTGGCGCCATCCCCCTCGGGGATCAAGAGGCTGTCATCGGCGTGAATCTACAAGCGCCGCTCTTGCTGACAGCCGGCTTGCTTCATGCGGGGCTCGTTCGTCAGGACGCACGCTTTGTTTTCATGGCCTCCCTCTCGTGCTACGTGGGTTACCCCGGCGCCGCGGCGTACGCCGCCAGCAAGGACGGACTCGCAGCGTACGCGCGTGCGCTCTCGGTCGCGCTGGGTCCCCGGCGCCGCGTCCTCACGGTGTTTCCGGGTCCCGTGCGTACGGCCCACGCCGCGCGGCATAGCCCGGATAACAGCCGCGCGGACCGCCGGATGCCGCCGGAGACGCTGGCCGCGTTCGTCGACGAAGCCCTTGCGCGGAACCAGCGTATCCTCATCCCAGGCGCCGGGAATCGGGCCGTGGCGTTGCTGGCCAGGTTATGGCCTGCTCCGTTTGAGGCGATCATGCGCCGCGCCATCCTGGACAAGCTAGAGCCCGGCGATGTGGCCGCAATGGCGCGGCAATGATATGAGGTTGTTTGTGTAAGGATTTCCTCCTTAGCGCGACAGATTTAATAAAGGCGTCAAGGTTGGTCTGACGCTCAAATCGCGGGTCATTGGTACGTTCACGCATAAGGAGGCACAGCGAGATATGACAACACAGAGCGAATCGGCGTTAGCGGATGCTGCTCCGAAACATCACGAATCGAACCAGGTCAGCGCCGGGAAGGCGTTGACGTCCGCCCGAGCGGCGTCGTGGGTGAAATATGGGTCAATAGGCGTAAGCGTCTTGGCCTTTCTGGTTATGGTGCGAGCTTTGCCCATCAACGACGGTTTGCAGTTCGCCATCACCTGGATTGAGGGGCTTGGCCCCGCGGCCCCGTTGGCGTTCATAGGGCTATACTTTGTCGCCACCATGGCGATGTTGCCCGCGTGGCCGCTCTCCGTTGCGGCGGGCATGCTGTTCGGGCTCTTCGGCGGGACGCTGGTGGTGGTGGCCGGGGCCACTTCCGGCGCGGCCGGCGCGTTCGTGCTCACACGGTACCTGGCCCGGAGTTACGTGGAGCGGAAGATCCGGCACTACCCCCGGTTTGCGGCCGTGGACCACGCGGTGGGCGAGGGCGGCTGGAAGATTGTGGCGCTGCTGCGGCTCTCCCCCGCGCTCCCCTTCACGCTTCAAAACTATTTCTACGGCCTGACGGCGATTCGGTTTTGGCCTTGCATCCTTGCAACAGCAGGCGCCATATTGCCGGGCGTCTTCATGTACGTCTACTTCGGCTACGCGGGCCGCGCAAGCCTGGAAGCCGCCGCGGCGGGCGGCGCCGCGCCCGGTGGCGTGGGCCAATACGTGCTCCTTGCGGTGGGCCTCGCGGCCACCGTGGCTGTCACCGTCTACATTACCCGGCTCGCTTTGAAAGCCATTAAACAATATGGCGACCTGGCCCCGGCCGAAGAAACAGGCGGCGACGCGGCGTCCCCGGCGCCAGCCCGGCCCTGGCGTGGCGCGGCCCTCGCGGCGTCCGTGGCGTTGGTGCTCGTCACGCTAGCCGCCTGCGCGCAGATTCAGCCCAACTTCATCATGCGCTGGTTCCAACCGCCGGCGGTCGCGATGGCGGAAGCCTACGAGCGGGATCCGCAAGGGGCCACCTTTGACCATTCGGCCTTCGACGCCATTCTTAAGGAACACGTCAATGACGCGGGCGGTGTGGATTACACCGGTTTGGCGGAGAACCCGGACGCGTTGCTTGCGTACAACGAATCGCTGGCGGACGCGCCCTTCGAGGAGATGGGACGCAACGAAAAGCTGGCGCTGCTCATTAACGCCTACAACAGTTTCACGCTTCAGCTCATGATTGAATGGCTCGACGAAGACGGGATCGACGGCATTCGCGACATTCCACGCTCCGAGAGCTGGGACGCCGCCCGTTGGGATGTGGCGGGCATGACGCTCACGCTCAATGACATCGAGCACGAAGAAATCCGGCCCAACTTTGTGGAGCCAAACATCCATTGGGCCCTGGTGTGCGCTGCCGTGGGGTGTCCCCCGTTGCGGCCGGAAGCGTACACGGGCGGCCGCGTGGAGGAACAACTTCAGGACCAGGCCGAAATCGTTCACACCAATGACACGCGGTGGTTTCAGTACGACCCCGAGGCAAATACCCTCGGACTTACCCAACTCTACAACTGGTATGGCGGTGATTTTGAACAGGCCGCGGGCAGCGTAACCCAATATGCGGCCCAATACGCGCCCGAACTTGCCGAGGCCCTCGAAGCGGGCGCCGAACCCAGCGTCCATTGGCTCAACTACGACTGGGCGCTAAACAATCAGGAGAACCTGCCTTGAGCGATACGACCACTATAATGGCGGGCGAATCGGCGTTGGACGACGGAGGGATTGCGGCCCTGCAGCCCCTGGACGAACACAACAGCGAGTGGCGCAGTTACACCCATCCCCCGGACTGGGAAAACCCCACGCCGGATGGCCGCTATAACATGGTCGTTATTGGCGCGGGCCCTGCTGGCTTGGTGGCCGCGGCGGCCACGGCGGGCATGGGCGGCAAAGTGGCGCTCATCGAAAAAGGGCTGCTGGGCGGTGATTGCCTCAACGTGGGCTGTGTGCCGAGCAAGGCGCTCATCCGTTGCGCGCGGGCCGCCGCGGATGCCCGAAACGCCGGGGAATACGGCGTGGATACCGGGCGCGTAGAGGTTGATTTTCCCGCGGTGATGACCCGCTTGCGCCGCTTGCGCGCCCAGCTCAGCGCCCACGACTCGGCCGCGCGCCTCCAGGATACCGGCGTGGATGTGTACCTTGGCGCGGCCAGTTTCAGCGGTCCCAACACGGTGACGGTGGAGGGCCAAGAACTTGCGTTCTCCCGCGCGCTAATCGCGACGGGCGCGCGGGCGGCGGCTCCCCCTATCCCAGGCTTGGAAGAAGCCGGTTACCTGACGAACGAGACGCTGTTCTCCCTAACCGAACTCCCGCCCCGCTTGGCGGTTATCGGCGCGGGACCGATCGGATGCGAGATGGCGCAATCCTTCGCCCGTTTCGGTTCCGAGGTGACCTTGGTCGAATCGGCAAGCCGGATTTTGCCGCGGGAGGATCCGGACGCAGCGGAGATTGTGGAGGAAGCCCTCAGGCGCGACGGCGTCAACTTGGTTTGCGGCGGCAAGACGCTAGAAGTTGGCCATGAAGAAGACGGAAAGATTTTGCGCCTGCAATGTGGAGAGTGTGAGCAAGAGATCCATGTCGACGAGATTCTGGTCGGCGTGGGGCGCGCTCCCAACGTGGAAGAGTTGAATCTGGAGACGGCGGGCGTTGAATACGACGCTCGTCAGGGCGTGCACGTTGATGACGGGTTTCGAACAAGCAACAAACGCGTCTATGCCGCCGGTGACGTGGCGTCCAAGTACAAGTTCACGCACGCAGCCGACGCCATGGCTCGCATCGTGCTGCGCAACGCCTTGTTCTTCGGGCGCGCAAAGGGGAGCGCGCTCAACATTCCGTGGTGCACCTTCACGGATCCGGAAATCGCTCATGTCGGTCTGAACGCGGAAACGGCCGCGCAGCAAGGCGTGGAAGTGGAAACCCTGACCATCCCCTTGGAGGAAATCGACAGAGCAGTGCTGGATGGCGAGGATACGGGATTTCTGCGAGTGTACCTGAAGAAAGGCTCGGACCAAATCGCCGGCGCAACCCTTGTCGCATCCCATGCGGGCGACATGATCTCCGAGATCACGGCGGTAATGGCGGCGGGAAAGGGTTTGGGAACATTGGCCAATACCATTCACCCCTATCCAACCCAGGCCGAAGTCATTAAGAAAGCGGCCGACGCCTACAGCCGCACTCGCCTGACGCCCCGTGTGAAATCCATGTTCAAAACGCTGCTCTCCTGGCGGCGTTAATGTGTCCGTAGCAAAACGACTAACGAAAGGAGAAACAAGATGAAGACGAAGATCATGCTGACGTTGTTAGGCGCCGCAGTGGCGTTTGGAACCGCCGGATGCCCCGAAGAGGTCGATGATGCGGCCCCAGAAGAGCGAGGCAGGACGCTCGAAGAAGAACCGGAGCCGGATATGGAGCCGGGCTCCGAACCAGGCTCCGATGCGGACTCAATGCCCGATATGGAGCCGGGCTCCGAGCC
>JBKHFO010000182.1:0-7375 GCA_046540175.1 Candidatus Hydrogenedentota bacterium
TCCACGTCTCGTTCGAGGTCGAACTCCACCACCACTTGCGTTCGTCCTTCGCTGGAGAAGGACCGTAAGTTATCAATCCCTTCGATGGTGTTGATTTCCCGCTCAAGGATCTCGGCTACGTCCCGGTCCAAGATCTCGGCATCCGCGCCCACCAGGACGGCTGAAACCGTGACCACGGGAATGTCGATCTCCGGCATGAGATCCACCCCCATATTGCTCAAGGCCATGACGCCAAACAGCAGGATGACAGCCGTCAACAGGATGGTGGTTACAGGGCGGTTGATAGCGCTTTGTGAAATGAACATGACGAAGACCTCTCGCGTGCGCGATTATGAATACCTAATCGGATTCGGGGACGCGGCGCGCTCCCTCGCAGAAAAGCTGAAACATCGCTTGCTCCTCCACGGGATCGCGCGAAGCATCTTGGTCAAGATAACCCAAGTGAGCGACATAGTTGCGCAATATGCCCTCAAAGGCGGTAAGCAGGCAATGAGGGGGAACGTCGCGAAATTCGCTCTCCCGGATACCCGCTTCAAAGAAAGCTTCCAATTGCTCGAGAAACTGGTGATAGCGCGCCGCGAGATTCTCGTCGCTGCACAGCCGGGGTTTGTGCAACGAGCCCTCGGTCTCTTGCACCAGTAGCCGGAAGAAAACCTTGTGGTCCCAGAACAGGTCAAGGCGGGTAAAGAAGATGTTCCGCACCTTTTCCAGCGGCGTGTTTCCAGCGTTGATGGCTTCCTCGATCCGCACTTCCATCACGTCCGCCTTGTCCCGCAGAAGCTCCAAATAGAGTTGATCCTTACTGGAAAAGAAACGGTATAGCGTGCCCACGGCGAACTCGGCCCGCTGGGCGATGTCCTCCATACGCGCCTTTTCAAAGCCGTGCTCGGAAAAGACCGCCTGCGCCGCCTCCAGCATTTCCTGGCGATGGCGGGCCAATTCGCGTTCGCGGCGGGAAATGGGCTTGTTCTTGGATGTATTGAAAGGCATGAGTGAATATCCATTCATTTAGTGAACTCTCTTTATCATACCTGGAGTGGCCGTTCATGTCAACCTTTTAAGAAAATCCCCCCTGCATACCCTTCACAAGGACATGCAGGGGAGGATATTACCGCCAACCAATTTGCCTACTGACCAGCCTTACCAGTAGGGCCGCTTGTCCTCATCAAAGTCCGAGTCATTCACCCAGCCCGTCCCCGGCGCTTCACCGTCCATGTATTTCCGGTAGAAGTCGCGCTGGCCTTCGTTGGCGTAGGGGTATTGGTCGAAGACATGGCCCTGGCCGAACATGCGGGGATCGCCTTGTTCCTTCAGGGAGGCGTATAGCTGTTCCTTGAGATCCGCCTTAAGCTCGCCGTATTCCGGGTCGTCGGCGAGGTCGCTAACGCAATCGGGGTCTTTGCGAACGTCGAACAGTTGTTCGGCGGGCCGCTTGCCGAAGTTTAGCCGCCAATAGTGATGCGCCCCGGGGTCCCAGCACGTTTCGAGGACTGCCGTCTTGGTGGGGCTGCCGTCGCAATTCAGGTAGCCCGTCTCCGGATTGCCTCCGGGCCACCGGTCGGGCTCAAAGTTGCGGACGTACAGCATCCCGTCTCTCACGATGCCGCGCGCCGGATACCCCCAATCGAGCGGCCGGCCCACGTCGTGACGTTCTTTGCCCACCAAAAGGCCGTCGCGTTCTGGCTCCACTTGACCGTCTTGCCCGCTTTCAAGAATGCCGAGGAGCGAGCTTCCGGCGGAAGGCTCCATCCCCGTGTTCTCCCACTCCAAGCCAGCCGCCTCGATGAAGGTGGGCGCGAAATCGATGAAGCTCACATAATCATCCACCGTCCGGCCCGGATTCGCAAGCCGTGCCGGCCACATGATCGCCAGCAGCATGTGACAGCCATACTCGAGGATTTGCCCTTTCATCCTCGGAAACGGCATGCCGTTGTCGCTCGTGACCACCACCAACGTGTTGTCCAGCTCGCCGCGTTGCTCCAGCAGGTCAAGCATGCGCCCGAGATGGGTGTCAAAGTGCTCGACTTCAAACGCGTAATCGAGCATATCCGTGCGGACCTCTTCGGTATCGGGCCAAAAGGCGGGAACCTCGTCGATATCCGAGAGGTCCTTGCCCCCTTTCTCGATGCCGGAGCGATACTCGTAGCCCCGGTGCGGTTCGTACGCGCCGTACCAGAAACAGAATGGCGTATCGGTGGGTTTTTCTTCGAGAAACTCCTCGAAGTTCGCCGCGTAATCGATGTTGCTCATGCCGGTAGCCGGGGGTTCGGCGCGTTGCCCATTATACGGCTGGCCCGTCAATTGCCGGGGGTCTCCCTCGGCGTCATGCGCTTGGCCCGGTCCCCAGCCTTTGCCGGTATACCCCACGTGATAACCGTTTTCAACGAGGGCTTCGGGATAAACCTTGAACTTGCTGGGGAAATAACACCAATGGTTGGCCGCTTCCTCGAGCTGCCACGAGTTACGCCCGGTCAACGCGCTCGCGCGCGCGGGCGCGCATTTCGGATTCGGGACATAACCGTTGGTGAAAAGAATCCCCTGCTCCGCCACGCGATCAAACGCGGGCGTGTTCACCCAGGGACAGCCATACGCGCTCGCGTGGGGATACGAGATATCATCGGCCAACGCGAACAAGATGTTTGGCCGCTTGGTTTCGCTCCCCGCCGCGCTCCGCGCCATGAGCGCCGCCGCCCCCACCGCGATGGACGTCTTGCCGAAATCCCGCCGGGTGATTCTGTTGGAATAATCGTTTCTGGACATGGTCTTTCCCCTTTCGCGTGCTGGCGTTAAAACGTAGTGGTAGCTGGTGAGAGCGCTTGTTTCGGCGCGGCCATCCTACCGCAACGGCATCCCCCAGCGCTACGGCGCCACTTCGAACAGCATGGCCGTATGGTCGCGGGAGCCTATCAACACCCGCGCCGTCCGGCGAAAACGCCACGGAGGAGACACAAGAATGTTCGTTCGTCTCGAAGCGCCGCAGTTCTTTACCCGACTCGGCGTCCCACAAACGGGCGGCGGCATCCCGAAACTTCCGCTCTCCGCCGTCATTGCAAATCACCCCTCTGGGTCCCGTAAGCACCCGCGACCCATCTGGCGAAAACGCAACCGAACACACCACGGATTCGTGGCCCTCGAAACGTTGGAGTTCTTCGCCCGTCTCAACATCCCACAACCGGGCCGTTGGGTCCAACACTTTCTGCGCGCCTGGACCGGGCCCCTTGCGGATCGGTCCGCCGGCTCCCGTTAAAACGCGCGAGCCATCCGGTGAAAACGCCACCGAATGCACCAAACCCTGGTGTCCCTCAAAACGTTGAAGCTCTTCGCCCGTTTCGGTATCCCACAATCGAGCCCCCGAGATATCCAAAGCTTTCCACGCGCCGGTGTGGGAATCCTTTCTTGGGCGCCGTACGCCCGCGCCCGTCAAAACGCGGGAACCGTCCGGCGAAAACGCCACTGAACACACCAAACCTTCATGATCTTTGAAAACACGCAAAGTCTCGCCCGATTCCGTGTCCCACAATCGGGCCGCGCCGTCCGAGGATCCCGTGAGCGCTTGGGCGCCGTCCGGCGAAAACGCCACGCAGGAAATCGACCCCCTGTGCCCTTCCAAAACGCGCAGCTCCTCCCCGGACTCCGCATCCCACAGACGGGCCATGTTATCTTGTCCCCCGGTGAGTGTTCGCTCGCCGTCCGGCGAAAACGCCACCGAAGAAACCTCTCCGCCGTGTCCTCTGGCCAACCGGCGCAGTTCCTCACCGGAATCGAGGTCCCATGACACAACCGCGGATTCCCCGCCTGTCAATACGCGCGCCCCGTCCGGCGAAAACGCCACCGAAGAAACCCACCGCCCATGACCTTCGATGATCGCCAACTCCTCGCCGGATTCCACATCCCAAAGGTATCCCTTGCCCTGAACACCGCCCCACAAAGGATGATTGTAATCTTTCGTCCCGGCCAAGATAAGCGAACCCTCGGGCGAAAACTTCACCGAGTACAAGTCTCCACCCTCTATTTCCTCGTGAAGTTCGAAGCGCCGCACTTGCTCGCCTGATTCTATATCCCACACGTATACCACGCCATTCCCGTGGGGACTTTCAAGACATTGGCCTCCGCCCGCCACTTGTGAACCATCCGGCGAAAACGCCACCGAGGAAAACATGTTCTCATGGGTTTTAGCGACGCGCAGCTCTTTCCCCGTTTCCACGCTCCACAACCGGACCGTGCCGTCCACGGATCCGGTGAGCGCCTTTGTGCCGTCCGGCGAAACAGTCACGAAACGCACGGCGCGCCCGTGGCCCTCGAAACGCTGCAGTTCCTCACCGGTCTCAGCGTCCCACAACCGAGCGCTTCGGTCCTCGTTTCCCACGAACGTGTCATCCGCTCCCGTAAGCACTCGGGAGCCATCGGACGAAAACGCCACAGAGGAAACCCAGCTCCCATGGCCCTCAAAAACGCGCCGCTCTTCGCCGGTCTCCACGTCCCATAGCCGCGCCGCATTGTCCCGGCCCCCCGTGAGCGCCTGGGAGCCGTCCGGCGAAAAAGCCACGGATGACACTTGCCTTCCGTGGCCGAAAAAGCGCGTGAGCACCTCGCCGGTCTCCGCGTCGATAACCGCGGCGTGCGACGCCCCACCCACCAAAATGCATTCGCCAGCGGGACAGAATTCGACCGCATTCACGTTTCCCACCAGCCCGTAGACTTGACTCGGAAGGACCACCTCAGGCTCTTCCCCGGCGGCGATCCCCGCCAACCCCGTCAACGCCAGCACCGCCGCCGTCCGCTTGTTCCGCGACCTGATCCCCCTCATGGGTCGTGCCCTCTCTTCGTTGGGGCCGCTTCCATCGTCCGAGCAGGGGCATTGGAAGCGAGCTTCCGGGCGTTTGCCTACACGTGTCGCTTACCAGCCTACTCCAGCGCCACGCTTATGTCAACCCTTACTAAGGATCCGCACAAACCGTATCCCCGGCTTCCAGGCCGCTTAGAAATCCCGGCAGGATGCCGGCGTTACGGCCCCGCTGCGGGGATGAGGAAGAGCACGCCCATCATTCCCCCGGCGCGCCCAGTTGCCGCCAGAGGTAGGTGTACTCCAGGGCGTGGCGCTTGGCGCGCTGCACGTCGTCCGCGGAGGCGCCGTGGCCGCCCTCGATGTTCTCGTAGTAGTAGACGGAGTGGCCCATGTCCAGCATGCGCGCGGCCATCTTGCGGGCGTGGCCGGGATGGACGCGATCGTCCTTGGTCGAGGTCACGAAGAAGACCTCGGGGTAGTCCGCGTCCGTCCGCAGGTTGTGGAACGGCGAATAGGCCTCTATCACGGGAGCGAGTTCGGGGTCTTCGGGGTCGCCGTATTCGGCCATCCAGCTAGCGCCTGGCGGCAGCTTGTGATAGCGCAGCATATCCAGCAGCGGAACCTGGCACACCACCGCGCCAAACAGTTCGGGCCGTTGCGTGAACGCGGCGCCAACGAGCAGGCCGCCGTTGCTTCCCCCCAGAATGCCGAGTTGCTCCGGGGTGGTGATCCCCCGCTCGACCAGATCTTCCGCCACGGCGATGAAATCGTCGAAGGCTTTCTGCCGGTTTTCTTTCAGAGCGGCCTGATGCCATTCGGGACCGTACTCTCCCCCGCCGCGTATGTTCGCCACGACATAAGCGCCGCCTTGCTCAAGCCAAAGCCGGCCAGGAATGGCCACGTAGCCCGGCGTCATGGAGATTTCAAACCCGCCGTAGCCATTCAGCGCCGTGGGCGAGGGGCCTTCGGCGGTGCGTTCGGGATTATGGACGACGAAGTAAGGTATCCGCGTTCCGTCCGCGCTTTCCGCAAAGTATTGTTCAGCCGTGAGGCCATCCGCGTCGAAATGGGCGGGCTCCTTCCGCAGGGTTTCCGTCTCGAGCGTGTCGGGGTCCAACAACAGCAGCGAAGGCGGCGTCAGAAAGTCTTGGTAGGTAAGCAGGGCGCGATCGGTCTCGTCGTCGGCGGCCATGATTCCGGGCCGTCCGCGATCCGGCAGTTCGATGGGCTCCTTTCGCCAAGCCCCGTTCTCATCCGCCGGCGGATGAAACCGCGCCGCCCGGCCCCGCACATCGTCTAGATACACAAGAAGTAGCGCGTCCCCCGTGCGGCGGGTCTGGCCGCGAAGGGTCGCCTGGCGATCGGTGGGCTCAAAAACCGGCACGGGATCCGGCGCCTCGCCGTCCTCCAACGCGTCCAGCGGGGTGGAGACCACGGTGCCCTTGCCGAATCCCAGGTCATCCTCCCGCAGGCGGAACACAAGATGCCCTTGGATGAGCCCTTCCACGCTTATGTGCTCGGGCAGATCGAGCGGTTGGGCGGACTCTCCGTCGAAATAGAACAGCTTCTGCGTGTGAAATGTCTTGCCCCGGCGAAGGATAACGTGTTTCTCGTCCGCGTCGTGTGAAACCGAAGCCGACACGGAGACATCGTCCACCTCGCCCTCAAAGATAACAGGGGCCTCCTCCAAGGGCTGACCGCGTTCCCATAGCCGCGTGGTCCGCGCGTAACCGGAGGCCGTCTGGGCGTCCTCGAACCAGGCGGTGCTGATGAACACACGATCCCGGTCGAGCCACGCCGTGCTCGTCTTCGCCTCGGGGACCTTGAAGCCGTCTTCCACGAACGCTTGGCGCTCCACGTCGAATTCGCGAAGGTACGAGGCGTCCTTGCCCCCGTCGGAGAGGCTGACAAGGCATCTCTCGTATTCGGGCCGAAGGAAGTTCGCGCCTTGCCATACCCAACTCATCTCTTCTTCCTCGGCCAGTTTGTCCACGTCCAGAAGGATTTCCCAGTCTTCGCTGTCTTCAATGAAGTCTTCCCATGGCATGCGCCGCCAGATACCGCGAATGTGGTCTTCGTCTTGCCAAAAGTTGTAGACGTACTTTCCGCGGATGGCCACGCCGGGAATGCGGTCCTCGTCTTGCACGATCTCCAAAGCATGGGTCTTTCGGGCCTCGAAGCCGGGATCCCCTTCCAACGCGCGCAAGGTGGGTTCGTTCTGTTGCTCCACCCACTCCAAGGCGTCCTCGCCCTCTATCTCCTCGAGCCACAGGTAATCCCCGCCGTTGGCTTCCGACTCCAGGGGCGCCATCCCCAACCCAATCCCACACGCAACCAAACCCAACATCGCCATTGCTCCGTTTCTCACAGTGTACGACCTCCCAGTTGTGCATCCTTCACCCATAACCGACGCCGATTGTATCAGAGACGCGCCAACGGGAACGTCACCCCCAATCGCCGGATAAGTTTTCGGAAGAACCGCATCGCCGCTTTCCAGGCGGCTCATAAATGCCGGCGAGACGCCGGCGGTACGGCCTCACCCATTGGGTGAGGATGACGTTCCGCTTTTGGCGCGGACATTAGGGCGAT
>JBKHFO010000183.1:0-7227 GCA_046540175.1 Candidatus Hydrogenedentota bacterium
AAGTCACGCGGCGTAACGTGATGCCGGTCCGGTTCGTGCCCCTTACTCGTGAGGACGAGTGAGAAGGCCGGGTCTGCGCCGCTTGAGGCGTCACCCCCAAATCGCCGTGTAAGCGGCTACTCCAGAGGAGAACATCCCCCTTGATCCCCCTTCAAAGGGGAAATTGTAGCGCCGGCATCTTGCCGGCAAAAAAGGGACACTCCAAGCGGCGATGTACATGCCGGCGAGACGCCGGCGCTACGGGGGGGATCAAGGGGGATCCTCTCCCTCGGAGCAGCGCACTTACCCGGCGATTAGGGACCACGTCTGTTTTGGGGGGCTTTTGTCTGTCAATACGCTCATAGGACCGTTTTCATGAATTCACGCGCGTTATATCCCGCCATCATGCTGCTCAGCGCCATGGGCATCGCGTATCAGATTACGTTGACGCGCGTGTTCTCCATCGGGCAATGGCACCACTTCGCCTACATGATCATCAGCCTCGCGATGCTGGGACTGGGCGCAAGCGGGACGGTGTGGTCGCTGGCGCGGGAACGAATCCGGGGCCGGGAAGCCACGGTCCTGCGGGTGTGCGCGTTTTTGGGCGCGGCCAGCTTCGCGGCGTGTTACGCGCTCAGTCAGCAGGTCCCCTTCGAGACGTATCAAATCACCACGCAGCCCGGCCAAGTCTGGTATTTGCTGCTGCTATACCTCATCCTCTCCATCCCCTTTTTTCTTGAAGCCTCGTGCGTCGCGCTCGGATTCTTCATCGCCTCGCGGAGCATCGGCCGCCTGTACTTCTACAACATGTTCGGGGCCGGCCTAGGGGCGCTAGGGGTCATCGGGCTTCTCTTCATTCAACCGCCCTCCACGATTCCCTACTGGCTGACGGGCGGCGGCGCGGTGGCGTATCTGATTCTCTGCGCGGGACCGTGGCGTCAATTTGTGGTGCGGGCGATCCCGCTGGCGGTGGTCCTGGCCATAGTGTTCGCGGGGGGCATTACCCCGGTGCGCATGTCGGAATACAAAGAGCTTTCCTACACGCTCGATTTCCCCGACGCCACGATAGAGGCCGAGGCCTACAGTCCGCTTTCGCAGGTGACGGCGGTGTCGTCCGAGCTTATCCGGGAGACGCCGGGGCAAATCTCGAACTATCCCATGGGCGAGCTGGGCGCGTTGCCGGAACAGATCGGCCTGTTTTTTGACGGAGGCGCGGTGTCGCCCATCAACCGGTTCGATGGCGAGTTGGACCGGTTTCAATGGCTCGATTACGTGACCGGGGCGTTGCCGTACCGGCTTGTAGAAGATCCGAGCGTGCTCGTTCTGGGCGCGGGCGGCGGGACGGACGTGCTCCAGGGGTTGTTGCTGGGGGCCGAACATGTCACGGCGGTGGAGGTGGATCCTGGCGTGTTCCATCTTATGGGAGAGGAGTTCCGGGAGTTTTCCGGCGGCCTGTACGAACGGCCCGATGTGGACGCCGTGCTCGCCGAGGGGCGCGGCTATCTCGAGGCGAATCCAGACGAGGAGTTCGACCTGATCCAATTGCCTTTGTTCGGCTCCTTCACTGCGGCAGCCGCGGGCGTATACTCGTTGAACGAGAGTTACGTCTATACCGTTGAGGCCGTAAGTTCATACATGGACCGGCTGAGCGAGGATGGCGTGCTCGGCCTCACGTGTTGGTTGAAGACGCCGCCGCGGGACGCCATCAAACTCTTCGCCACGGCCGCCGAGGCCTTGGAGCAGCGGGGCGTGGAAGAGCCGGAGAATCACCTCGCCTTCATCCGTTCTTGGAACAACGCAACCATCGTGGTCACGCCCGAGCCCATGGGTGACAAAGACGTGGCCGCGCTACGGGACTTCGCGGAAGAGCGGTTCCTTGACCTCGACTACTACCCCGGCATGGACCCCGAGGACGCCACACAATTTACTCAGCTCGACCAGCCCTACTACGTGGAAGCGGCGCAGGCGATTCTTTCGGACGATCGCGAAGACTACTACGGCGAGTATCTGTTCCACGTGCGGCCCGCCACGGACGATCAGCCCTATTTCTTCCGCTTTCTCAAGCTCAGCGCCCTGCCCCAGATACTGGAGGATCTCGGCGCGCAGTGGACCAACTTCGTGGAATGGGGGTACGTGGTGCTCGTGGCCACCGTCGGCCAAGGCATTCTGGCGGGCGCGGTGCTTATCCTTCTGCCGCTCGTCACACTGGCCCGCCGCCCCGGCGTTAAGGGAGCCCGGTGGTGGACCCTGCTCTATTTTGCATCCTTGGGCCTGAGCTTCATGTTTCTTGAGATCGGGTTCATCCAGACCTTCATGCTCTTCCTCGCCTATCCCGTGTACGCCATGGCGGTGGTGTTGACCGCCTTCCTGGTCTTCAGCGGGCTCGGCAGCCTCACGGCGGGCGCTTTGCCATGGCCCGCGCCGCGCATCGTGGCCGTGAGCGTGACGGGCATCGCCGTGTTCGCTGTCGCCTACTTGTTCGTGCTTCCCCTGCTCTACACCGCGGGAGCGGGCTGGAGCGACCCCGTGAAGATCGCCGCCAGCATCGCGCTGCTTGCGCCGCTTTCCTTCTGCATGGGGATGCCGTTTCCCGCCGGGATGCAACTCGTCTCGGACCGGGCGGACAATCTGGTCCCCTGGGCATGGGGCATCAACGGATGCCTGTCCGTGACGGGCGCGACGTTGGCGGCGTTCACGGCCGTGCACCTCGGGTTCCAAATGGTGGTCCTGATCGCGGTGGGGATTTACATCGCCGCGGCGTTGGTCATTGTCCGGCTTGACGCGAACCTCGCCGCGCCGCGGTAACCGGTCTTCAGACCACTTCCTTGAGCGCCCCGGCATGCTCGCGCCGGACCTTCTCCGCCAATTCGTCCCATTTCCTTTTGGGCACGGCCATGAACGCTTCGACGACGTAGGGATCAAACTGCGTCCCGCTGCCTTCTCGAATTGTCCGGACCGCTTCTTCGTAGCTCAACGCCGGTTTGTACGGCCGGGCCGACCGGAGGGCGTCGAAGGTATCCACCACGGCGAAGATGCGCGCGCCCAGCGGAATCTCATTGCCCGCGAGCCCCTCCGGGTAGCCGCCGCCATCGTAGCGTTCGTGGTGGGCATAGACAATGCGGGCGGCCTCTTGCAGAAAGGGGACATCCCGCAGGATGCGCTCTCCCGTGATGGGGTGTTTCTCCACCACTTCGCGTTCCTTGGATGTAAGCCCGTCCGGTTTCAGCAGGATGGCGTCCGGCACCCCAATCTTGCCGACATCGTGCAGCAGCGCCGCCTCGCCCAGGATCGCGAGCTGGTGAGGGTTCAAGCCGAGCTGCTGGCCCAGCAGCACCGCGTAGGCGCGAACCCGCAACGAATGCAACTGCGTGTCGCGTTCCCGCGCGTCGAGGGCCGTGACCAAGGCGACCAATGTGCCTTCGTGGCAGTTGGCGATGGCCTGAATCGCCTTCTTTTCCCGGTTGACGAGGAGGCCGCCGACGATCCCAACTCCCCATAGCGTGGCGAGTTGGGCGGCTTGGCTAATGTTTTCGCTAGGCCGCGCCCCCCATTGGAGGATCACGTGCGGCACATAGAACAGGCTTATGACGGCCGCCGTGACACAAGCTCCGCGCACCCCGAACCAGATCGCCGCCAGAATGACGGGGATGAGGAACATGTTCCGCAGGAACACATGACTGCTGTGTAGGAGCAGGTCATCCCCAACCGGGGTGAGAAAATGGCCCATCACAAGTATGCCTGTGAGGACGGCTACGAAGACGCCCCTCAGCACGGGCGCATCCTCTGGCGAATCGGAGGGCGCCGTGGCCAGCTTTCCGGCGTAGTTTCTTATTCTATCCAGAAGGGGGTTCATTCATCTCCTTTCGTCGAACCGGCCCCCATCATGGCGGGTTTGTGCCCCAAATGTCCATGTCGCGCACGAGCGTGCGGCCGGGCAGCGCCGCTAGATGGACCACGGTGGCGGCGAGGTCGGCGGCATGCAGGAACACACCGTGTCCATGAGCCGCGCCCGGTTCATCGCTTGTGTCCACCGAACTCGGGTTGAGGACCATCACGCGGATGTTGTGCTGGCGCACGTCGTAATTCACGGCCTGGGCGAATCCTTGGAGGCCAAACTTGCTGGCGTTGTAAGCGCAGCCACCGGGATCGCCCCTCTTGCCGGACATCGAGCTGATCATGAAGATATCGCCCCGTTCCCGGGCGATCATGCCCGGAAGGAACGCCTTGGTCGTGAGGAAGACGCCGGTGAGATTGGTCTCCAACACGGTTCGCCAATCCTCCAGGCTCATTTCCGTAACCGCAGCGCGCCGGACGAGCCCCGCGTTATTGACGAGAATATCCGGCTCCCCGTGGTCCTGCCGGACGCGCGCCGCCATGGCGTCAATCGCGGCGGGATCGCGCTGGTCGCATGCCACGAAATGGCAGCCGATCTGTTCAGCCGACTGGCGCAACGTGGTCTCGTTCCGGCCGGTGATCACCACGGACGCCCCCGCCTCGTGAAGCGCCCGTGCGATGTGCCGCCCAATGCCCCGGCTCCCGCCCGTCACGACCGCGCTTTTGCCTGCAAGAGTGGATTCGCTCATGGTTTTGCAGCCTCCCTGTGCTTATTCTACGTTGTTGCGGCGCGTCTTGAAACGGCTTCCTTGAATTTCATTTCCCCAATGATAGAAGAACGCGGGCGCCGGACGCTAATAAACCGGAAATCTGGCGGCGCGGGAACGGCCGTGGCCCCGTTTTTGAAGCATACCCTCAAGTCCCGTATACTGGCTCCACGGTTTTGTCGGTTGAACGGCTCGTTTACAGAAGCGCAGCAGTTGCGCTGTGGCGTCAGCGCCGGCGGAGCAAAGCCCAGTAAACCGGTCCGATACAGCGGTCAGGAAAGAAGCGGAGCATGTCAAAATCCGACCCCTGCGAAAGAGCGGCTCTTGAGCACGCGCTTTGCGATGTGAAGAAGGCCGTCATCGTTGTGTTGAGCGCATGGCTATTGTCCATGGCGATCCTGGCTGTCCTGCGTCCTGACCCGTATGCATCGCTGTGGCAAGTCGTCTTGGGCCAGATCGTTGCGGGGCGAGTGTTTGGCGTAAGTTTGAGCCTGAATCTGGACTACCATTTCCTGTTCATCCTTTACCAATCAGGCCTTCAAGACGTCTTTCTGCTGCTTGTCCTTTACCCCCTTCTTATTGAGGGCTATCGCCGGGCAGCGCGCATGAGCGTGGTCGGCCCCGTCATCTCCAACATCCGGGAAAAGGCCGAACACAACAAGAAACGGGTGCGGCCTTTTGGCGCCATTGGGCTCGCCGTCTTCGTGTTTATCCCCGTGTGGGGCACGGGCGCAGTCGCCGGGGGGATTGTGGGCCACCTCGCCGGAATACGCATGCCCATCAACATCGCCGCTATTACCGCCGGAAACTTGCTTGCCGTGGCCGCATGGGTGTTGCTGTTTGATTTCATGCGGGAACTCTCCGCACAAGCCGCGGAGCAGGCTCCCTGGTTCATTCTCGTGGCGGCGGTGGCCACTCTGGCGGTGTTGCAGCTTATGTATTTGCGCCGGATGTGGCGCAAGCGCCGGGCCATACGAGAAACTGCGCGCGAAGAAGACGCGCAAGCCGTGCATGAGCAACCGCTGTAGCGGGAGCCGCCAGCGTCCGCCGCCGGCGGTTGAAGGGCGGCGTTTTCCTTGCGTTTACCTCGCTGCGCGGAGTATCATAGGGATGTGGCGCGGGCCGGTTCCCTCACATCGCCATGCTCGGTTAATGTTGCACGCCAGCGGCCGGCCGGTCAAAGGGTGGATTTATCGTAACAGTGCGCCTCTGTTCCAATGGGTCGTGACGGCCAGAAGGCGGCGCGCAGTCCCGATTTGGGATAGAGATCATGCGAGGGTAGGCTGGCGGTGGTTGCGCCACCGCTGGGGCAGGTCCACCAGAGGGGGTGAGCATTGTAGCCTAAACCCGGAAATAAGGCCAAAGGATTTCGGATAGTGTATTCAGAAGAAGCGCGGATGACGTTCACCGAGCATCTCGGCGAACTGCGAACCCGCCTCGTCCGCTCCGCCGTGGCGCTGTTTGTAGGCTTCCTTGTCTGCTACGCCATCTCGGATTATATTTTTGCCGCTGTCAGCATGCCTTTGCGGCCACTGCAAGACGAGGACCTCATTGAACTGGTTACCCCGGAGGCAGCCGGCGTCGACGCCGAACAGCCCGCCGCGGACGAGCCGCCCGCGAACTCCGATGAGCGCGCTGCGCCCGAATGGACCGCCCTGAATCCCCTTGAACCGTTTCTTGTGCGGCTGAAACTGGCGGCTTACGGGGCGCTCATTCTGGGACTGCCTTTTGTGCTTTACCAACTTTGCGCGTTTGTGTTTCCTGGACTGCGCCCTCGGGAGCAACAGGCCGTGCGCATACTCATAGCCGGGGGCAGTGTATTGGGGCTGGCGGGTGTAGCCATCGCCTATTTCTTGATTTTCCCCCTCGTGCTCCCGTACCTGATGGATTGGGCGCCGGAGGGGGTCAACATCCAGTTGCGCATGAACGAAACCGTCTCGCTGATCTTGAAGGGGTTGCTCGGTTTCGCCATCGCGTTTCAGTTTCCAATGGTGGTGCTGGTCCTCGTGTACATGGACTTGCTTTCCCCCGAAACGCTTAAACAATACCGGAAGATCGCCATCATTTTGATGACCGTGGCCTCGGCTTTCCTCACCCCGCCCGATCCAGTCTCCATGTTTATCATGGTCATTCCTTTGGTTTTGTTGTACGAGGGCAGCATTTGGATGTCGTATCTCGTGGTGCGCAGGCGGGGTGCGGGAGATGACGCAAGCGCGGACGCCGATGGCTCCGGCTCATAAAGGTAGTAGACTATGTTAGGCTTGGGTATTACGGAACTGATTATCATCGCGGGAATAGCCTTGATCGTTATCGGGCCGGAGAAGTTCCCCGAGTTCGCCAAGATCGTCACCCACACCATCCGCGATGTACGCGGATACGTGGAAGAGGCGCAGAAAGATCTGAGCAAGGAACTCAAGCCCGTGCAGAAAGAGGTCAATAAACTCTCGCGCTATTCGGCCGAGGATTACATTGACTCCCTAACGGGCGAGGAAAGCTCCAAGAGCAAACACTCGAAGAGCAAGCTCCATGGCAAGAATAGGGGCGAGGACAAAGAGAAAGAGCAGGCGAAGCCCAAGGACAAGACCGGCGCCGATGTCGACCCCGCGAACGTCACCGGAGAGGAATCCGGCCCCAACCAGCCCGCCGA
>JBKHFO010000184.1:0-7222 GCA_046540175.1 Candidatus Hydrogenedentota bacterium
CCGCGAAGACATATCCCACTCCAACGCCTTGGACATGTGGGTGGTTTCCGATAATCTGCTCAAAGGAGCCGCGCTCAACACGGTGCAAATCGCCGAGTTGCTGTAGGTTCGTATGGCACACGCCCACGGGAAAACAAACCTATGCGAATCAGGGGGCTTTCGGGTTTGGAAGCGGCTTTTCCTGGGGCTGCGCTTTGCCTGTACTTATCGCCGCCGCCAAGGTTTTCCTGTGAGTTGACGCCCAAAGACCTGCTGCGCGGCTAGTGGGCCTTCCGCGCTAGATTTGTGGATGTTCCGTACCGCCGGCATCTTGCCGGCTTTCAACCACACTTCTCCCTTTGAAGGGGGATCAAGGGGGATGTTCTCCGCTGGCACAGCCTCCTTATTATCCGAAGATCAGGCGCGAATAGACAGGATTAACAAGATGAAGCCGGGAATGCGCAATACGGCTTTGCGCCACTGGGCCGGCTTCGATAGGAGTTCACGACATAGTGGATTTGTTTGTGACAGTAGTTTGGATTAAGTCAGACGCAATCGGGACATCTACAGGTTTAGACGGACTAAGCACTAGTGGCCTCATCCCGCAAATCCTGTCTATTGCCCCTAATCGCCGGATGAGGAGCCTGGCCGGGGGAAAACTTCCCCCTTAACCCCCTTCAAAGGGGAAATTGTGCTTGAGAGCCGGCAAGATGCCGGCGGTACGGGACATCCACAAATTTAAGACGGACCAAGTACAGTCATCTTTGCTTCACAACCGCAAACGAGGGAGCATGGTATGGAGGGCAAGGGAGTAGCGCTTATCACCGGAGCCAGCCGGGGGATTGGCCGGGGCATCGCCTTGACGCTGGCCCGGCATGGCTACGACATCGTGGCTTGCGCCACCAAAGCCGACCCTTCTAACCGTGAAAAAGGCGTCTACGAAGTCAAGGATCGCGTCGAAGAATTGGGCCGGCGGTGTTTGCCGTTAGGCGGGGACATAAGCAAGCTGGAAGATCACCAGCACATCATCACCCAAGCCGTTGAGACGTTTGGCGGCATTGATGTCTTGGTGAACAATGCCGGCATTTCGCCTGATAAGCGGATGGACATTCTGGAAACCACGCCCGAAAGCGTGCGCCGTCTGCTGAATGTCAATTTGGAAGGCCCCTTCTTTCTCACGCAGTCGGTAACGCATCAGATGCTGAAGCAGCTGGCTGAAGGTAAACGCCGTCCGCCCGCCATTATCTTTATCACAAGCATTTCCGCGAACACGGCCAGCCCCAATCGGGCTGAATATTGCCTTAGCAAAGCGGGGCTCAGCATGGCGGCCCAGAACTTCGCCGTCCGGCTGGCGGACGAGGGCATATACGTCTTCGAGATTCGCCCCGGCATTATCAAGACGGATATGACGGCCCCCGTCACCGACAAATATGACCGGCTGATTGAGGAAGGCTTGCTTCTTCAACGCCGATGGGGCACGCCCGACGATATTGCCCAAGCAGTTGCCGCGTTCGCCGAAGGATATTTCAATTACGCACAGGGGGCCGTGGTCGAAATCAGAGGCGGATTCAGCGTGCTCCGCTTGTAAGGGGGCGTCATTGCGCATCGCTGGCGTTGACTTCAGGGGATATCGCGCCTAGAATCGCGTCACTTCCGGAGACTACGCGGCCGTCTTTTCGAGCCGTTTTCCGCAACGCCCGAGCGTCCTAAAACCCAACACGAAGGACCCATTTTCATGTACATGCAGGACGTCCTACAAACCTTAAACCGCTTCTGGGTGGACAAGGGCTGCATTCTCGCCCAGCCCTATCACACGGAGGTGGGGGCGGGCACTTCCAATCCCTCGACGTTCCTGCGCGTGCTGGGTCCCGAACCTTGGTGGGTGGGCTACGTGGAACCGAGCATCCGGCCCGCGGACGGGCGCTACGGCGAGAACCCCAACCGGCTCCAGCATTACCATCAGTATCAGGTTATTCTGAAACCCTCGCCGTGGGACGTGCAAGAGCTGTTTCTCCAGTCCTTGGAAGCGCTGGGGCTTGATCTCAGCCTCCACGATTTCCGGTTCGTGGAAGACAACTGGGAGAGCCCTTCCCTCGGCGCCTGGGGCCTTGGCTGGGAAGCGTGGCTCGATGGGATGGAGATCCTTCAGTTCACCTACTTTCAGGAATGCGGCGGCCTCAAGCTCGACGTGCGCGCCTGCGAACTCACGTATGGCATCGAGCGCATCGTCATGTACCTCCAAGGCAAAGACAATGTCTACGATATCGAATGGGCGCCGCAAGGCATTACCTACGGCGATATCTTCCACGCGGGCGAGGTGGAGTTCTGCAAATACAACTTCGAGCACGCCGACACGGACAAGCTCTTCCAGATCTTCCACCTTTGGGAAGAAGAAGCCCTCCGGTTGATTGAATTGGGCCTGGTCATGCCAGCGTACGACCACTGCCTGCGCCTCTCGCATCTCTTCAACGTGCTCGACGCGCGTAGCGCCCTTTCCGTGACCGAGCGCGGCCGCTTTCTCCTGCGTTGCCGCACGGTGGCGGAGCGGTGCGCCCATGCCTTCCGTGATCAACGGGAAGAAATGGGGTTCCCCCTACGGCGTTTTGAAAAGCCGCGCGTCACGCAGACCGAAGCGCTACCCGAACCGCCGCTCGACTCGCTGAACGAAACCGATACGTTGCTCATCGAGATTGGCGTGGAGGAGCTGCCTCACCGGGACATCCAGGAGATTCTTCTGCAAGCGCCCCCCATCATTGACAAGACGCTGGCTGATCTCGGCATTGAGCACGGCCCCACGCAGCTCTGGATCACGCCGCGCCGCATCGCGCTCCGGGTCGATACCATGCCCGCCCGGCAGCCCGATGAGGTCCGCGAGGCGCGGGGCCCCCGCAAGAACGCCGCGGTGGACGAGAACGGCGAGTGGACAACGCCCGCCCGCAAGTTCGCCGAAGCCCAAGGCGCCCGGCCGGAAGATATCTATTTTGTTACCCATGGCAAGGCCGAGTACTGTTTCGTCAAGGTGCACGTCCCCGGTCAACCCGTGAGCGCCATGGCGCAGCGGCTTATAACCGCCTTGCTTGAAGGGCTGCGCTTTCAGAAGTCGATGGGCTGGGAAGACTCAACAGTGACCTTTTCCCGGCCGGTGCGCTGGCTGCTGGCGCTGCACGGATCGCACGCACTGCCCGTGGCCTGGCGACTGCGCGAGGCCTCGGACATCGGACCCGAGCGCTGCCTCCACGGAGGCGCCGTCACGTATGGCCATCGCAGGCTCGCCCCCGGCGCCGTTACGGTTCCCGATGCGGACTCCTACGGCGATGTCCTGCGCGATCGCCAAGTGATGGTGGACCGGGAAGAGCGGATGGAGGCCCTGCGCGCCGGTATCCGGGAATGCTCCGAAACGGCGGGGCTTCAAGTGACGCCGGAGGACGAGGCGGACTTGTTCGAGGAACTCTGCGATCTCGTGGAATGGCCCGAGCCGCTGGTGTGCGAAATCCCCGAGGACGCCCTTGTCCTGCCCGAAGAAATCATCATCACGCCCATGAAAGAGCACCAGCGCTACGCGCCCTTGCGGTACGCATCCGGCGGGCTGAGCCGTAAGTTCATCGCGGTGGCCAATGGCCGTCACGATGAGGAAGCCCGGCGGCTCATCCGCGAAGGCAACGAACGGGTGCTCAACGCCCGTCTTCGGGACGCGCGTTACTTCTGGGACACGGATACCAAACATTCCCTTGAAACGTTCGCCAAGCGGCTCGACACCATTCTGTTCCATCAGAAACTGGGCAGCATGGCCGACAAGGTGGAGCGGATGCGCGCCCTTCATACCCGCGTGAAGGATCACTTGCCCGCCGTGGACGACGAGGCCATGACGCAGGTGCTGCGGCTCATGAAGGCCGATCTCGCCACGCAGATGGTCTTCGAGTTCGATTCCCTTGAGGGCGTGGTGGGCATGCTCTACGCCCGGAAGGAAGGCTTGCCCGAGGAGATCGCCCGCGCCTTGTTCGAGCATCGCCTGCCCCGCAAGAGCGGGGATGACCTGCCCGAGGGAATCCTAGGGCTTGTGGCGGGCATCGTGGACCGGCTGGACACCCTGGCGGGGTACTTCGCCATCGGCGTGCGCGTCAAAGGCGCCAGCGATCCGTTTGGATTGCGCCGGAACGCCCTCGCGCTCTTGGCCCTGTTGCGGCGCGCCGAAGTAGACGTGGACCTGGAGGCGCTCACGGACGCCGCCATCGCCAATTACGCGGACCTCGCGAAGGATCCCGAGCAAACGCGCAAGGACCTGCTTCAGTTCTTGCGCGACCGCATGGCCGTGGCCGCGCGGGAGGAAGGGTATTCGCACGATCTTATCGCGGCGGCCTTGCACGTGCATTTTCCCCGGCCGCAACGCTTCCGCCGCTGCCTTGAGGCGCTCAGCGCGCTCGGCCACGAGACCGTGCAGGATCTCGCGGAACAGAGCAAACGTATGCAGCGCATCGTCAAGGAGCCCGCCGACGAGGTGAACGAAAGCCTGCTGGAAGATTCCGAGCGGCCCCTGTACGCCCTTGTGCATGAGCGGCGCGAGAAGGTGACCGCCTTGGTCGAGGCGGGCGAGCTGGCGGAAGCCTTGACGGAGGCGGCGGAGTGGACCCCGGCGATTAGCGCGTACTTCGAGGCCGTGCTGGTGAACAGCGAGGACGCGCAACTGCGCGCGAACCGCCACGCCCTGCTGCGGGACGTGCTGCGGGCGCTGCAACTCGTGGCGGACTTCACGCAAATCGAGAAGACCTCATAATCCAATAGACGGCCGATGGCCCCTTGGAGCCGCCAACGGCCGGTCGAAAGTTATTCCACACCGTACTCCGCCGGAATAAATTCCTTCTCGTACTGCTTCACGTAATGGTCAATCACTTTGCCGTCCAAGCCGCCGAACTCGTCGAGTCCTCCCTCGATAATGTCCAGCCAAGGCGCTTCCATGGGAGAAAGGCGCAGGCGGCCGGCCTCGGTGGCCTCGCGCAACAACGCCACCGCTTCCCGGGCGGCGCTATACGCGCGGGACGCATAGTCGTCGTAAGCACCGGTAATGGCTTGGCCAATCCGGATGGCCGCCATGGGAGAAAGGACGAGGGCCTCGGCGCTGGTCTTGACGTCGGATTCGGTCAGCAGCCCGGCTAAGACCTCCGCTTCCCCGTGTTCCCGGGCCGTGTTCAGCAACTTGCAATCGTACCAAAGCTCTTCGAGGCAGGTCTCCGGCGTGTTTCCGCCAAAGAGCTGCGCGTACGGCACGGATTCGTTGCTCCAGAGATCCGCGCACGCCATGGCCACGTTGCCGATGTGGCTTGAATGGGCGCACGCCGCGCTCTTGCCCTCCATCGCGATGGGGATCCCGGTGATGGCCTTCAAGATGGGGCCTTCGTAGGCGCAGTCCTTGTCCGGCCCTACGGCGCCCGCCTCCATGGCGCAAAGGCTGCGGGCCGCGCCGATGGCCCGGACCACCGCGGCGAAGGTGGAGGAAATCATCCTCTTGCGGGCGAGTTGCATGGCCGTGTTGGCGAATCCGCAGGCGGCGTCTCCCCCGGCGACCTTGCCGTGGGCGTGCGCGATGTCCACGATGCGCGGCCACAGGAACGCCATATCCTGCGAGCCGAGCACGCCAAGGGCGAAAATCACCCCGCCGATGTCGCAACTCAGAATGGCGCCGTCGGAGACTTCCTTGCCGCCGGTGGACTCGATAGCGAGAATGTCGGAATAGGGCGCGCACCGGTCAAACGTTTCCAGGACCAGCCCCGTCTCCTTGCTTGTGCGGTTCCGGGGCGGCCTGACCCGGTCCCGGATGTCGGCCACGGTCGTCCGCAGCGCGGCATGCACGCCCTTGGCCTTGTAGTCCTCGATGACCTCGCGCGTGACTTGGATGACGCGCTCGCCCCAGGCGGGGTTGAGGGTCAGCTCGAAGACGAGTTCAATCTCAATGACCAGCCGGGGTATGCCGAGATCCTCGGCGCGCTGCAACACGCCCTGGGCCATGGAGCGGTAAAGGGCGGCGGTGTTGTCCAAGGCGGCCTCGGCCACTTCAAAGCCATGAGGCAGCATGTAGTTGACCTCGGGCAAGACCTCGCCCCCGCCGATGGTGATTTCCGGAGTAACGGCGACCGGCGCCGGGCATGAGCCAAACAAGAGATCCGCGGGATAACTCGTGGTTAGACGGGTAAAGGATTTCATACGGCGCTTGTTCCCTTCTTTTTTCTGGTCAGGCGCTCGCGCCCCGGTATTCCGACACAGCCTTGGCGATGGCCCGAATGTGCGCATCGGTGGTCCCGCAGCATCCCCCGACGATATTGACCCCCGCTTCCAGCAGCGCGGGCACGGCCTCCGCCATGGACTCGGGCGTTTCGGGAAAGACATCGCGGCCCTCGTCCGTGCGCGTGGGACTGCCCGCGTTGGGCGAGGCGAGCAAGGGCGCATCAGGCGCGGCGGCGCGCAACTCTTGCACAACGCCCACCATGTCCTTCGGGCCAAGGGTGCAATTGGTTCCGAGCATGTCCGCGCCCGCATCGAGAAGGGCCCGGGCCATCTCTGTTGGGCTCACCCCCATCATGGTCCTGTACTGGCCGTCAGGCAACTGGTTGTACGTGAAGCTGCATATGATTTCCATGCGGGTGTTCGCCCGCGCCGCGCGCACGGCGATGGAGGCCTCATCGATGGCGCTCATGGTCTCGACGACCGCGACATCCGCGCCCCCCTCTTCCAGCGCCTGGGCTTGTTCCGCGAATCCGTCGTAGAGCTGTTCCTCGGTTACGTCGCCCGTGAGCAACATATGACCGCTAGGCCCGATGGAGCCGAGAATATGAGCGTCTGGCCCCATTACTTCGCGCGCTATCGCGGCGGCTGAGCGGTTGATTTCGGCCACGCGATCCTCCAAGCCCCGCATTCCCAGCTTGAACCGCGTTCCCCCGAAGGTGTTGGTCGTCAAGAGCTGCGCCCCGGCCTCGCGATACGCTTCGGCGATGGCCCGAATCTCCTCGGGATGCTCAAGATTCCACATCTCCGGGCACGCCCCCATTTCAAGCCCCCGGTTTTGCAGGGCCGTTCCCCAGGCCCCATCCGAAATCTGGACGGGCCGCGTTTTGAGTTCTTGCATAAGGGTTGTCATGGGAACTCCTTTATCCCGTGTACTGGATCGTTTTTTCTCCCTGCCGCCAATTAGCCGGACAACTCAGCCTTGGCCGCCGGGAAGACAGCGTTGCGGTTAACCGGCGATTAGGAGTGG
>JBKHFO010000185.1:0-7220 GCA_046540175.1 Candidatus Hydrogenedentota bacterium
AACTGGCGACCGCGGCGGCGTAGCCCCGGCCGTAACTCACGTTGTAAACGCCGTCATGCCGGTGGTGAAAGCTGAAGTCGGGTTGGATACCCCGGCCGGTGGTGATCCGGAGTTCGTCGCGAATGGCCTGCGTGGCCCGTTCCACAACTTCCGCGTCCCGCTCAATCACGCCGCGTTGCGCCTTGATTTCGGCGATCTTGACGAAGTCTCCGCCAGGCCTTGCGCCAACGCCCTCAAAATTCGCCCTGGAAGCAATCTCCACGCCCTTGGCTAACTGATCTTCACTCAACTCGTCCTCCAGAAGTAGCAGGATGTTGACCATGTGCCCGGGCGTGCCGATCTCGTTATGCCACCAGTTGTCGCAGATGAAATCGTTTTCGAGCCAGGAATCCAGCGCGGATAGGACCACATCCCGCACTTCGGAATCGCCTTGGAATCCAGAATCCTCTTGCCGAAATGCGCGCGCGAGGTAAAGCATGTGATCGAGGTGGTTCCGGTGTTCGAAGCCCGTGCGCGAAACATCTTCATAATCGATACCCGGCCAGGTTCCGTCCTCTTCGATAGTGTCCATCAATTCCCGGACGCGATCCGGGTCAACGCTTCGGTTCAATTGGTCCGCGATGAAGCGCTCCCTCAACAGTTCCAGGCTTCGTTCGGGTTCTTCGGCGGCGCTGGACGCGGCCGCGCCAATTGCGGCCATGATCACAAGTCCCATCGCTGTACACGTAATGCGCATGGTGTCTGTTCCTCCTTCACCTAAGGCCTCGCCTGACGCGGCCCACTATTCGATTACAGGGAACTCGGTGATGCGGAGATCCGTGCTGCCGTAAGGAATAAGTTCCAGGGACTCCTCGGGCTGCTCCGTTCGCACCGGGCTTTGAGGCGGCGGCCCGGCGGCGCTGTGTTCAAGCACCCATGGCGGGACCAGCCGGCCCTTCACCTCGGCGGTCACGGGAGCGCTCTCCGGCGTGAACGGATTCCCGGCCATCGGCTGTTCCTCGAACGTGATGGCTTCCGCCGGCTCGTTTTCATCCAGAACCAGCCCGTAGTTCCACATGGCGGTGGGATACACCTCCCAGGTCGCGCGAGGCTCCTCCCCGCCGATTTGGCGCCAAACGCTCGGGATGGACATGCTGTACACGAGCGGTCCACGGCTAACGGCCGCCGCGTCGTTGTAGCGTTGGTGAACTTCGGCGTCCATGGGCAGTTCAAGCGTGAAGACGGTGTCCCCTTCTTGCCATACGCGCTCCAGGGTGTGAAATTCGCCGGGGTTTACCTGCTCTTCCTCGCCCTCCACAGCGAGTACAGGCGAGTGAGCCCATCCCGGTATCCGCAGATGCAGGGGAAACTCCGTTTCCTCCTCCGCCGTTACCGTAAAGGTCAACGTCTCGCGGAAGGGATAATCCGTCTCCAGCTGGATGGTGATGGGGGCGCCGCCAATATCCGTGCGCACCGTCGATGGCGCGAGGGCCGCGGCCGCTAACCCGCCGTCCGGCGAACGCATCCAGAGATGGGCCGCGAACTTCGGCCACCCCTGATGCATGTTAGCTGTGCAGCATCCATAATGGCTGTCAACCCCGTAAACATTCGCATCGGGCCCATTGGTGGTGTAGATGCGATCCTCGCTTACGCGGCTCACCGCGAAGTTGGCCTGTTGCACATATTGCCGGGCCCACATGTCGGGCTTGAAAGGAGCGGGCAAACTGTTGAACGCAATGCGTTCGAGCCGATCGCCCAACGTTGGTTCACCCGTGATGGCCAACGCCACTTCCAGGCTGTACATGAACTCGACCACGGCGCATGTTTCCGTCCCTTGGGAAGGCATTTTCCCCGCCAGGCTCTCGTCGCCCGTGAACATGCCCGTGACCTGGCCGTGATACTGATCGAGTTCGGCGATGGCCCCAAGCACTTGATCCTTATACGCAGAATCGCCCGTCTGGCGATACCAAAGCGCGGGCGTCTTCACGGCCATGCCGTGGTTCACGACGTGGTTGTCGTACTGCCATGAGTCCGCTCGTTCTTTGTGGGGCAAGTCCTCGAAATGGGTAAGCCAGTCGTATCCCTGCTCGTGGGCTTGCTCCGCGAGTTCCAGCAGCCATTCTTCTCCCGTGCGTTCGTATAACTCATGGATGGTAATCACGAGGTCGTGCCACCGAAACCGGTTCCAATCGAACAAGGGCCGCTCGTCGAGCTGCTCGTCCAACGTGCGAAGAAAAGCCATCATGGCGGGCTGCACGCGTTCGTCTCCTGTTGCGCTTTCGTACTGAGTGAGGACCTTCAGCATGACGTAGTTCGGCCACGGATCCCGCTCCTGATAGCCCGGACTCTGCAAGGGGCCGAGCCAGCCGTCGTTGTGCTGATTCTCAAGAATATAATCGACCCACTCGTCCGCCTTCGCCTTGAGTTCGTCGTCGTCCAGCAGCCACGCGAGCGGTACGAGCCCGTCAAGCCAATAGGGGGCGCGTTCCCAACCCTCGGCATCGCCGCCGATCCAGCCGCTATCCATGACATCAGGCCAAAACGTATCCAAGTTGCCGGTTAACCCGCCGGCCTGCAACTGCAGCTGCTCTCGCAGCCAACCCTCGGGCTCGATGGTTCCCAAGGGCAACGGTTCAAAGGCCTTCGGCGCCAATTCATCCGCCCCGGCCGCTCCACAACACAGCGCCATAGCAACCACCACACTGTTTTTCACCCACCGTGACGCGCCCATGATATTCTCCTTTCGTTGGATTACACACCAATGCAAACTCCATCCTACGTCATTCTGGGTATCCGCGCAACGAATCGCGCCAGGCAGTCACAAGAACGGCATTCGCTTCCACAACCTATTCGGCATACCGAACGCGAACGCGTTTGACAGCCAGCTCCTGTTCCCCGCCTTCCGGATAGATGCGGAAGTCAGCGCTGTTCGCCCGGCCGATAAAACGGCTTTCGGGCAACTCAAAGGTGGCCGTGCGCCAGTCGCCGGACCCCGTCAAGGCCGTTGTCCCGCTATCGCGGAAGGCGCCCGAGACCGCGCCGACATCGGGATCGAGGTTATCGTACTGAATACCTATCGCCTCGGCCCCCGCGTCCCGGTAGGTCACCTCTGCTTCCGTGGTAACGCCGTCCAGGTCATAGGCGAAGCTTTCGTCCACCACGAAATACAGGTAACGCCCGTCCGCCGCGGGACTGGGCTGTGAAACGGCCGCCTCGGCCCCTTCAATGTCCTCAATTCCCCAGACACCGTCGCCCTCGCTTTCGCGCAAGGCCAGGCCATCGGCCTCCGCCGGCGTCCACTCCACCGCCTCGCGGTCCGCGTAGGGGCCATCCAGCGGCAAGCGAACCCCTTCCCGCCAAAGACGGGCAAACAGATCGGTCAAGACGATGTACTGCCGGCCGAATTCGCGGCTATCAGCGATGTCTGTGCCCTCGTGCCACTCGTTCCACGTTTCGACGTGCACCATCCAAGGGCGGCGATCGGGGTGCAGGGCCAGCAGTTTGGACCACTGGTCCACGTAGAACCGGCCGTCTTCGCGTTCCATCACGAGGGGCTCCCGGCCGGGCACGGCGCTGTGGTCGTAGCCTGGGCCCAGGGCGGCCACTTCCGGGTCAAGTTCAAGCCCAAGCGCGCCGCCCCACTGATAGGCAGCGTCGAGGTCTCCAATCCAATCCCGCATGCCCACGAGAAAGAAGTCCGTGCCAAAATCCTCCTTGAACCGCTCTCGCACATGCGCGAACTGCTCCTCCGCCTGGTCCGCCGCCCAGTTCGCGCCGTACAGAACCACAAGCGGCTTCCCGTCAACGCGCGCCCATTTATCCGGCGGAATCAGAGAGAAGAAGTCGCGCATGGCCGTGTAGAACCATTCCTGCCCATAGGCCGTGCTCATGTCCACGTGGAGACTAGACCCGTCCTCGTGAAAGGCGTTGTGCCTCAGGATGCTTGTGTCGTAAAAGAGGCCGATTTGCGGCGGCGTCTTTCCTTCTTCCAAAATACGATCGTGCGCTTCCACGAGTGGAGGCAGCCCCGTGAAGCTCCACTCGTCATACTCGCCCGGCACCCCCCAATAGACGGGCAGCGCCACGTCAAGCCCCGCGTCCATCATGTCGCGCAGCTCACCGTAATGCCAATCCGGATCCATGTAGCAAAGCCCGTCCATCTCGGCGGGATGCGTCGTGAGTGCGTCGCTTCCATCCGCATGGGTGATGTGTTCGCCCGTGGTCACGCTGTACCAATAGAAATAGGTCGTCACCAACAACGGGTCGCCGCGGCGAAAGCTCTCCAGCGTTTCATGCGTTTCCGCCGTCAACTCGAAATGCGGTCCCGGCGGCTCCTCCGGCAACGCCGGCCCTTCCGCATACGCCGCGCCGCCAACCGCAATCAAAACCCCCGCCATCCACGGGATCACATGCTGAAACTGAATCCGATCCATCGAAATGCTCGCTCCTCTGTCTGAAAAACTGTGAAGACACCGTTGTTCACGTTCCCTTTATGGTAAGAGCGCTCGCTCGAGATGTAAAGCGGCCAGAGGGGTTGCGCACAGACATTGCGGCAAGCCAGCATTAGAAGGAACGGTCACAACTGAATCGGAGTACTCGTTCCAAACACGAACTCTACTCTTCGCTGTCTGGAGCTGAAGTATCACCGGATTCAGCAGGCCCCAATTCGCGGGGGCCGCGCTGAATACATCCCCCTGACACATCAAATCTCAGCGAAATCTCCGCGGCGGCCGTACCTTTTCCCCTTCCAAGCATTTAAGTGTGTCTATCCGCGTCTTGACTGCAGCTCTGTGGCGTTCCTTTAACCGGGGGGCAGCGGAATGGACGCCTGGGCGATGGTGTTTCCGTAGAGTAAAGGCAGTCGCGTCACGGCGCCTATAAATACCGCCCCCCTGAACTCCCAAAGGAGGTCGCCGGCAATGATCGAACAAGAGACCAAGAATTTCAAGCACACCAATCGCCTTATCCACGAGACAAGCCCGTACCTGCTCCAGCACGCCCACAATCCCGTGGACTGGTATCCGTGGGGGGAAGAGGCGTTGGAGAAAGCCATGCGGGAGGACAAGCCCATATTCCTGTCCATCGGCTACAGCGCGTGCCACTGGTGCCATGTCATGGCCCATGAGTCCTTTGAAGACGAAGAGACGGCCGAGGTGATGAACCGGCTCTTTGTCAACATTAAGGTGGACCGGGAAGAGCGCCCCGACCTCGACGACATCTACATGACCTCGGTGCAGATCATGACCGGCCAAGGGGGCTGGCCGATGAGCGTCTTCCTCACGCCCGGCCTGAAACCGTTTTACGGTGGAACCTATTATCCCCCCCAAAACTATGGTTCCATGCCAGCCTTCAAATCCGTACTGACCGCCGTGGCGAATGCGTGGGAGAAACGGCGGGACGAGGTGCTCAACAGCGCGAATCAGCTCACGGACTATGTGAACCAAGCGGTGCATCAGGTTGCGCACCTTCACGGGGCGATCGATGAAAGAGTGCTCGACAAGGCCGTTGGCGAACTCAAGCAAGCTTATGACGCCCGCCACGGCGGCTTTGGCGGCGCGCCCAAGTTTCCGCCCACCGGCGCCATCGCCCTGCTGCTCCGGCATTTTGACCGCACCGGCGACGCCGAGGCCCGCGACATGGCGACACAAACCTTGCGGGCCATGGCCCTGGGCGGGATGTACGATCACGTGGGCGGCGGTTTCCACCGGTATTCGGTGGACGAGCGCTGGCTCGTGCCCCACTTCGAGAAGATGCTGTACGACAACGCCCAGTTGTGCGAGGTCTATCTGGAGGGGTGGCAGGCCACTGGCGACCCTGTCCTCAAGCGCGCCGCCGGGCAGACCCTGGACTATCAACTCCGGGAGATGACCCATCCCGAAGGCGGCTTTTTCTCAACGGAGGACGCCGACAGCGAGGGCGAGGAAGGCGCGTACTACCTGTGGACGAACGAGGAAATCCGCGGCATACTCGGCCGGGAAGACGCCGATCTTTACTGCGCGTACTATAGCATCAGTCCCACGGGCAATTTCGCCTCCCTTGAGCCGTATCACTCGGACAAGAACATCCCGCACGTAACCACGCCGCCCGAGCAATTCGCGGAGGAGCGGGGTTTGACGCTGGAGGAGTTCTGGTCCCGTATCGACCAGCTCAACGCCCGGCTCCGCGAAGCGCGCGATCAACGCGTCCGGCCCGGCAGGGACGACAAGATCCTCACGTCGTGGAACGGTCTCATGATCGGGGCCATGGCGCAGGGCTATGCCGTCTTGCGGGACCCTCGCTACCGGGAAGGGGCCGAGCGCGCCGCCCGTTTCATCGTGGATCGCCTTTACCCCGACGCGGGCTTCCTGCTGCACAGCTACCGGGACGGCCAAGCCCGCATTGGCGGGTATCTTGACGACTATGCCTTCTTGGCCAATGGTCTTGTGACGCTATACGAGGCCACGTTTGACACAACGTGGTTGCGGACCGCCCAAAAGTTGCTGGAGGACATGATCTTCAAATTCTGGGACCCCGAGAGCGGCGGCTTCTACTACACCAGCGGCGAGGACCCGCGCCTCATCGCGCATCCCAAACCCGTCATGGACGGCTCCGAGCCCTCGGGCAACAGCGCCGGCGCGCTGCTCCTGTTGCGCATGAGCTGGCTCACGGATAACCGCGCGTACCGCGAGAAGGCCGAGACCATTCTGGGTATCAACGCCGGGAATCTCGAAGAAGCGCCCGCCGCCATGACCAAGATGCTCTGCGCGGCCGACTTCCTCCTGCGCCCGCCTCTGGAAGTGGCTCTCGCCGGCCCCAAGGATTCCAAAGCGCTCGAAGCGCTGGCCCAGACCGTGCATAACCACTTCGCGCCCAATAAGATTCTGGCCTGGACGGACGGGGACGGGAAAACGCCGGCTATCGAAACCGAAATCCCCCTTCTCAAGGATAAGAAATTGGTTGACGGAGAACCAGCCGCCTATCTTTGCAGGGACTTCACCTGTTCCGAACCCGTCACCGAACCCC
Source organism: Candidatus Hydrogenedentota bacterium (assembly GCA_046540175.1). GTDB lineage: Bacteria > Hydrogenedentota > Hydrogenedentia > Hydrogenedentales > SLHB01 > SKRY01. The sequence continues at coordinate 6,982 of JBKHFO010000185.1, forward strand.
GCGCCCTTGCCGAACGCCTCCAAGGCCGGTAACCGTGTTTAAGCCGCGTTACATATTCCTGGCTTCTTAGGAACCCTTGACAGGGAAGGCTAATCCCCGGATTCAGGTTCTTTGCCACACCAAGCCCCCTATGCTATACTCCAGTCCATAAGTCGGGGCGTGGCGCAGTCCGGTAGCGCACCTGCTTTGGGAGCAGGGGGTCGCCAGTTCAAATCTGGCCGCCCCGACCATTCATAAAC
>JBKHFO010000186.1:0-7180 GCA_046540175.1 Candidatus Hydrogenedentota bacterium
GTTCTTCCTATGGCGCCAGCGCGGCCAATTCATGGCCTCCCCTTTGCAACCGGCCGCCATTGGCCATTTGCTTATTGTGGGCGCCATTCTGGTCATGCTTGTGGGGAACTACCTGAACTTCATGATCTTTGGAATGCTTTCGTTTATTCCCATGGTGTTCGGCTTGTCCTTGGTTCTTTTCGGTATGGAACGCACCAAAGCCATATGGTTTCCCTTGGCGTTTCTGCTGTTCATGATCCCCATGCCGGAGTCGGTCACCCAGAGTTTCGCGCTGCAGCTGAAACTGATGGCGACGAAGCTCGCCGTGCTCACCGCTAATGGCATGACGTTGCCAATGGTTCAGGACGGTTCGTTCATCTACTTTGGCGATGACCAACTGCTGGTGGGGGAAGTCTGCGGCGGACTGCGCTCGCTTATCGCGCTGCTGGCTTTCGGAGCCATTATGGCCTACATCAGTAAGACGCGCCCATGGGCCCAGGTCTTTCTACTGTTCATGTCCGCCCCGATCGCCATTGTCTCGAATGTTTTCCGCATCTTCCTCCTGTGCGTGGTGGGCTATTTCTGGGGAAGCGAGGCCGCGGCGGGAACATTTCACGATGTATCAGGCGTCCTCATCTTCGTCGTCGCCTTCATCTTGTTCTTCTCTTTGGAGAGTCTATTGCGGCGCTTGGCGCCCGACACACGCGAGTCTGGAGACATGCCGGAAAACGGCCCGCAGCCTCCGGATAAGGAGACGGTTTAACCATGAAGCACTACGTGATCGCGATCGGCCTTCTCGCCATGGCCCTCGCCATGAACTACACCATTCGCATGAACCAAGCCCAAGCCGCGGACCAGGCAGGTGAAGAGTATGTGCTCGAGGTTCCTCGTCACCTCGGCGAGTACAGACAGTATGGAGAAGATGAGGAAGTGGACGATCGGACCAAGGAAATCCTCGAGACCAGCAACATACTTATCCGGAATTATGTGGGACGGCGGAACTGGCCTGTTCAGCTCACCGTCGTGCATGCCGGCGCCAGCCGGCGCAGCCTCCACTTCCCGGAGGTCTGCATTGTGGGCGCCGGTTGGGAAATCCGCGAACAGACCACGGTTCCCGTCGGCATCATGTTTGAAGCCCGGCAATTGGTGTTGGTCAAGGGCGATCAGCGGGAAGCCGTACTGTACTGGTTTAAGACCGATGACCATCTGACAGGCAACTTTTTTGTAAACAGCTTCCACTGGGCGCGCTATCAGGTGACGCATGGAACCACGCCGTCGGCCATGATCCGCGTGTCGACCATGGTGGGCCCCATGGGCGAAGAAGCCACGTTTGACCTTTTGAAGGACTTTGCAGCACAGGCCACCCCCATTCTCTTGGACACTGTTCCCTAAAAGGAGACGGGGTGAACTACACAGAAGTCCTATAGCGGCGACGTGTTTCTCATCGGTCCGCACGGATGTGCGGGCCAACACGGAAAACATGTCTGTTAACATCATTTACTTCGCGTGAGGAGATCCGAGCAATGGCGCACATGTACACCTTCTCCATACGAGCCCTATTCTGCGCTGGCCTGGCGGCAGTGTTAATCGCCACAGGATTGGGATGCGGCGGACGCCGCAGCGAGCAGCTCCAAGAACGAGGCGATACCTACCTCCACATTGGCCGCTATTCCGAGGCGGTGAACGAATACGAACGCGCCATCGCCGCGGACCCGGAAAACGCCGCGGCCTATTTGGGCAAGGGGCGGGCGCTTACGGCGCAGGATGAAACAGAGGACGCCTTGGAGGCGTTTGAAGAGGCCATCGAACGGAGAAGTGATTACGAGGAAGCTTATACCGAGGCCGTCCATTTGCTCGTCGAAGAAGACCAGGAGGATGAAGCCCTTGAAATGGCGCACAGCTTCGCCACGGCGGATCCGCTTAAGGGAGGCATCCTCCTCGCCCATACCCAACATCGGGTTGGAGCCACCACCGATGCTATCGACACCTTGGAGCAACTGCGTGATCAGTATCCCTCCGAAGGACACGCGCACGTAAACCTGGCTCTCCTCTATCTAGCGGAAGGCGAATACAACGAAGCGGAAACTACACTCCGCCGCGTGCTCGATACAATTGATGAGACATCGCTCCCGGCGCGCATGGGATTGATCGACGTCCATCGCGCTCAAGGCAACCTCGACGAGGTGATTGAAGGACTGCGGGATTTGGTGGCGGAGGAGCAGCAAAGCGATCCAGAAGCGGCCGAGCAACCCGGGGAAGATCAGTATCTGACCACGCTCAAGTTGGCGCTAGCCCGAAGTTTGCTGGAGACCGGCGAATTCGAGGAAGCCGAGGAGATCGCCCAACCTATCCTCGAGGCGATACCCGAATCCGGCTGGGCGAACTACATCATCGGCGCCTGCATGCTCCAGCGCGATGAATACACCGAAGCCTTGCAGTATCTTCAGATAGCCGCGCGGGCGCTCCCCGAACAACCCGCCGTAGATCGCCGCTTGGCCAGAGCGGAGAATCGCCGTGCGGAGGAGCCTGATGACGAGGAGGAGGAGACGCTCGCAGCGGGTGAGCCGGATGGGGCCGGCGAAACATGGGACACCCTGTGGCGGGAAGCCCGGTTGCGTGAACTGCTCGAGAACCGCGAGACCATCCTCGCCGGGGAAGATACGCAGGCGCGTCATTCCCTGGCGGTCGCGGCCATAATCATCCGGCAAATGGACATGGCGGAAGAGCTTGTCGCTCCGCTGCCCGCGGACGATCCGCTTAAACGCTTGTTCGAGCACTTCAGAGAGGGCGATCACGAAGCCATCATGGCGGTCCTCGAAGAGTGGGATCCCAGCGAAGGCCACGCCCTGCGGGTTCGCAACAACGCGGAGGCCGCCGTCATGTCCGCCATGGGCATGCGCGCGCGGGCCTTCAGTAAGCTTGTGGAAACGCTGAACGCCTATCCCGAGGACGCCGTCGCGCTGTTGAACATGGGGCTCATGTATCAAAACGCGGGCATGCCCGAGTTCACAGCCTCCACCTTCCAGCAGCTCGTCTCCCGTTATCCGGACGTGATGGAACACCGGGCTGCGCTATTCGGCGCGCTCATGGAAGCGGACCAGCATGAGGAAGCCCGCTACAACGCGGAGAGCACGTACAGCACCTTTCCCCGCCGAGTGGAATCGGTGCTGCTGTTGGCGCAAGCTTACCAAGCCACGGGAGATACGGCCTTGGCCACCGAGGCGCTTAAGCGCGGCGTACAGAACATGCCGGAAGAAGCTCGTCTTCAGTTATATTTGAGCGAAGCGGAACTGCGGGTGGGCAATACAGAAGCCGCCCGGGAATTGCTCGAAGAGGTTCGGCGCGACGGCGCCATGGAAAACTCCGCGGCATGGCTTGACGCGTTCATATCGGCCCACGAAAACGATTGGACAAATGCCCGCGAACAACTCGAAAGCATCCCGTTGAACGAACTTAACCTGGCGGGGAGACTCCTTCTCTCCGCGGCGCGCATCGCCGCCGGGGACGAGGATGACGCCCTGGCTCCCCTGCATCAGGAGGATACCGATGATTTGCTCCGGCCAGAGCGGACCCTCGTCTTGAAACGAGCCATTGAGGGCGAAACGGTGGACGCCCCCGAACGCGTCGCTGAACTGGCCGATGCGTTGAGCGCCGAGCCCGATGCCTTGCGGGATTACGCTTACGCTCTAGCCGCCCAGGAAGCGCGGTTCCCCGACGATCGATATCGGAGCTTGCGGCAAATATACGATAGCGTCGAGCCCACCCCCTTGCTTGTCGAGCAGCTCATGTCGGCCCTCACGGTAACCACGGTCCCGGATAATCCCACCGACGAGGCGCGAACTATTGCCGAAACCCACGAGGGATGGGCGGATGCGTGGTTGGGTCTTGCGGCGGTCTACGAGGAAAAGGCGACAGCCTCCGACGTGGACAACGCGCTTGAGCAAGCCGTGGAGGCTGAGCCAGATAATCCCGATGCGTGGCGGCGCTTGGCGCGATTTGCGGAGCGGCAGGGAGACGATGAACGGGCTTTGGAAGCCTATCAAGAGCTATACCGGCTTCAAACAGAGAATCCCGTGGTGATGAACAACCTCGCCTACTTCTTGCTCTCCACCGACGGGGATTCCGATGAAGCGTTGCGCCTTGCCGAAGCGGCGGCGGAAGAACTCCCGAATAACCCTCATGTGGTGCATACGCTAGGGTTGGCGCAACTTCGTAGCGGCGCCACGGAGGAGGCTTTCCGCAATCTGGCTTTTGCCCTCGAACTCCGGCCCGGAGACCCAACGCTATTGCTTGATTTTGGGTATGCGCTGGTTGAAACGGGGCGGGAAGAGGCCGGTCACGCGCATGTGCAGATGGCGCTCGACCATGCCGAACAACTCGGCCTTGACTTCCCCCGCCAGCCTGAAGCGGAGGACCTATTAGCAGAAGGTTAAGATCCCCCTTTAGAGGAGATGGTATAAGCCCCTGTGTTTCGCCCGCGGCGGGGCGGGGAGACTGGGGGCTATTTTTCTTCGGGAGAATGCATCTCACTCGGTTTGGTCCAGTGGGACAGATCTTTCCCCACCATGACGCTTAACCGCTGAATATCCTCTTCAAAAACATCGGTCAAGTACTGCCGGAAGGCGGGGCGCAGGGCGGGCCGGATATAAGGCTTGCGGTTCAGTGCGCGAACCAAGTCCAGAACGCCAAAGCGCTCCCGCCCCGTGACTTGTTTCGCCTTCTTTACCACGGTCTGCAGCCACGGCGGTGGTTGCTCGGAAAAGTGGCCCACCAATCGGAGGCGATGTTGCTTACTTTCATTCGCGGGCTTGAACTCCACCCGATGATCCGTTTCCACCCCGATAAACCTTAGGATCTCCGTGTAGACCTGGTGGGGCTGTTGGACAAGATCTTCAAACAGCACCACCTTGAATTGCTCCCACGGGAAGTAATGGCGCCACCGCTCCATATGCGCTCCAAGAGCCCCGATGGCGTAGTATTGGAGCTGACGAGGTTGCCTGCACCTCCTTGGAAGCGCCTCGCCCCGGGCGCGCCGCGTCTGAAGTTCCCATGCCCGTTCGAATTCGGACACGTCCTCGTCCCCATTGTACAGCAGTTGGTTATGAAAGGAATGAACGAGGTCCACCGGGTTACGCAGGAGCACAACGAGCCGCGCCCTCGGATTGTAATGGTAGATATTCACTGGCGCGGTCTTGGAGTGTAGGTACATCGCCGTGGCTTCACCCGTGAGGGAAATGTTATCGCACTTGGTATGCCGAAACATTGCCCGATACTCGTCCCAGTCCTTCACAACTCGGACAGGCTCGAAATCCTCGCCAAAGAAATTTCCATCCTTTGGCCGCGCCATGTGAATACGAGGATGCTCGCTAAGATACGTGTCCAACGCCGTGGTGCCGCTCTTCATGGCGCCGGCAATGAAAAAGTCGGGATGCTTTTTCCCGCCAATGGACGTCTCGCTCATCGTCCTCCTAACACAAGTACACTTTGGTTGGAAGGAGGTTTGCCCCCTCGTGTAGTAATCTCACAAATATGAGCCGCCATTTTGAGAGGGGACAAGTACTAGGCCACTCCTAATATTCCTAAAACAGGCGCGGGTATATCTGGATTTAGAAGTAAAAACGGCAACGCTATCCAAAACCAAGGGCTGGATACGCACACGCAAACAGTTACACGCCGCTTTGTCACTGCCACGGTTCGCGGCCTCCCCACGGCCGGCCTTATGAGCCGCGAACGGCGGCGGCCACGCGATCGCCGAAGGCGCTGGTCTCGATGACTTCGTGTTCACCCTCCGGCGAGCCAAGGTCGGCGGTCGTGTACCCCGCCGCAAAGACCTCGCGCATGGCGGTCCAAATCGTGGCGGCGGCCTCGTCCAAGCCGAAGCTCTTTTCAAGCATCAAGGCGACCGAGCCAATCATTGAATACGGGTTGGCGATGCCCCGTCCGGCGATGTCCGGCGCGGAGCCATGGCTCGGCTCGTAATAGGCCTTCTTCTCGCCGATGCAGGCGGAAGGCATCAGCCCAAGAGAACCTAGGAGCCCGCCGCCGAGATCGCTGAGGATGTCCCCGAACATGTTCTCCATCACCATGACATCGAAGTCGCGAGGCTTCAGGCACAATAGCGTGGCCTCCGCGTCGACAATGACGTGTTTGACCTCCACATCCGGGTACTCCGGCGCGATTTCCTCAACGAGGGTGTTCCACAACACGCTGGAGATCAGGACGTTGCTCTTATGGATGTTGTGAAGGACCTTCTTGCGCTTTTGAGCCTCGGCGAAAGCCACGTGAAGGATACGGCTGATCTGTTCCTCATCGTACTCCAGGGTTTCCTTCACGAACCGGCGGCCTTGCCCGTCTTTGCCCTCTTCCTTGCTCCCGAAATAGAGGCCGCCCACCAGCTCCCGCACCATCATGATATCGATGCCGCCTGCCACCACACGCGGTTTCAAGGGCGAAAAATGGGCAAGTTCGGGTGGAAGATACACGGGCCGGAAATTCGCGTACGTCATGTAGCGCCGCCGCAGGGGCAGCAGCGCGCCGCGCTCGGGTTGCTCATTCACGGGGATCATCTTGGATTCCTCGTGACTCAAGCCGATTGGTCCCTTGAGAATAGCGTCGGCATTGTCGCAAATGGCCTTGGTTTTTTCGGGAAACGATGCCCCATGGTCAAAATAGGCCCGGCCCCCGAAGGGCGCGTACTGCAAATCGAACGCTACACTATGGCGTTCTCCGGCGGCTTGCAGGACTTTGACCGCCTCCTTCGTGACTTCGGGTCCGATGCCGTCGCCTTCGAGCACCGCAATGGTATAGGCCGTTGTCATGGATCTCCTTTCCGCGTTACCTTAGCGGGGGTTTGACGCAAAGCTCCCCTCTTCCGTCATCCCATTCCCGCAAACGTGAATGACGGCGGGAACGCGTGCTGCACTCGAGGTTTGGATCCCCGCTTTCGGGACTTTCCAAAAACTCCCGCACGAGTTAGTTCGCTCCACGAAATGGCCCACAATGGCCTTGAAATTGGGGTTTAGCGGGCGTGTTTTCGGGATGAGCGCGTTTTTAAGAATTTCCTTTCGCGGGGATGACGGTGGGGGCGCTTCGCTTGCCCCTCGCTACTCGCTATCACGCCTCTGGCGCGGGTTTGCCCCGCTATCCGTTCAAGGCGTCTCAAATGGGTTTTCGGAGGACTCGCCCGAAAGCCGGTCCAGTT
>JBKHFO010000187.1:0-7166 GCA_046540175.1 Candidatus Hydrogenedentota bacterium
GGCCGGGATTGTTCGCGTAAATTCGCGTTCATTAGCGGTTTCTTCTCCCCCGGAACAGCTTCCACATCCGGCGATCAGGGGTAATGGACAGAATGGACAAGATGAAGCCCGGCTACGCTTTAGCGAGGGTGGCGCCATCGCCGGAATCGGTGGACTCGAAGCGCAATTCAATCGCCTCCCGGATATTGGCCAGAGCTTATTCCTTGCCGGAAAGGAGAAAGATGTATAGAAGGAGCGCGGCTGCAAGCGGTATGAGGACACAACTTTCTGCGTGGTCTTCATTCCCACTCCTCTTCCCAGGCGTCTTCCGGACGACACCAGAGTTCTGCCTTGAGCCGTTCATACACATTGAAAGAGATGGGGCAGATTGAACAGTTACTGACCGCCTGGGCCAGGCGGAAGACGAATTGCTCCTTCTGCAGGTGAGGGTATGACCGGCAGGTGTCTGGCCGATGCTCGTATACGTGGCATCGATTCCCGACGAGAAAGGGGCAGGGGCGTTGGTTGAAAGTGAGACCGCCGTCCTCGTCCCGAGTGAGATACTGGGAAACGACTTCGTCCGGTGTCGCGCCAAGTCCCGCGGCCAGCCTGGTCAGATCGGCATCGTTCAGCGGAGGGAGAATCTGGCGACAGCAGTTGCCGCACGCACAGCAGTCAATCTGGTTCGCCACGTCCTCATAATGCTTGTGAACAATTGCATCGAGTTCCTCAATCTCTAGGTCGATGCCCTTGAGAAACGCGCGGAAACGCCAGTTCGCCTCTTCGCGCTCCTCTGCGAGCTTCGCCACAACCTTGGGATCTGTCTGTAGTTTCATATCTTTTCTCGCGGAACAACGTTTATATCGTTTCTTTATACAACCTTTGGGCCGTGTCATCGCAGTATAGGAGTCGCCCGATCGCTTCAAAAACGTGCCAAGCCCCCAGAGTATCAATCCCTACAACGTCTGTCTGGTTCTTGGCCACACATCCCCAATCACACGCGCGCGGGACGAAGCGTCGGCTGCAGGGTTACATTATGAGTTTACCCTATATAGGTAAGCGTCCTCGATGAATACACCATTAATAGTATTTCTTGAAAACCTACAACCCCATACGCTAGCCGTCTCCCCAAACACATTTGCGAAAAGTTGTGTAATATGATTTTTTGGGCTTGCGACCCTAATATCGAATATAGATACAATCTGTTCCTCTGTATTAGCCAGCATGTTAGCATCAACAATTCTTTTATAGTAGTCACGCGGCCCTTCCTCGTCCACAAGCGGAGAAGCTATTACTAACTTCCACGTTTGTTCTTCTGAAGAATAGAGCCAGAAAGCGCTTTTTACTTCAGAGTTTGTGGCATCAAGCCTCTCAATTAGCTTCGCGCCAGCTTCAATCATAGAGTCTGTAAGACTCTCTGTTACCAAAACGTCTTTAGCCATGCCAAAACCCCAGAGTTCTTATCTGTTAGGGCCTCAAGGAAATCGCTAGCCGTATGGCTGTCGATTGAACATTCATATCGAGCGTGTACCGCCCAATCTTTTACTACTCCCCAATACGATAGAAAATCTGAATCTATCCTTCCTTTTTCCACGAGCTTTTGCTTTAAGCCCGCGACTCCAAGTAACTCAGTTAAATCGTGCTGATGGCTTTTTTGAGCCAGGTTTTTGTCTGGAAAATCGTGTTCGCGAACTTGTTTTGCGATACACGCTTTTATCGCACATTCAACAGCGTAGCCTGCCAAGTAATATGAACCCTCGTAATGTCCGGATTCAAGCAATGCCCGGGCTTCTGAAACCCGAATATCGACCAACTGCTCTAAAGTATATTTATTCATAGTGCAGTGCTTGCTGCTTTTGTCTTGTATGCCTATACATAGAGGGGCTTATACATAAGATACCGTTTCTTTTCCTCTACAACTCACCAAACCGGACTCTTGCCGCCCCGGTTCAAGACGTGGGCGCCAACCCGGGTGGTCCTCCCATCCTTGCGAGTGACCTTCCCCGAAAGGGCCGGGTCAGTTCCTCCCCGGCGCGCATCGCCTCCCCATGTACGCCGCGCGGTTCTGCGCAAAGGCAACATATCACGGAACACAGCAGGGATCAAACGCTCGTATTTGACGACCCTGGGGTATCCACGCGCTGCGCGCGCTTCAACCCCAGGCTACGGCCCCATGCCGCTTTCAGCGCCTTACACGCCCGCGCTGGAACCGTGGCGCTCCGGCGCGATGCAAAGAATGCGTCAAGTTAGAACTACCGCTCACACGTCTTCCGGCACGTCGAACGCCTCGCGCCGCTCGGGATGGATTAGGGCGTTGGCGTCGCCGTTGTCGAACTGGCCCGCCTCCGCGTCGTAGTTCAGGGATACGTCGCCAACCCGGTGGGCGATGTTGGCCATGTGAATCATGATGTTGTGTGGATTGGTGACCGCCACGTCCGCCGTGGGCTTCTCGTGGTTGCGCACGCAATCCAGGAAGTTCTGGTAATGATGCGGCATGTCCGGCACGCGTCCCGGCATGGATTCCACCACCTCGCCATCGGCTTCCATGATTTGCCAGCCGCCGCCGTGCCGGCCGATGTACATGAAGCGATCCTCGCCATAGACCTCGACCCGCGTGGCGTTCATGGGCCAGTAGGGGAAGTCGTCGCCTTCGCGGGTGCCGCCGTCGGTTTTTTTCATGTAGGCGGGAAAGCCGGTGTTGTCGTTGGTCATGATGAAATCGCCGAAGTCCCAACTCACCACTTGGAGATCGGGACGCTCGGAATCGTCGCCGCGATGGGCGTAGCGGCCTCCGAGGCACCGCACGCTGGTGGGCAAGCCGGGATCGCCCATGACCATCATGGCCAGGTCGAGCTGGTGGGGATTGTCCAGGGCCAGGTCGCCGCCGGTGAAGTCCCAGTACTGCATCCAGCCGCCGCCGAAGAGGCGTTGGTGATACGGCCAATCCGTGGGGACGGGGCCCAGCCACTCGTTCCAGTCAAACCCTTCGGGGGGCTCGCCCGGCTCGTCCAGGTTAAAGGGGCCGCCGGATTTCACGTTGTACACCTTCACGAAGGGGACATCCCCCAATTCTCCGTCCGCGATGCGTTTCCGCGCTTCCATCACGTAGTCGGCCGACCGGTTTTGGACGCCCACCTGCACGATGCGATCGTACTTCTCCGCGGCTTCCTCCATCTTCCAGCACTCGAAGATGTTGTGGGTGTGGGGCTTCTCGACGTAGACATCCTTGCCGGCCTGACACGCCAGCACGGACAGGGGGGCGTGCCAATGATCGGGCGTCGCCACGACCACGGCGTCCACCTCGTCCGAGGCCAGCACCTCTTCGGCGTTTTTGACCATCTCGGGTTCGGCGTCTTGTTCGCCCGACAGAAACGCCCACGTCTGGTCGAGCCGCTCGGGATGCACGTCGCAGAGGTGGGTGAGTTGCGCGCCCAGGCTCATCATGCCGCCCGCGACCATGCGGCCCCGGCCGCCGCAGCCGATCAAGGCGATGCTGATACGGTCGTTGGCGCCCACTGCCGATTTTGTTGTCATTGCGCTTGCGGCCACCGCGGCCGCGCTGGTTCCAATAAACTGCCGTCGAGTCAGGTCCATAATCCGCTCCTCCTAGTCCGGGATGCTTAACCTCGCCAGATAAATCGCGCTCTTTTCTTCGTGCGACGAGTAATAGCTCATCCAAATCTCGTCTTCATACTCCACCAAACCGGCGTAACTCGTGTCGCCCCCGGATGGAAGCTCCAGAAACTCGCCCATGCTCCCTTCATCGGGATCAACCCAACAGAGCGCGGTTCGCGCGCCGCCGTCATACAACCGGACCGCCGCCAGGAAACGTCCATCGCTCAACTGAATCATCTCCGGGCCGCCGATGCGCGCGCCCAAGTCTGTCCAGCTCCACTCCGTGTACGGCGGTTCCGCGATGCCTAGGTGGCCCATCCCGCCGGGGCCATCGCGCAGCAGGCAGTAGGCGGTGTCGTCCGGGCCAAAGACCAAGGCGGTTTCGTTGCCCTCGCCTTCCGGGAAGTACTCCTCGAGCAGCGTCTCCCACTGCTTTCCGTCGCGCGTGCGGTACAGCGTTCCGGTGGCGTCCTTCCCGCTGTAACCGATGTTGTAGCCCATGCCGTTATGCCAAGTGGTGTTCCAGCGCCACGTGTTCACGCCGCTGAGACACGCGTTCACGCTGCCCCAGTCCTCGCCGTCCGCGGTGAGCCACGTCACGGACTGCCGCACCGTATCGTCCACCGCGGACGTAAAATAAACTGCGGAGGTCAGCATCAGCTTTCCCTCCGCGGTGATGGATAGTTTCGCGTCCCGCACGTCCCCGCCGTCCCATTGCATGACAGCGGTGGACTCCCACTCTTCGCCATCCTCGGACCGGATGACCCGCACTTGCCCCGAGGGGTGGTTGCCGTGCGCTTCCCCTTCGCGGAACGCGCAATACCACGCGCCCTCGAAGCGGATGAGATCCGTGAAGGCGTTGTGCGGCGCCTCGTCCCAAATTCGCTGGACCTCGATGAGTTCAAGGTCATTGTCCTGCGTTTGAGCCGCCAAGGGCGCCAAGACAGCGCCCAGCCCCACAAGTACCGCCAAGCCTGCTTTCATGTTGTTCTCCTTAAAACGCTCGGCGAACGCGTTCATACCTCATCCGGCACGGCGAATTCCTCGCGTTCCGGCGGGCGGATCATGGCGTTGGCTTCGTCGTTGTCGAACTCCCCGGTTTCCGCATCATAGTTTAGCGAGATGTTGCCGAGACGATGGGCGATGTTGGCCATGTGAATCATCACGTTGCTGGCGTGCGCCAGGGAGATGTCCGCCGTGGGCTTTTCGCGCGTCCGGACGCAGTTCAAGAAGTTTGCAAAGTGATCCCAGCACCCGTAGCCGGTCGGGCCGGGATTGCCTTCCAATGTCTCGATCTCCTCGCCGTCCCGTTCGAGGATACGCACGCCCCGGGCGTGGCGGCCCGCATACATGAAACGCTCCTCCCCATACAGCTCGATGCGCGTGGCGTTCATCGGCCAGTAAGGGACGGGGATGGGCTGCATGCGCATGTACTCCCGCGCCCCGATCGTTTCGAGGGTCATGATGAAATCGCCGAAGTCCCAGCTCACCGACTCGAAATCCGGTATCTCGGAATCGTCGTCCGGCTGGACATATTGCCCCGCGATCGAGCGCACGCTCTTGGGAATGCCGGGGTCGTCCATCAACATCAGCGCCATGTCGAGCTGGTGCACGCCGTCGATGGCCTGACCCGCCGCGTTGAACTCCCACAAGTTGTGCCAGCCGTGGTTGAACAGGCGTGGATAGTAGTCCCATTCCGTGGGGACGCGGCCGAGCCACGTGTTCCAATCGAAACCTTCGGGCGGTTCGCTGGGTTCGCCCAGGTGGAACGGACTGGCTAGAAGCGCGCGGCCGTACACCTTGACCATGGGGATTTGGCCCAATTCGCCGTCGCGAATGCGTTCCCGGGCGGTATGTACGTACTCGGCGGAGCGGTTCTGCATGCCCACTTCAATGAAGCGCCCGTGTTGCTCCGCCGCTTCCACCATCTTGCGGCTCTCGTGGATGCTGTGCGAATGCGGCTTCTCCACATAGACGTCCTTGCCCGCCTGCACCCCACGGATCGACGGCAAGGCGTGCCAGTGGTCGGGCGTGGCCACGATCACCGCGTCCACCTCGTCCGAGGCAAAGACTTCATCCATGTTTTGAACGAACGCAGGCCGCTCGTCCTGTTCGTGGGAAAGGTTGTCCCACGTCACCTCAAGGCGTTCGGGATGCAGATCGCAAAGGTGGGTGAGGCGGGCGCCATTGTTGATCATCCCTCCCGCCACGACCCGGCCCCGGTTACCGCAGCCGATAAGGGCCACATTGACGCGGTCGTTCGCGCCAAAGACCGTGCTCTTCGCCATCGCGCCCGCCACCATAGCGGCGCTACTGGTTCCCAAGAATTGCCGGCGTGTCAGCTCCATGGTTCATTCCTCCAACGTAAACTACCTGAACTACGCCCAAGCACACGTATTAGTTGCGCGCCTCTTCCAGCACTTCATCCAGCCGGACCGGGGCGCCATCGCGCCGTTTGCTTTCCTCCGCCGCTTCCATGAAGGCGAATACGGCCAGCATTTCTTCATCGCTCACAGGGGATTCGCCCGTTCGGAAAAACTCGATGATTTCCTCGGCCTGGCCTTTGTATCCGCCGCCCAGGGTGGCGCTGGCGACGTCGTCCGCGCCGTATTTCACGCCGCGGAACGGCGCCGCGGCGTTCCGGATCCCGCGGAACGTCCCCACGGAGCCGTCCGCCCAGCGGCCCACCACCAGGTCGGTGTCCCCGGTGTGAACACGCGTGACTTCCACGCAATCCGGCCCCATCAGGGTGAAGAGCGTCTCCACCCCATGGACGCCATACCAGAAGAGATCTGGATGCGTGGGGTCAATGGAGCAAGGCCCCGTCGTGTCCGCGCCGCGCAGCTCGCCCACGTCGAGGGCATCGAATTCCACGACGGACTCCCGAAACCGCAGCGACGACCCCGAATACATGGGAACCCCATGCTCGTTGGCGAGGTCCACAAGCTCGACCGCGTCCTCCAGCGAGGCCGCCAACGGCTTGTCGATGAATAGGGGCAGGCCCGCTTCATAAACGGGGATTGCCTGTTCCAGATGCTTGCGTCCGTCAACGCTCGTCAATAGGATGACATCCACGGCTTCGCACAGCTCCTCAATCGTGTCGTAGACTTCTACGTCCCAATCCTCCACGAGCTGTTCCGTGTACCCTTCCACCCGCTCGTAGCTCGAGGGAAGGTCATCGCTGCCCCCTTGGTAGGCGGCCACCACCCGTCCCCCAGGCACATGATCCGCGTGATCGGGGTCGTTGAAAATATTGGTGAAAGCAATGACGTGGGATGTGTCGAGGCCAATAAGCCCCATCTCTAGTTCGTCTTCGTCTTGCGCGTGCCCCGTCTGTGCGGCCGCCAAGAACAGACCGGTTATCGCGAGTGTAAACATGCGCATGGGCGCTCTCCTTAATGTTTTGGGTTCAAAAACTGGAAACGATCCGCTCACTGTCCGTGCTTCCCCTTAGTTCATCATGATTCGCTGTCTGTTTTCAAGTTGGAAAGAAGCCCGGACCCAACCCCGGGACGCAAAGCCGTGTTGGCCATTCCCGGCTTCATCTTGTGAATCCTGTACATCCTGTCCAC
>JBKHFO010000188.1:0-7157 GCA_046540175.1 Candidatus Hydrogenedentota bacterium
GCATTTTTTGCCGTTGGCGGGGCCGCCTTTCGTGGGCGCGGTGCTTGGATGACATGCCCGCCACCGGCGCCGCGCGAACACAAAAAGCCGCATGAGCTGATCGTTGTAGGCTCAGCTCATGCGGCGTTGAAAAAGGTGGTTTGTGGCCGGCGGCAGCGCTCCCGCCACGGCGCGCGTCGGTTAGGGGCGTTGCTCCAGCGGGATGAACTCGCGGTTCACAGGGCCCGTGTAAATCTGACGCGGACGGTAAATCCGGTTTTGGGGATCGTCGCGCAATTCCTTCCAATGGGCTATCCAGCCCGGTAGACGGCCCAGCGCAAACATAACCGTGTACATGTTCAGCGGGACCCCCATGGCGCGGTAGATGATGCCGCTGTAAAAGTCCACATTGGGATATAGTTTGCGTTCGACGAAGTAGTCGTCAGCCAGGGCTTCCTCTTCCAGGTTCTTTGCGATGTCCAACAGCGGATCTTCTAAACCGAGATGATTGAGAACTTTGTCGGCCTGCGCCTTGATGAGCTTGGCGCGGGGATCAAAGTACCGGTAAACCCGGTGCCCGAAGCCCATCAGGCGGACGCCGCTTTCCCTATTCTTCACCCGTTCGAGGAACTTCTTGTAGTCCCCACCTTCCGCACGGATTTGTTCAAGCATCTCGATGACGGCCTGATTCGCCCCGCCGTGCCGTGGTCCCCAAAGGGCAGTCACGCCGGCCGCCATCGAAGCGTACAGGCTGGCTTGGCTGCTGCCCACCATGCGCACGGTCGATGTCGAGCAGTTCTGTTCGTGATCGGCGTGGAGAATGAGAAGCATTCGCAAGGCGTCTTCGAGCACCTTGGGCACTTCATAGGGCTCGGACGGAGTGGCGAACATCATGCGAAGCAAGTTGGCGGCGTAGGTGTAACCGCTAATGGGGTAAATGACGGGTTCGCCCACGGACTTCTTGTAACTGAAGGCCGCGATGGTTTTGGCCTTGGCCATGACCCGCGCGATGTTGGTGTGCAAGTCTTCCTCGGTGTTCTCGGGATAATAGGCGGACAAGGCGCATACCATCGAGGCGAGAATCGCCATGGGATGGGCCGTAATCGGGAACCCTTCGAAGAACTTGAGCATGTCTTCGTGGATGAAGCTATGTTTGGAAAGTTGCCGGCGCCAGTCCGCGAGCTGGGCCTTGTTCGGCAACTCCCCATAGATCAGCAGCCACGCCACCTCCGTAAACGTTGCGTATTCAGCCAGTTGCTCGATGGGGTAGCCCCGGTACCGCAAGATTCCGTTTTCACCATCAAGATAGGTAATGGCGCTCAAACAAGAACCCGTGTTGGGGTAGCCGGGGTCCAGGGTGATGGCGCCGGTTTGGGCGCGCAACTTGCTCACGTCGATTCCGGCTTCGTTCTCGGTTCCCACCATCACCGGAAGCTCGTATTCCTGGCCATTGTAGATTAGTTTTGCGTTGTCCATGTCATTCTCCATGTTGTCATAGGTTCGTGGAGCCGCGGAGCATTTAAGGTGCGGCGGGCCTGAGACTCTCTACTTCCCCGTTTTTCAGTACCCGATGATGCCGTTCCCCATGTCCGGTCCTTGCCTCGGCCCAAGAGGCTATCCGTTGTCCAGCCCCGGCGACGCGTAACTTTAGTGAAAACGCCAGGAGTTTTTCAAGCGTGTTTTCGTGAATGGCGAGCGCCCGGGGAGCGGCTTCCAACCAACCACGGCCTCAACCCTCCATGGAGAGTGAGAAAGCAAATGGCTTGATGTCCTAGTCTCGGTAAGATTCTCAAATGGCTTGACACGCATCCTCATGCCGGGCGCGTCCTTCGTGTCAGAGAAGTTCGGTCCTCTCCTTCAGCCTCGACTCTCAACTTCGTATAACAAGAATAAAATGTTTACTTTTTGTTTATGGATGTTCGTTGAAAACCGGATGAACCTTTGGAAGCATTCCGTTCCTGTGTGGTACTATTCGTGTGTACTTGGGTAAGAGTGTGTGCCCGCCCGACGGGCGGGGGGGAATCTTAGGTGTGTGTGCGCTGTTAGGGGCGGACCGCGACGGACCGTTCCGGCAGGGCTGGTTTATCGGCGAAGACAGGGGCGCGCCGAAAAGGACGCGGAGGTGTCGCGGGGATGATTGAACGTATAACGATTTTGGGCGGCAGCAGTGTCTACATTCCGGAGTTTGTACAATCGGTTATACATCGCAATGTTAACGTGAAAGAAATCGTTCTTTATGGGCGGAAAGGCCGCAAGCTTCCTGTGGTAGCGGATTTCTGCCAGCGGTTGTTTAAGCGGAGCGGCCTGCCTACCACCGTTACCCCTTCCACTAAACTTGAAGAGGCGGTGAAGGAGGCCACCTACATCATTAATCATGTGCGTGTTGGAGGAATGGAGGCGCGGTTGAGGGATGAAACCCTTCCTCTTAAGGCAGGCATGATAGGCGATGAAGCGTTGGGAGCGGGAGGGTTGGCGTGCGCATTGCGAACGCTCCCGGTTGTGTTTGAGTTTGGCCGGGTTTTGGAAAAGGTCAATCCGGGCGCCACCATCATTAATCTCACCAATCCTCAGAGCGTCGTCGTCGAGGCCCTTACCCGGCGGACGGATCTTCGCGTCATTGGCGCTTGCAATCTGCCCGCGGCGTATGCGCCCAAGGTGGCCGGCCTGCTTCGTTGTCCCCCCGATCATATTGACATCGATTACATCGGCCTGAATCATATGGGGTGGATTCAGGACATACGGGTGAACGGCTCCAGTTGCATGATACAATTCCTCGAGCGCCTTGAGACCAGCGCGCAGAACGGGTTTGACAAAGGGCTGGTCGAATTGTTTCGCATGGTGCCGACGCTGAGGGCGGGCATCTATTTTCACCAGGATAAGGTCCTGAAGAACCAGAAGGGGTGCGCCCGCTTCAGGGCGCAAGTGCTTCAGGAAGCGGAGGGGGAGATTCTTGAGCTGTACGCAGATAAGCATCTCACCGAGATCCCGGAATTAACCCGGCGGCGCAATGCGGAGTGGTACGACGGCACCATCACGCCCCTGCTTCAAGCCTTGGAGGACAAGAAAGAGCACGGCCACATCGTGTGCATACGGAACGACGGGGCGGTGCGGGATTTGCCGAATGACGGCAGTATCGAAATCCCCGCCAAAGTCAGTAGTGAGGGGGTTCGCGCCCGTCATGTGGGAAGCTGTCCCCGGTTTCTCAAGGGACTGTACTGCATGCTGAAGGAAAGCGACCGTCTAATCTTGGAGGCCGTCCGGCGTCAGTCCTATGAAACCGCGTTACAGGCATTTGCGATTAATCCCTTTGTGCCTTCGGTTGAAGGGGCGCGGCATTTTCTTGATATGCTGACGCAAGAGGAGCCCGTGGATCTTCATTAGCGACAGACCCGCCGGGGCGCGGCAAACGCTGTCTTCTTTCGTGGACTGACAAGAAAGGGGGGGTGAGGGCTCCACCTCGGAGTAGCGGGGTCCTCAAACTAAACCGCACACGGAACTAGCACAAAACAAGAAGGAGTAACGGGGTGATGCAAAAGATCGTTGGAGTGATGGCGGCCATTCTTTTCGTCGGGCTGGCGGGGGCGCAGGTTCCCGTTGTCGGTCCCGGGGACCATACGCTGGAGGACTTGGTTGACGAGCCGGTGCTCGTTACGGTTGTCTTAACAGAGGGCGCCCGCCACCCCAATGTGCAAGTGGTTGACGTTGGCCCAAACTATGTGGCCGTGGTGGATGAGAACGGTAAGCGTTCGCCTTACTTGTTCAAGAGCATTCAGGAGATCCGAGTCCAAGACGACCCCGTTGAAGCCCGCCGGTTCGAGTTGGATGAGGCCCGCGCGTTGACCGAGGAAGAGCGGGTCATCGTGAATCGGGCCGTCTCTCGCGCCCGGGAGGTTTTCGAGGCCGCCACCGGGAATCAGCCGCTGCGCATGCAGGCTGCGGGCGTGCTGGCCTCGCGCAACGACGTAGCGGCGCGGCGATATCTGACCCAGCTTGTGCAGAGCAATGATCGGGACACCGCGTTGAGCGCGGCGCAGTGGTTGTATGTCGGCGGCCAGGAACCTGAGGGCATACGAGAAGCCGTCGAGCGTGGATTAGACAGCGGCAGGCGCCAGATTCGCGCGGAAGCCGCAAAGGTGGCCGGCCTATATGGCTACACGGAACACGAAGAGCAGCTTCTGCAAATGGCGCAAGATCGTGTCGCCCAGATCGCGGCGCCGGCGGCAAAAGCTTTGGCGCATATGGGGAGCGAGGACGCTATCCCTATTCTGCTCGATATGATTGGAGCCTCAAGCGGAGAAAAGGGGGAGGCGGCGGTGTACGGCTTGGACCTGTTGGGGAATGAGGAGGTTCGGGACACCCTCCGCGACCGGCTGGATCGGGCTTCGGGCGGGACTCATTTCCGTATCGCGCGAGTGCTGCATAAGCTCGGGGATCCGGCCGGTACGAATGTCCTGCGCCAAACGATTCAGGAAAGCCCCACCATCGCGGAGGAGGCGGCCATTGTGCTGGCGCGGGACGGAGATTTTGAAGGAAGACGATATCTGAATCAACAGCTGCAGGAACGCTATGACCCCTATCCTCAAGCGGTCTTGCGCCGGGCCCGGATGGTGACAGCGCTCATCGAAGGCCAGGATCGGGGGGCGCTCTCGGCCCTTCAGCGGTTGCTTCAGAGCGATCAGGGGGCCGCGGATAGGGCCGTCTTAAGTCTTGCGGCGCAGACTGGCGTACGCAGCGTGATGCCTCTCGTAGCCCCAAAGATAAACAGCGGAAACGATGAGGTGGCGCTCGCGGCGTCCATGACGGCGGTCGCCATCGGCGATCCCATGGTCCGGCAACGCTTAATGGAGGTGCGCGCGTAATGTCCGATAGAGTCCAAGTATTGCTCGAAGGCCGCGTGCAAGGGGTGGGATATCGTTACGCCACGTACCAGAAAGCAAGAGAGCTTGGCGTGAAGGGATACGTCAAGAATCTCCCAGACGGACGGGTGGAGGCTGTCTTCGAAGGCCCCAACGACAAACTGAAATCCATGTTGGCGTGGTGTGAACGCGGCGGTCCGCGGTTTGCGCGAGTGGATAATGTGGAAGTAAATTGGCTGGAAGGCAAATCGCACTACCGGGACTTCTCCGTTGTGGACTAAGGGCAGTCCCAAGGCCTAATCCGCCGCGCCGGCAGCGAGGCTGCATCGCTCGCAATTGGATGGCTTTTCCCCCAGTAATGGGGTGGGGGTGGGGGTGGGGCAATCAGTTGGAATCGGTTGAGGGGGAATCGGAAAACGTATCTAGTTGGTCAGGCAGCACAATGCCAAGTCTTTTTGCCCGCTCTCTCCATTTCTGCCGCGCCAATTGTTGCATGTCTTCGATGGTGTCAATCTCATCCACAATCTCCATTCCAAGCAACGTTTCTACAACGTCTTCCATGGTAACCACACCAGAGAGCCCGCCATATTCGTCGACAACCACTGCAATATACTCCTTATTCGCGAGCAGACGTTCAAAAAGAACTTTCAGGGAGACCGTTTCAGGAATCAACATTACATTGCGCTTAATTTGTTTTAGCTGTAAATCTTTGTTTCCTTTAAATAAGTTATAATATAATTCATTTTTTAAAACATATCCTGTAATATTTTCTTCAGTGTCTCCAAAAACTGGGATTCGAGAAACATGCATATTCTCGTTCTCTTCTAGCGCATCCTGTATGGTGAGTTCTTCTGATAATCTTATAACGACAATACGTGGCGTCATCACATCACGGGCTTTTAAGGAATGAAACCGGATGAGGTTTTTTAATATCGTGGATTCGCCCTCCTCAAATACTCCTTGCTCAAATCCAAGTTCGGCCATTGCGCTAAACTCCTCGCGGCTTATCGTGGGCTCTTTCTGATTGCTGGATAACCATTTGGTTATTTCTTGTGAAAGCAAAACAAATGGATACGTAATGAATATTAGTATCTTTGTGGTTGAGGCCGCAAAACCCGACAGTTTTTTCCAGTAGGTGGCTCCCAGGGTCTTGGGGATGATTTCCGAAAACACGAGTATGGCTAGGGTGACAAGTATTGAGGTTACGCTCACATAGGCGTTGCCAAGCACAACTTGGGTTTGTGCGCCTACCCCTGCTGCGCCGACGGTATGCGCAATGGTGTTCAAGGTTAGAATCGCCGAAAGCGGCCGGTCTATATCGGCCTTGAGTTCTGCTAATATCGCGCCCTTCTTGGACCCCTCCTGTTCCAGCACTGCAATATAGGAAGCGTCCATTGAGAGCAGCACGGCTTCGAGGATTGAGCAGAGGAACGACACCCCGATGGCCAGCACGAAATATAAAAGCAATAATCCCATAGACGCCTAAGATAACCTATTCATCGTTCCTTACGCAAAGGCTTATCCCCGGAAGAGGAGCAGGTCCCGCCAACACCCTTTTCGGGGTTGTCTATCCACCGCGCGGACACACAAAAGCCCACCATGGCAACCCGTGGCCGAGTATCTAGATTACCAAAAGCCAAGGGATTGTCTCCTTGCTGGTGGAGCAAATCGGTCACGTCATAGTCTGCGTGGCGCCGCTTCTCCTGCAATTCAACAAAGCTGGCCGCCGCCGCTCGGATGTCGTTCGAGACATACTTGGTAGTGGAATCCTCAACCGCTGATTAGGGTGAGGCGCCGGGCGTATACATCTGAACATGTTACTCCAGAAATTCAGACGGGACGTCAAGGGCCCTTTCTAGATTTGCGCCCTCGAGGTTCGCGCCGGTTAGGTCCGCGTCGGTGAGATATACGTTGCGAAGATTTGCGCCCTCGAGATTCGCGTCGGTGAGGTCCGCCTCGGCGAGGTACCCGTTCGAGAAATCCGCATTCGCGAGGTTCGCGCCCGTGAGGTCCGCGCCCGTAAGGTCCGCTCTACTGAAATCCGCGTTTTGCAGGTCCGCGTCCTGAAAATCCGCCCCAGGGAGGTCCACGCCAGCAAAATCACGTTCCCCGTTCGCATAGGCTTGCAGTAATTGGGATGCATCCTGGTAGCCGTCTTCGGGCTCGCCCTCCAACTCCGCTTCCGCCTCAGGCTCATCCACTTCTACATCGTTTGACTCTGAACAGCCTAACAAGGCAACGGCGAGCCCCATCGCCACTATACCGAAGAGGCACTTCTGAAAAGCGTTCCGTAGTATCATGTCTCGTCTCCTGTTGTGTTTA
>JBKHFO010000189.1:0-7047 GCA_046540175.1 Candidatus Hydrogenedentota bacterium
CCCCAATCGCCGGGATCTTGCTCCAGGGGACAACATCCCCCTTTCAACGGGGAAACAGCGGCCACACCGTGTGGGCCGTTATTCACCCAACAAATGAGCGACTCAATTCCCGCTTTGAAGGGGGTGGCCCGAAGGGCCGGGGGATGTACTCCCCCTCCCGGCACACCGCCCTATCCGGCGATTGGGGGGATTGCTTCCAGTTGCATCAGAGCCCCATCACCGTTATTCCTTTTCCCCCGCCTCATCGTCTTCGTCCGGAGTGACCAGGTCTTTCAGCCCCTCGAAGGCGTGGTGACCCATTGCTCCCTCGCCATAACGCTCCGCGGCCCCTTGGGAGACCCCCTCCGTGCGGCCGTCGTGCTCGTAATCGTGGCAGTAGAGGCACAGCAGCTCCCAGTTGCTGCCGTCGGGCGGGTTGTTCATATGATTGTGGTCTTTATGATGCACGGTAAGTTCGCGCAGGTCCTTGCCCGAGAACTCCCGCCCGCACCGCGCGCACACGTGGGGAAACAGCGCGAGCGCTTGCTCCCGGTAGCCCGCCGCGCGCGCCGTCCGGTTGCGCTCGACCTCCGCCAGGATGTCCATCTTCTTTTTCGGATTGCGTTTCCGCCTCAGGAGCGGCTTTCGTCTTGGTGGCGACATGATAGCCTCATTCGTTGTCCATAAACCGTTGCACGCCCCCAGTGTACCCCCGAGCCGCTCCCAAGGCAAGCGCACCGCCGGACGGATTGTTTCCAGGACCGCAATTCGCTACACTTCGCCCGGCGCCGGCGTCTCGGTCCGCTAATGGGCCTTCCGGCCTAGACTTGTGACTCTTGTCTTACTCGAGGGTGGAAGTCTAAACGACCCCAGCGGGGTCACAGCCGGTAGCCTGGGGTTGACGCGCGCGCAGCGCAGCGCGCGGATACCCCAGGATCGCAGGCCAACCCCCTACCCGACCCCTTTAGGGGTCGCAGAACCTTTGTGCACACGGTTGCTGCGGCCCCTAACGGGGTCGGATAGGGGCGGGTATCTTTTCCGGGGGTGTCGCCCGCATGCTATCGCACGTGGGCTCAACCCCCGGCTACCGGCTGTCATCCCTACGGGATGGATTTATTTGCGACATTGTGTCGGGCCAAGCCAGACGCAATCGAGGCGTCCACACTTCAAGCGCTGAACAGGCACAAGGTGTAATAGAAAAGGAGTACGCCGCATTTTGGAATCCCCCAAACGCATCGCCATGGTGGCCTATACGTTTTATGACTCTGACCCGCGCGTGCGCCGCCATGTGGCGGCCCTTGTTAACGCGGGCTACGCCGTTGACCTCTACTGCCTTGTCCCCCGGAATGGCGATAACGAAGGCGCCAACGAGCAGGTCCGGATCTTCCATCTGCAAGAACGCACCTACGACCGAAGCGGTAAGCTCGCCATCATTCTGGACTACGTGAAATTTGCCTTTCGATGCGCGGGAAGACTCCTAAAGAACCATCTAGGTGGCGCCAAATATGCCCTGATTCATATCAATAATATGCCGAACTTTCTACTCCTAAGCGCATTGCCGCTGCGTCTCATGGGGGTTCGCAACCTGCTTGATATACACGACACCATGCCGGAGATATATCAAGAACGGTTTAATGTGGGACCTAAACAATGGATGATTCGCGGCCTGTTTTTCGAAGAATGGGTGTGCATGAAACTGGCGGGCTTCGTGATCACCACGGAACACACAAAGCGGGACCGGCTCCTCCAAAACGGATTACGGCAAGACAAATCGGCCGTTACCCTTAATCTGCCGGACCCCGCCCTCTTCCCCTGGACCCCCTTGCCGGATGATCCACCCCCCAAAGGCGAAACCTTCCGCTTGGTATACCATGGGGCGCTGGCCCGGCGTCTGGGCATCGATGTGGCCATTCAAGCGGTGGCCAAACTCGGGGACTGCATTCCCGAACTCCGATTCGACATCATAGGCGACGGCGAATTCCGTTCCGAATTGGTCGAACTGACGGAGCAGCTCAATGTTGCGCATCGCGTGCGGTTCAGCGACGGTTTCGTTCCCACGGTCCAACTGCCGGAGATGCTGAAAGGGGCCTCCTTGGGTATCGTCCCTTCGCGGAACAGCATCGCCACGCAGCTCATGTTGCCCACGAAACTGCTGGAATACGTCTGGCTCGGCATTCCCGTTATCACCGTGCCCACGCCCACGATTCGCCGCTATTTCCAAGAATCCATGGTCCGGTTCGTGGCGCCCGAGGATCCGCAAGCGCTAGCCGAAGCCATAACCCGCCTCTACGAACAGCCCGCCGAACGCCTGGCCATTGCCCGAGCCGCCCGCCAATTCTTCGAACAGTACAGCTTTGAATCGGAACGGGAACGGTACCTAAGCATCGTCGACACCCTCGCGCGCTAATTCGCCACCCATCCGTCCCCGCCTAACAGCCATCCGCATTGCCCTCTCCGCTCTCTCCCTTCGCCGCGGCGTCACCACTATGCAAAAAGACGGTTCGCCAATCGCCGGATAAGGCGGTGTGCATGGAAAATTCCCCCTTCGAAGGGGGATCAAGGGGGATGTTGTCCCTCTGGACTTGCGCACTTACCCGGCGATAGGGGACTTGACACGGCGGCGAAACCGTGTTAAAGTATCGATACAGTACACAGTCAAACGGTACGGAGGTCCGAACGCCCATGCTCCATCTGTCCATCAACCAAACCGACGGCGTGCCCATCTACCGGCAGCTTGCCCAGCAAATCACCCATCTCATCGCCACGGGGAGGCTGGCGCCAGAGACGGAAATGCCCTCGGTCCGGGCCTTGGCGCAACAGCTCCTGGTGAATCCAAACACCGTGGTTCGCGCCTACCGGGAATTGGAGAGCGCGGGGCTTCTCTACAAGAGGCAAGGCGCGGGCACGTATGTCGCCCCGCAAAGCGCGACGCCTTACACGGATGAGGAATGCCGCCGGCTCTTGTCGGAGCGCGCGGAGGCGTTGCTGATGGAGGGCTGGCGGTTGGGATATGACGTGGAGCACATCGTGGAATTGGTGCGGGAATGCAACGAGAAGCTGTGGGGCCGGGGGACCGGTCACGAGAAGGAGGAGGAGTCATCATGAGCACAGGCGAGGCCGAACCCGCCATCGTCGTAAACGATTTGAGTTGCCGCTTTGGCAAGACCGCCGCGTTGGACCAGGTAAGCTTACAGGCCGCGCCGGGCCGGGTCTTTGGCCTGGTGGGAGAGAACGGCGCCGGAAAGACCACGCTGATCAAGCATCTCCTGGGCGCGCTCACGCCGCAAACGGGCCACGTCCGCGTGTTGGGCGTCGAACCCACGCGCAACCCCGTGGCGCTGTTGTCCCAAGTCGGTTACGTGTCCGAGGACCGCGACCTGCCCCGCTGGATGCGCGTCGCCGAGTTGCTGCGGTACACCCGCGCCTTTTACGAGACGTGGGACCACGGCTACGCCGAACAGTTGCGGGGCGAATTCCGCCTGGATCCCGCCGCCAAGGTGCGTCACCTCTCGCGCGGCGAACTGAGCAAACTCTGCCTCCTCCTCGCCTTGGCGCACCGGCCGCCCCTCTTGTTGTTGGACGAGCCCTCGTCCGGGCTGGACGCCGTCGCGCGGCGCGAGATCCTCGCCGTGGTCATCCGCTCCGTGGCCGAGGAGGGGCGAACGGTCGTCTTCTCCTCCCATCTGCTGGACGAGGTCGAGCGGGTGGCGGACGACGTGGCCATGATTCACAACGGCCGCCTCGCCTTCCTCATGTCCATGGAAGAGATCAAGGCCACGCACCAGCGGCGCGTGGTGCGGTTCGCATCGGAACTCGACGCCTTCCCCCTGGTGGACGGCGTCCTCCACGTGGAGGGCGAGGGCAAGGAATGGGCCGTCGTCAGCCACGGCGACCCCGAGGAAACGGCGGAGGCGCTGAAGGCGATGGGCGCGGAAATCCTCGAGGACAGCGTCCCCTCGCTGGATACCTTGTTCGTGGCGCGCGTGACCGGCGGACGCACGTTGCCGGAAACCACGCAGCGGGAGAACCACGGATGAACGCGGATAAACACCGATGGGTGCAACCAACGGAACACACGGAAGTACACGGAAGTAAGGGAACTGGTGGACTGGCGGGCGACATCCGGCTGGCGTTCGGCCGGTTACGCGATAGATGGCGGCGGTATGGGAACAACCCCAAAAGGAGGAAAGAGACATGCGTACAAAGAAGCAGTTCATCACATCGGGGGGGTGGTTGGCCGCAGGGTTACTTGTGACCGGTCTCGTTGTGTCACCGGCGAACGCCGAGGATCCCGCCCAGCACTTCGAGCAATTGAAGGAAATCGAGCCACCGGAGGGCTATGTGCTCCAGGATATCAAGGAGTCCCCTGAGGGAGCACGCGCGTTGGCGTTGGCGGTGCCTGACCCGCGGGAGAGGGATGTAGACGCAGCCGAGAACCGGCCTGTGCTTCTGCTGTTAAATGAAGCCGGCGAGGTCGAGCTTGAAATTGGGCCGGAAACCCTCGATCTTGAGACCAATTCGCTTGGTACGGCGAGTTGGTTGGAGGATGGCGAGTCCTTCGTGTTTGTGGCTTTCCCGCCCTATGAGGAACCGGATCCCGACCTGATGGCTCAAATTGACGAAATCGAGAAAGAGATAGAGCGTACGGACCCCGAAGAAGAAACGGAGCGTTTCATTGAACTGGACATGCGTCGCAGAGAGCTTCTAGAAAAGAGAATGGAGCATACGACGGACACTCGTCTTACGACTGCCTTGTACCGGTGCGATGCGGCTACGGGCGAGGTCGAGCGGTTGTGGGAGATTAACGAAGACGTGTGGGATGTCGATGTAGACCGCGACGGCCACATACACGTAGCTCTAGCAGACGAGCGCCATGTGCAGGTGCTGACGCCAAACGGCGAACCCGTAACATCCCATGCTATTCCCTTTCCTGAGACGGTGGAAGTTTCGTACGGCACGCCCCGCTTGGATGCCTCCTCCCACACGATCTGGGCGACGAGGGAGGTCGTGGACCCCGCACGACCGGGTTTTCGACCGCTAGATTCTTCCATCGTCCGTCTGCGCTACGGCGGCGAGGAGCCAGGCGAAGAGCAAGCGCTCGAGTTCGAGGAGGAGGAAGGGGCGTTGAGGGCAATGGCTCCTTCGGGCGCCGCCCTTCTCTACGGGACACTGGCTTCCGGTTCCGAAGGTCCCGTTAACTTCGTCTATCACATAGAGACGGAGGAGCACACCTGGGTTCCCGCAGCGCGAGACGTGACTGGAGACGGAATTGTAGAAAACATTTCCTTGGCCCGCGAAGGCGCCGCCGTACGCTATATGGTAGTGGACCTTGAACGCGAGCATCGCGGGGATCCAGTGAAGAGATGGGAGAAAACAACCCTGTACGGGTACACACTGCCGAAGTAACACCTAGCTAAGCAGGGGCCGCGGAGGCTTGGGTTCCGCGGCCCCTGCCGGGGACCACGCAGCGGGAGAACCACGGATGAACGCGGATAAACACCGATGGGTGCAACCACGGAACACACGGAAGTACATGGAGAGAGCCCCTTGTGGCTTTCGAGGGCACGGCGATGGAGTGGGCCATGGGGGTGAGTATGGGCGGTGCAAGAGGGTCTACGAGAGAGGTCTTTTATCCGCGTCCATCGGTGTCCATCCGTGGTTCACTCCTACCGGTCCATTGGCGTGAATTCGCGTTCATTCGCGGTTTATCGTTCCGTTTGTCCAGGCCTATGACTGAGGAGGACACAGAAGCATGAGACGTATTAATTTTGGCGCGCCGGGGGCGCCGCTCCCAAAGGCGAAGGCGCTGGCTTGGGAGGAAGTGCGCACGGCGGGCGCGATTGCGGGCGCCTGGACCTTGGTTTGCATCGTCTACGCCATTCTGTACCGGTTAGTGGTGGGGCCGGGGGACTGGATACAGCCTGTGCTCACCTCTTTGATGTTTTTCGCGCCAGTGCCTGTCGCGTTGCTACTGGTGCTCAATCCCAACAACGCGGGCCATCTCGCAGGTGGATTTCCGCAACGTGTGTTGCGCCTCCCTGTTTCGGTCAGGATGGCGGCGCCCATCGCCTTGTTCGGGCGGGCGCTGCTGGTGTTCGCCTCCGCGGTGCTTATCCTTGCGGTCAATCGGCTCCTGTTTGAAGGAGCGCCGGCGCTCTCGCTGGCCTTGTCCTACGTGCTTGTTTATCTGATCGCGCAAACCGTGGACTGGCTCCGCGCGCCTATCCAGGGGCTGACAACCCTGCTGGGCGTCGCGGCGCTGGCTGGCTTGGCCGCGGCGTGGGGGCATTGGGAGTATGTTCTGGACGGGCTGCACGCCCTGCGCGAACCCGGCTGGGGGCCGGGTCTGCTGTGGACCGTGGCGGCCGCCGTCCTCGGCTGCGCCATCTCCGTGGCGGCGGTGAACGCCACCCGCACGGGCCGCCGAATGGGGATACCCGAGCTCTGGGAATGGCCCGAACGCATTTCGCTTCGCGGCGCGCCCAACCCCGCTCCCTTCTCCTCGCCCCTCGCCGCTCAGACCTGGTTCGAGTTACGCCGGGTAGGCTGGGTCATGCCCTTGACCGCGATTGGGCTGTGGGTGCTGGCCTCGCTCATTACGTGGTTATACGGGGGCGTTGAACAATTTGGGCTGGCGGCTTCCCTCTATGCTTTCCTGATGATTGGGGTAGCGGCGTTCGCGCATGCGCCGGCTTCCGCCATTATTGGCTTTCGCTTTGTGCCGGGGGCGCCAGGGTTCGAGTACATGCGGCCCTTGACGAGCGCCAACTACGCTTGGGCGAAGATGCGCGCGAACATCATACTTCTTACACCGCTTGTCCTCGCGGCCTTGGTCTTGTTCTTGGCGGCAAACGGCGGCGCCTACTATTTCCAGATGCTGGCCCACACCGTCGGGGAAGGCGCGATCAGCACAGAAGAGGCTGCGTGGGCGGTAATGAGCCGGGGCATCGGCCTTGCGCTACTGGGCTGCTTCCTCATGACGTTGGGAACGCGCCTCCTTCGCTGGCTCGCTGGCGTGCTTATTCTCTCTGCCTTCATTCTAGCCGGAGTCAGACTCCTTGCCTACCC
>JBKHFO010000190.1:0-7012 GCA_046540175.1 Candidatus Hydrogenedentota bacterium
TCAGAAGGAGAGCCAGGGATGAGTAAGAGAGGGACGTTTATCATTAGGACCATGGCCTTTGCCATGATGGCGGCGCTGACGGGGGGCGCTGGCTTGGCGCAGGCCGGGGAAGCCTGGACGGAGGCAGGCAAGGCCTACAGTTTGCGAAACTTCACCCTTTTCGAATCGCTCGAGCAGACCAGGGCGTTAGGCATGACGGAATTCGAGGCGAACCCCGGTCAGCGGCTCAGCCCAAACCATGACGTGGGAATGGGACCCGAGCTGAGCGACAGCGAACGCGCCGAGGTGCGGGAAAAGGCCGCGTCGCTCGGCGTGGATATCGTGGCCTTTGGAGTCGTGACGCTCACGGCGGACGAGGCGCAAGCACGGCCCATCTTCGAGTTCGCGGAGGACATGGGCATCGGCATTCTGGTGGCGCACCCTGACCTCGACAGTTTTGATTTGCTCGAAGAATTGGTTCAAGAATTCGGCATAAAGGTAGCTATCCACAATCATGGTCCCGAGTCCGATTACGACAAAGTGACTGACACGCTGGAGGCCGTGGAAGGCCGGCATCCCTACATTGGGGCGTGCGTGGACACAGGCCACGTCATCCGCTCGCAAGAAGAACCCCACGAGGCCGTCGAGGCGTTGGGCGAGCGGGTGCATTCGCTCCACCTCAAGGACTGGGAATACGCGGAAGGCGAAAAGATTGTCGGCGAGGGCGACACGGATCTGAGCGCGCTGGCGAATGCGTTGCGCGCGGCCGACTTCGAGGGGCCCATCGCCCTAGAATACGAGCTTCAGCCGGACAACCCATCACCCGACATGGCCATCGGCCTGTTCAATTGGCGGCTCGCCGTGCTTCAGACGGCGCCGTCCGAAGGTTTATAAACAAACTCGCTTAAGCATAATACCCAGATAATAGTAGTTGAGGGGTCCACACTTTGTGAGTTCTCGTAGTAGGGGGCGCGGTGGTCTCGGACTATGTGAATGGAACTTTTCTTGGCAGTCCTGTATTACGCGCACAAGGGATGCCCTGACGGGAAAGGTGAAGAGGAGGGGCGAGTTGCAGCAGTGAAGAAGCGGTCCGCCTTGCCGCTGAAACCGATCACATTACCGGGTATTTCGAGCACTATCCGGCGATTGTCAGCAAAATTCCGCCTCGACCACGCAACTTTTGCAGATGGGGTGGAAGGTGTAAACATTTGTCCGGTTCTGTTATACTGCGGTTAATCTTCTGGAAAGATGGGAAGTGACGTGGCGGCTGCCGGGCCGCCCAAATTGAAAAGGAGCGTCAATCCGTGGCTGACGCAAGAGAAAGCGCACAAAACAGCGTCGACTATAGCCTATCATTCGAGCGACGCATCATTGATTTAGAAAGTCATGTGGAGCAGGCCGAGTCGGAGCAGGAGCGGCAAGAACTCCATGAAGAACTCCAGCGTGAGCGCGAGGCCGTATTCTCGAATATGACGGCCTGGCAGCGAGTGCAATTAGCTCGTCACGCCCTGCGCCCCCGCATGCTGGATTATACAAACCGCATCCTGGACGATCTTGTGGATCTCCATGGAGACCGCTTGATGGGCGATGATCCCGCTGTCGTGGGAGGTATCGGCCGGTTTCGCGGGCAGTCCATCATGGTGGTGGGCCAACAGAAAGGCGTCACGACCGAGGAAAAAGTGGCGCGCAACTTCGGCATGGCCCATCCCGAAGGATACCGGAAGGCGTTGCGCCTTTTCCGGCTTGCAGAACGCTGGCGGATGCCTGTTGTCACGTTTGTCGATACGCCCGCCGCCCATCCCGGCATTGAAGCCGAGGCTCGGGGACAGGGCTCGGCCATCGCCACCAATTTGCTGGCCATGATGCAGTTGCGCACGCCTTTCTTCACGGTGGTCATCGGTGAAGGAGGGAGCGGCGGCGCCTTGGGCATCGCCTTGGGGGACACCGTGGCCATGATGGAGCACGCGATCTACGTGATTTGCCCGCCCGAACGGTGCGCCGAAATCTTGTGGCGGGATGTCGAGAAGAAAGAGATGGCGGCCTCCGCCCTGCGCGTCACCGCGGAGGACCTGTATGATCTCGGCATCGTGGATCGCATTATTCGCGAGCCTTCCGTGGGAGCGCATCGCGATCCAGATGCGGCGGCCGACAGCATCGCCGAGGAATTGGAGTTGTTCCTGGACCATATCAAGAAAGATGGGTGGTCCCTCAAATCCCGGCAAGAGAAATATCGCAGCATGGGCATCTACAGTGAGCGGGTGACACAGGAACTGTAACCCCTGGTCTTCGCTGTTGGACAGGAAAGGCGGTAACGCCGCGGGGACGCCGTGGACACACTCAACCTCGAAGAGGGAAAAGATGGGTCTACGCTGCTCCGGATTCGGGTGCAGCCGGGCGCCGCAAGGCGCGCTATTCGGCTGTTCCCAGGCGGCGGGGTGCGCTTGGCGGTTACCGAAAAACCCAAGGATGGGGAAGCCAACGCCGCCGTTGTGGCGTATTTGGCCCGGCTTTTGGGCGCGCCCAAGCGCAACATTGCGGTGGTTCGGGGCCTCAAGTCAAGAGATAAAACGGTCTCGATAACGGATTTGCGTCCGGATGAGGTGGAAACGCGTCTCCGGGCGGAGGCGGATCGGTAACAGAGCATAAGGAAGTTGTTGTGACGGAATTGCGCGCCAAGATCGACGAAGCGGCCGAGGCCATTCGAAAACACAGCTCCATTCAGCCTCAGGCGGCGATTATTCTAGGCACGGGGTTAAGCGGACTCGCCAAACAGATTGAGGCGGAAGCGCGGATTAGCTACGATGATATCCCCCATTTCCCCCCCACCACGGTGGACACCCACGCCGGCGAGTTGGTGCTAGGCCACTTGGCGGGGAAACCGGTGGCCGCTCTGTCCGGGCGCTTTCACTATTACGAGGGCTATACGCTACAGGAAGTCACTTTCCCCGTGCGCATCGCACAAGCCCTCGGCGTAAGCGCGCTGATCGTCTCGAACGCGGCGGGGGGCCTCAATCCCGAGTTTCGCGCCGGCGATCTCATGCTCATCACGGATCACATCAATTTCATGGGGGACAACCCGCTTATCGGTCCAAACGACGACAGCTTAGGCCCCCGCTTCCCGGACATGGCCGAGCCCTATAGCTGGGAGCTGATTGAGCTGGCGGAGACCAAGGCCCTCGAATTGGGCGTTAAACTGCGCCGCGGCGTGTATCTAGGCTGTCCCGGGCCATGTCTCGAAACACGGGCCGAGTATCGGTTCATGCGGTATCTTGGGGCGGATACCGTGGGGATGAGCACGGTGCCGGAAGTTATCGTGGCGGTCCACGCCGGCCTGAAGGTCCTGGGTTTCTCAGCCGTTACCGATGAATGTTTTCCCGAGGCCCTCCAGCCCGTGGATATTGACCGGATCATCGCTACGGCGAACGGTATCGAGCCGGTTATGAGCCGCTTGGTGTACGCGTGCATCGAAAGCATGAATTTGGACCGGTAGCCGGAAACGAATGGGGGGTGGAGGGGCGGTCTCTTCCCGGGGTTGCGGCAAATGTAGGTGAGGTTGCATGGTGAATAACATTATACGGCTGCTGTTCATCGTGGCTTGCGCCATCATGGGCTACGCATGGGCACACTACGTTCTCGCCACGCACGAAGGGACAACGGAGGGGTCCGCCGCCTACTGGGGTTGGGTCTCCGTGGGCGCCGTAAGCGGCATGGCGTTGGGGGGACTGGTTCTCTACGTGCTGCGTTTCATCACCCAAGACCTTTTCGAGCGCATCATGCCCGTGCTGGTATCCGTGGTCATAGCCACGGTGCTGGGTTATGTCAGCAGCCAATACCTAATCGCTTTTGTCCTTAATATCCAAGACACGGCAATCCACAACCTGCTCGTGGCCACGCTTGTCCTGATTTTCGGCTACATCGGCATTACGCTCGGCCTTACCCGCGCCTCGAACTGGGATTCGCTCATACGAGCGGTCAAGAAGAGGCACTTCGAGAACGGCAACCCCAAGATCGTGGACACTAGCGTCATCATTGACGGCCGTCTCGCCGATATCTGTGAAACGGGGTTCATCGAGGGCACCCTCATCATTCCCCGGTTTGTCCTCCACGAACTACAAAACATCGCCGATTCCGCCGACGACCTGCGGCGGGCGCGTGGCCGGCGGGGCCTCGACCTTCTCAAGACGATTCAAGAGTCCGCCGAAAAACACAATGTCGATGTGCAAGTGGTGGAGGATGACCCGCCAGAAATCAGCGAAGTCGACAGCAAACTGGTCCACCTTGCCCAGCAATACAGCGCGAAAATCCTCACCAACGACTTGAATCTAAACAAAGTCGCGCGCATCGAAGGCGTTACCGTGTTGAACATCAACGATCTCTCCAACGCCGTCAAACCGGCGGTCTTGCCCGACGAAGAGATGCACGTCAAGATCGTCAAGGTGGGGAAGGAGGCCTCTCAGGGAGTGGGCTACTTGGACGACGGCACCATGGTGGTCGTGGATGGCGGTAAGGATCACGTCGGCCACGCCGTGTCCGCGGTTGTCACAAGCGTGCTGCAAACAACCGCCGGGCGCATTATCTTCACCCGCCTCCGGAGCGCCCTCTAATGCTCAGCCGCGTCCCCCCTGCCTCTTCGCTCCGGCGCATCAAGAGCAACCGGCGCGGAGAGACGGACGCCGTCTTCTGGGGAGCAACGGGATGTCCACGAACACGGCCATAAAGACCCAGAGCATCGTACCCGCGGCCGGAATGGGCTCGCGCCTTGGCGCCGAGCTTCCCAAGGCCCTTATCCCCATCGCAACCCGGCCTTTGTTGGCGCATACGCTGGACCGTCTTCGGGAAGCGGGCGTGATGGAGAATGCCATCATCGTGGCGCCAGTCTCGTTTCGGGACGACGTAGCGCGCGTGCTGGCGGAAGCCTTTCCCGGGCATTCATTCACGATCGCCGATGGCGCGCACGAACGCCAAGCCTCCGTCGCCCGCGGCCTGGAGGCGCTGGCGGAAGACACCCAGATTGTGCTCATTCACGACGCCGCCCGGCCTTTTGTCGAACCGGCCGTGGTGCGAGAGGGTATTGAAGCCGCGTGGCGGTGGGGAGCGGCCACCGCGGCCACGCCCTGTGTGGACACCATTCTGGTCAGCGACGAGGAGGGGTTCTTGGAGGCGACGCCCGATCGGCGCCGGTTGTGGGCCTGTCAAACGCCCCAGATCTTCCGGACGGAAGTCATAGTGCGCGCGCACGGCCAGGCAGCGCGGGAAGGCTATTTCGCTACCGACGACGCTACGCTGGCCCGGCGGATCGGCGCTCCAGTGAAGCTCATCGAGAGTTCGCCCTCAAACTTCAAGATAACCACGCCAAATGATCTGGCCATGGCTCAAAGGCTGCTTTCGCAATGACACCGTTACGCATTGGACAAGGCTACGACCTGCACCGCCTTGAAGCCGGGCGTCCCCTTACGCTCGGCGGTATCTCGATTCCCTTTGCCAAAGGACTGGCGGGGCACTCGGACGCCGACGTGCTGACTCACGCCATCATCGACGCGCTCCTGGGCGCCGCCGTTCTTGGCGATATCGGACAGCATTTCCCCGACATGGATCCCGCCCACAAGAATGCGGACAGCCTCGATTTGCTGCGGGCCACTATGCGTCTATTGGGCGACGCGGGATACACGCTTGTAAATGTTGACAGCACCATTGTCGCCCAGGCCCCGAAACTTGGCCCCCATTTACCGGCTATACGCGGGCGTTTGGCCGACGCAGCCGGCATCCCCGCCGGCCGCATCTCCGTCAAAGCCAAGACCAACGAATACATGGGTCCCGAAGGTTTGGGGGAGGCCATCAGCGTCCACGCCGTGGCGCTCCTCGAAAGCCGCGGATAGCATCGCGCCCGCCCCCCGGTTCATTCGTTCTCAAAGTAGGGGGCAACCCCAAGGTCATGTGTTTGCGCGGCGAATTCCGCAAAGCCTTCCGCCAAAACTTTCCGAAAAACTCCCACTAAACCGATTTACCTCAAAAAAGCTCGAAATAGCCTCCAATGGAGGTTTATCGAGCCCTTCTTTCACGCTGCATAGATTTTTGGAAATACCACAATAGTATTGGTGGAGGCGGCGGGAATCGAACCCGCGTCCGAAAGCATGGCCACGTAAGCTTCTACGTGCGTAGCCCGTCATTTGGGATTCGCCACCTGGAAACGCGTCGGGCTCGCTTTTCCAGGCCGCTAGGCGGAGAAAATACTCGCCGCCTGGACCCTCCGCCATGGTCCAGAGCGAGACCCGCTATCGGCGCCTTATCCACCTAGCGGGCGGTCGGTGGTAAGACGTGCTGCGGGTTTAATTACGCAGCAAGGGCCAATTCATCGTTGGCAGTTGTTTCTAGTCCCGGTTTTTTACGAGGCCACCGGGGTCCTCGGCACGCAACTTACGCTCCATTGCCCCCGTCGATACCATGTCGCCCCCACGTAGTTCTTGGCGTTGGTACGTCCAGCTGTTCAGGCGGGAGGCTGGCGCTTCTTGTGTCCGTATTGTGCCACACTACACTGCCGAACGCAAAAGCGCTCCCCGACCGTCCCGGTTTTACACTCAAAGTGCAACGCTTGACGCCTCGGCCCAGGCGCTTTCGGACGGCGATGTTTTACTGATGCGCGATCGCACGGCTCCGGAGGGACAGCATTCAACACGGCCTGCTTTTCCACTAATCCAGTCTCCTTTTTCGCCGCATGTATTAGCCGAGCCATTTTTGTGAAGGAAATAATCGTCTTTAGCGCGGTGTTTGCCCACTAAAGCAGGAGCGTGGCCTTCGATCGGCGCGCATAAGTAGACGAGGGAACTTTTCTCCCAAAAGAGGAGTTACATTAATGTGACGCGAGCTAGGTCAGCACGGCGTTGTGGCGGAAAATACCATGCGTACTCCACTACCTCACTGCCCCAAACGCCGGATAGGGATTCGCAACAACCGTATGGCCGCGTTACAGGCGGCTGATACATGCCGGCGAGACGCCGGCGGTACGTCCTCACCCATTGGGTGAGGATAACGTTCT
>JBKHFO010000191.1:0-6979 GCA_046540175.1 Candidatus Hydrogenedentota bacterium
TGATCGCTGTCAACGTCGAGTTGGCGATGCGCCGGCCTTCGTTGTAGTACGGCCCGTCGCCTCGAATGCTGTTCGTGAGGTCGATAAACTGTTGCACGGTCGATGTGATGCTGGGTTCGCCCATGTCTTGGGTATTGCTTTCCCCTTCGGTCCCGACAATGCGTTCCCCGCCTTGGCCCTCGGTGGGCCACCATCGCGATAGATGATACATCTGCGTGCCATCGGGGTATTCGTAGTTGCAGGTGAAATTGTCCCAGATATCGCCATAGCGCTCTTCGTCCGGGAGCCAGGAGCGCGCCCCCGAACCCAGGACGCTCTCGGGCGGACCATCCATGACCCAGTTCATGACATCGAGACCGTGGATAGCTTGCTCAACGATGTTAGAGCCCCCTACCCAGTTGAGCACCAGCCAGTTGCGCAGACAGTATTCAAGGTCGCTCCATCCCTCTTCCCTGTCGCGAGACCATGGGAGGTTGCCGCAGTAGTAGGTCGTCAGGGCCACTACATCGCCGATGGCGCCATCGTGAATCTGTTCGATGGTTTGGATGCGTCTGCTATCGTGACGGAATTGAGTCCCCGTGACGAAGGAAAGCCCTTCTTCCTCCGCCTTATCCGCCACCGCGATGACCCGCCGCACGCCCACGGGATCCACCGCGATGGGTTTTTCGGCGAAGATGTGCTTTCCGGCCTCGACAGTGGCTTCAAGGTGTTGGGGCCTGATGTACGGCGGACAACAATTCATGACAATGTCCACATCGGTCTCTAGCAGTTGCCGGTACGCATCCAGACCAACAAAGCAATGCCCGTCGTCCACATTAACCCGTTCCGCGATGTTGTCATTGTTTTCCAGCGCGTTGCGGCAGCTATTCAGCCGATCCTCAAACACATCGGCCAGGGCAATGAGCTGAACGTTTTCGTTTCGTTCATCCAGCATATTCGTCGCCATTCCGGTGCCCCGGCCTCCGCAACCGATAAGCCCCACTTTCAGGGTGCCGGAGTTGCTTTGGGCGGCGGCTTTTCGCCCTGTCCAAGCGGCGAAGCTAGCGGCGGCGCCAATCTTGCCGAAATCTCGGCGTGTCATGCCACGCTCGTTCATGAGGTACGCTCCTTTTCTTGTTGAAGTGTAACGTTATCCATCCACCCAGCGGTGAAGGCTGGTTGCGTCATGTTTGTTCGTCCCGGCTGCATGTTGGCTTGCTAGTTAGGCCTCGCCGGGAACGGGCACGGGATCGACGGGATACTCGAGATCAAAGTCAAGTTCGTCTGGAACAAGGGACAGCTCCGACTCCATGGCTTCTTCCCACAGGATGCGCCGCCCCGTGTAGGCGGACATGCGGCCCATGATCGCTGTCAACGTCGAGTTGGCGATGCGCCGGCCTTCGTTGTAGTACGGCCCTTCATCCCGGATGCTGTTGGTCAAGTCGAGGAACTGTTGCACGGTCGAGGCGATGCCGGGCTCGCCCATATCCTGGGCGTTGCTGACGCCTTCGGTTCCCACGATGCGCTCGCCGCTTTGGCTGTCCGTTCCGCCAGGATACCAGCGGGAGAAGTGGTACATGTGAACGCCACCGGGATACTCGTAATCGCAGCTGAAGTTGTCCCAGATGTCCCCGTACATCTCTCCGTCGGGCAGCCACGTGCGGCCGCCCGAAGCGAACACGCTCTCGGGGGTCGCGTCCGCGACCCAATTAATAATGTCGAGGTGGTGGATGGCCTGTTCCGCGATGTTGGCGCCGCCCGTCCAGTTGTAGGGCAGCCAATTGCGGATGCGGTACTCAAGGTCGCTCCAATCGTCCTCTGGTTCCCGGAAATAGGGGAACCCGCCGCACCGGTCGGCCTGCATCACCAGGATGTCGCCAATGGCGCCATCGTGGAGCCGTTCCATGGTTTCAATGCGTCTCTGATCGTGACGCCACTGAGTCCCCGCCACGAAGGAGAGGCCTTGTTCCTCGGCCTTATCGGCTGCGGCGATAATTTGGCGCACCCCCACCGGGTCGACCGCGACGGGTTTCTCCGCGAAAACATGCTTGCCGGCGTCCACGATGGCCTCTACGTGTTTTGGGCGGATGTAGGGCGGACAACAATTAAGGACCAGATCCACATCGGTCTCCAACAAGCGCTGGTACGCGTCCAGCCCTACAAAGCAGTGCCCGTCATCCACGTTGACCCGGCCCGAAATGGCCTCATTGTCATGGTTTTCGAGCGTGTTCCGGCAACTTTTGAGCCGGTCCTCAAAGACATCGGCCAAAGCGATCAGCTGAACATTCTCATTCCGTTCGTTCAGCACGTTGACCGCCATGCCCGTGCCCCGTCCTCCGCACCCGATAAGCCCCACCTTGAGGATGTCGGAATTGGTTTGGGCGGCGGCTTTTCGCCCTGTCCAGGCGGCAAAGCTGGCGGCTAGGCCGAGCTTGCCAAAATCCCTGCGCGTAATGCCTTGCTTATTCATGAGGCTTTCTCCTCTCTCCCGCTGCCCAGTGACCACGTACGCTAAATAGAACATCCCTCGGCGAGAAGTTATTCGTACCCCCTCGCCCTCAAGAAAAGGGCGAGGGGGAAGTCACGGTCCCTTTGAGAGGGGGCCGCGATGGATTTACGCGTCGCCCGGCACGGGCACGGGGTCCACCGGATACTCGAGATCGAAGTCGAGTTCATCGGGCACGATGGAGAGATCCGACTCCATGGCCTCTTCCCACAGGACGCGCTTGCCGGTATAGGCGGACATGCGAGCCATGATGGCGGTCAGCGTCGAATGAGCGACCTGGCGGCCTTCGTTGTAATACGGCCCATCGCCCCGGATGCTGTTGACCAGGTCGATGTGCTCCTGCACGTAAGGGTTGATCCCGCCTTCGCCCATGTCTTGGCAGTTGCTTTCGCCTTCCGTGCCAACCACGTGCTCATGCACGCTGCCGTCGCTGCCTTGCGGCCACCACCGCGAGAAGCTGTACATATGCGTGCCATCGGGGTACTCGAAATCGCAACTGAAGTTGTCCCAAATGTCGCCATAGTGCTCTTCATCCGGCATCCATGCCCGGCCGCCCGAGGCGAACACGCTCTGAGGATGATCGTTCTTCACCCAGTTCATGACGTCGAGGTTGTGTACGTGCTGCTCGACGATGTTGGAGCCGCTGGTCCAGCAATAGGGGATCCAGTTGCGGATGCGGTGTTCGAGATCGCTCCAGCCGTCCTGCCGTTCCCGAGCAAAGGGGAGGCCGCCGGCCCAGTACGCCTGCATGGCCAGGATCTCGCCGATGGCGCCGTCTTGGATTTTTTCGATGGTCTCAATGTACTGCTGCTGGTGACGGCGTTGGGTGCCCGCGACGAAGGAGAGCCCCTCTTCCTCGGCCTTTTCCGCGGCGGCGATCACTTGCCGGATGCCCACGGGATCCACGGCCGCCGGCTTCTCCGTAAAGAGGTGCTTGCCCGCGTCGATGATGGCTTCGATGTGTTGGGGCCGTGCATAGGGTGGCGTCCCGTGGATCACGACGTCCACGTCTGTCTCCAGCAACCTTTGGTAGGCGTCAAGTCCCACGAAGCAATGCTCATCATCCACATTGGTCCGGCCCGAAATCGCCTCGTCGTCGTGGTTTTCTAAGTTGTTCCGGGCGCTATTGAGCTGGTCCTCGAAGACATCGGCCAACGCGATTAACTCAACGTTTTCGTTCCGCTCGTTAAGCATATCTCGGGCCGCGCCGGTCCCCCGGCCGCCACAGCCAATGAGCCCAATCCTGAGCGTGTCGGAGTTCGTCTGAGCCGCGGCCTTTCGCGCCGTCCAAGCGGCGAAACCCGCGGCGACGCCCACCTTGCCAAAGTCTCTGCGCGTCATACCTCGTTCGTTCATGGTGTGATTCTCCTTAGTTTGTGTTGACGTTCCACAGACAGAACCCCCTCACGTCGGCGGAGACCGGTGGACCATTCCAACCGGGATCCGTGGAGGCTGTTCAACTAACCGAGTCTCATTATGGCGTAGACGAACGGCGTTGTACAAGCTTTCGAGTTGACTCAAAAAAACCACACGAAATGGCGGCCTTCCGGCACATCAGGCGTCAGCGCGAAATCCCGGTAACCGCGACAGCGCACTTCCCTCCAGACAACACGGATAGGAGTTGCACGATCTAGATAAAGAGGCCCGGAAAACGCCCACCAACGCGTTCTCATACGGAGCCCTCATGGGGCAATCAATTCTGTTTCGGGCAGGTTTTCATGTGACGCCCTGGCCAGGACGCGCCGGCGGGGTCGCCAGAAAGCTAAGGAAGACGAGGGGAAGCGGAAGGAAAGCGAACAGGGCAAGGACCATGTCGAATGTGCCAAGCGAGTCCCGGGCCACGCCCACAATCAAGGGGCCCGCGCTGCTCGACCCAACCAGGATCGTAGCGACACTGCCGCGGATTTTTCCGAGGTGGTCCCGCCCAAAGAACCGCGGGAATAACGGAGCGCGCGCCGCCGACATGAGGCCTTGGGAGAGGCCCATCATAAGACCGGCGAAATACACCATCCACAGCGCATCCATCGCCCACACAACCCAAAAGGTCCCCGCCATGCAGGCGCAAGATGCCGCAAGAAGGTAATTAAGCGGAATGCGGTCGGCCAGGAATCCGCCCCCGAACTGCACCAGGGCAAGGCTCACCGCGAAGACCGGGAAAAGCTGCGCGGCATCCGCTTCGGTGAGTCCGCGTTCCGTGGCGAGCGGAGCGACAAAGAATATCACACCGGTATTTAACATACCCCACAACGCCAAGGCCGCCGCCACGATCCAAAAAGCGCGGGTTTTGAACGCCTGTTTAAGGGTAAAGCTGTACTCGTCATGGGGATCAACAAAACCATCCTCCTCACCCGCTTCGGAAGGAGCTATGCCGTCCCGGTATTGGCCCACCTCTTCCGGCCGGTTGCGAAATGGGATCATCAAGGGCAGCATCAGGACGCACACGCCTATCCCCAGAATAGCGAAGGCCCAGCGCCAGCCAAAGCTTTGCACCAGCCAAAGGTTTAACATCGGAACCACCGCCAGCGCTACAGCGATGCCCGCATACCGAATGCCCTCAACCATGCCTAAGCGCCGATGGAACCAGAAGGCCAATACGTTTGCGCACAGCAGCCCAAGCGCGCCGGGCCCGAGCATCCGAAGCAGAAAGAACGCGATGAGTAGCGTGAACAACCCCGTGACCTGACTCGTATAAATGCAAGCCGCACCCAGCAATGCCACCGTCACCGTGATGCAGCGCCGCAAGCCGAACCGGTCCATCAGGGCGCCCACATACGTCATGGGCGCGGCCGCCAACAGCGTTCCCGCGGTGTACGCCCCGCTCATTTGGCTATTGCTCAATTCTAGAGCATTTCGAAAATACTCATTAAAAATTGAAATCCCATAGGTCTGACCGGGCGACGTAGCCACAAGCCCTACTGTCGCGATAGGCAGCATAATCCAGCCATGAAAGAGAGATCGCCCGCCTCTTCCGTTTTCCACAGGGGATTCTGCACAAAAGTCATTCGCGCTGCGGGAGCCAGACAAAGGAAACTCCGAATAAAAGAAACCTCGCCGCAGACCATTTGTCAAACTTCAAACAAAGACGCGGCGCGATTTCGCGGATACGGCGAAGCACCCCAAGCGAGGAGTGTAACAACCAAAAGGAAAGACCGGGGATCGAGTCTTAAGGATGAAACCCCTAATTCATCCGCCACGCTGGAAAACAAAGTGGCGCTAAGCGAATGGGCCGCCAACCCTTCTTCTTAAATAGGCGGCGGGGCTATCTTGCGGGAACAACTGCCTTTGAGTATAGCGAATGCGCGACGCCAAGATCCAATTGGGGCGCAGCCGCTGGGGCCCCCGGACTCTCGTGCGGACGCTATGTCGCCTTGGGAGAGGCTTTTTCCTCGCCGGTTTCCGTGAGCGTGTCCCGAAGATGGGGCAGGACATCCGCGTACTCTTCCAGGGCGGCGTCACCCGCCTCGGACAGCGCGTAGATGCCGCGCTCCACACGGGTGAACCAGCCGTAGACATTGTCATAAAGGATGGGCAACGTTTTGGAGCCGGTTCCACGGGCGCGAAGGTTTTTCGGCGCTTCCGGTCCCGTTTCGAAGAGGGCTAGGGCCACGAGGAGGGCGTTCTCGCGGTAGGCCGTTAAGAGGGGACGCTTGTTGCTTCCCGCCGTGTTGCCGTCCATGCGCCGGCCCGCGGCCTCGGCGAGAACGGCGCGCGAGGCGCGATGGTTGCGTTTCCGGTCGAAGGGCGCGGGATGAAACACGACTTGGACGCGGCGGCCCCGGCCGGGCGTCACCCATATGAGCCCGAGTTCCAGCCGCCGCAAGAGATGGCGTACCCCCCGCCACCGCTTGACGGGTTTCTCGGGCCGGGGCACGGCCACGTACACGTTGGGCGTAAGCTTCTGCCGGGCAGCGGCTTGCGCGAGCAGGTCCACGCTCAAACGGCGCTTCAACTCCACCACAATAAACTCGTCCCCCCGCGTGGCGACCAGGTCGCAATCGTGGACCTCACTGCGCACGGTATAGCCCTGCTTTTCGAGATAATCCCGCACAGGCCCGGCGAGATCGCGTTCCAGGGGCGCGGGACGCGTCATGCTCGGGGACCGTTGGCCTGGGCCTCGCACAACCACAGATAGAGTTGCACCATGCGCATATTGAAAACGTATTCACCCCGCCCATCGCCCTGACGAATGACATTGAGATCGCGCATGCGGCGCAGAAAATTGTCGAGTTTACGGCGCTCCTTTTCCGTCAATCCTTGTTCCAATTGCTTACGGGTGAAACGGGGTTCGAGGCCAAGCCGGGCAAGTTTGCTCAAGATCGCGCGGTAATCGGGACTGCGCAAGGTCTTGTACACCTGTTGGTCCACGTACTTCTTGCCGACTTCTTCCGCCGCTCCGATGACGGCCTGCAGGGCGTCTTCATGATCAATAACGGAATCCTTGTCGATCCAAAAGGCATTGTCTCCCACAAGATGCATAATCTTCGGAAAGCCGGC
>JBKHFO010000192.1:0-6942 GCA_046540175.1 Candidatus Hydrogenedentota bacterium
TGCCGGAAGCTGATTGACGAGGGAGCCATTGGCGAGCCAGTGGCGGCCACCGCCTTCATGCTTTGTCCGGGCCACGAAAGCTGGCATCCCGATCCCGCCTTTTACTACCAAACCGGCGGAGGCCCATTGTTCGATATGGGGCCCTACTATCTCACCGCTCTAGTGTCCTTACTCGGGCCGGTCCAGCAGGTGACAGGCTCGGCTCGCATTACATTTCCCGAGCGCACCATAACAAGCAACCCACGGGCTGGCGCTCGCATCCCCGTTGAAACGCCAACGCATATTGCGGGCTGCATTGAGTTTGCCGCTGGCGTTGTCGCCACAATGACCATGAGCTTTGACGTTTGGGCCCATCATCTGCCCCGCCTGGAACTTCATGGGAGCGAAGGATCGCTATCAT
Organism: Candidatus Hydrogenedentota bacterium; assembly: GCA_046540175.1. Classification (GTDB taxonomy): domain Bacteria; phylum Hydrogenedentota; class Hydrogenedentia; order Hydrogenedentales; family SLHB01; genus SKRY01. The sequence goes on from JBKHFO010000192.1 coordinate 401, forward strand.
TGCCGGACCCCAATACGTTCGGTGGACCCGTGTGTCTATGGCATAAGGACCACCCTGCGTGGACGCCGGTAGCGCTCTCCCACAGCTACGATGATAATATGCGGGGCCTTGGCGCGGCGGACATGGCGGCCGCAATTCGCAGGGAACGTCCCCATCGGGCGAACGGGACCATGGCTTACCATGTTCTTGATGTGATGCAAGCCATTCTGGACGCTGCCCGCTTAGGCCGTCATGTCCAACTCGCTAGCGCCTGTGACCGGCCGGCTCCCCTCATCGAAAACCCTCCCCCCGGCCGGGTGGAGTTGGAAGCTTGAGGGGCAAAGTGGACGTCGCCTCTCGTGCGCCGGGATCCAATGGACCGCCAAACTGTAGCTTGTTGCTAGGGCTCGTTGTTGTTGACCACCGAACAACTCCATTGCAGGCGGTATGGCCCCGGCTGGCGTTGCCGCGTTCCGGTCAAGACTCACCGCGCCCGGGCCAATACGCGCCTTTAGGATGCATGAAAACCGCATACTACGCAAATCGATGAGCTTTTATCCTTTATCTCGGAATATATATTCCAGGTTATAATAGTTTTCAGTGCAGTTTAAGTATATTTATATATAATATATTTTGGGCAAATACTTGTTAACTTGACAGAAGACCTATTTTGAATATATACTATGCTAAATCCTAGTTATTAATTAATTTGTGGGAGGAGGGGGTTCAGTTGTGTTCTGCTTGCTTTGCCTGCCCCATAACCTAGTGAAGTGCACCATGCACCGCTACATAAGGAGTTCCTATGTCTGAAATCGCGTCCCCATTCTTGATGCGCCAGCCAAATAAGACCGAGCTGCGTCTCATGGATAGCGCTTTGGGTTTGTTTGCGGAGAAAGGCTTCGAATCGACATCCGTGCGCGAAATCATAGAGCGCGCAGGCGTCACTCGCCCCGTGCTTTATTACTACTTCGCGAGTAAGGAAGGCTTGTTCTCCAGGCTGATCAAATCGCGTATTCAGAATAACGCCCAACAGATCGACACCATTTGCAGCGAGATTGAAGGTTGCGCCGAACAGCTTCGGGCTATTGCGCGGTACGCGTTTGAACAAGCTGAAACAGAACCGGCGGTGGTACGGCTCACCCTTCAGTTGTTTTTCTCGCCGCCAGGTCAGGGGCCCGATATTGATAAAAAGGGGCTTTGGGAGGATCGCTTCGATCGCATTGAGAACGTGATTCGCAAAGGAATGGACAGTGGCGAGCTGAAACAAGGGGACTCGAAAGAGGTGGCCATGGCCTTTTGCGCAATGCTGGACATGCAAGTTTTAACGCGGTGGGGGTCGGGACAGGAGCCCCTTACCCTTGAATTTGCTGACCGGTTGGTGAACCTTTTTTTGGAAGGGGCCGCCGCGTAGGAGCGCGCCTTGTCAAACCCCGTCTTTGCGAAGGATAGCTCCTTGCGCTTTATGGAGTTCAAGGGGCGAATGAATTTTCTGTCCCAGCCTGGATGCAACGCTGCGTTCCTATTGGGGATAACATAGAGTTGCGGGCTGGCTCGTGGGGGTCTTGCGCCCGCGATGAATGGAAATTGCTATGGGTTGAACCAAGTATATGACAATTGGACGAAAGGCGCGCCGGTACAGTCAACCAGAAGGACGGGGCCTCCTGTCCTTCGTACTCCTTTTCTGCGCTGTGGGCGCTATGTTGGGCGGTGGCAAACTGCTTCACGAAACCTATCCCCAATACGCTGGCGTTCCGTTTCGGGGCGAACTTTGCGTGGCGCACGAGAACGCCGAGCGCACCGCGGTTCATCCTGCCGGCAGGGCGTCCAATTTGCAAGCCGGGCAAACCCGCGTGTACACCGAGGCGCCAGCTTCGGCGATTCAATTCACCAACCCCGAGGCGGTAGTTCCCAGACTGGAAGAAGGGGGGCTTTATGACGTAGCGAGGCTTCCTTTCTTGGTCGCGCTCGAAGACTACGCCATCGTGGAGCAACCATCGCCTCGGCGATTTCTGGAAATCCGAAGCGCGCAAGACGTCAACCGGATGCGGATTTCCGAAGGGGATCGCGTGGAATTGAACGGAACAAGCGGGGAAGTCCGAGCGATTCAGCGCTGGAGCGGGCTGATTCGCGATTCTCGCGGCCAGACCATGGCGGCCATCTCTTTGCGGGAGCAGGGCGCGTCGTGGAGCGGCCGTATCTTTCTTACAGAGGGCGCATGGAGCACGATGGAGCCCGATACCGGTCTTTATTTGGGGTGGAAAGCGGATGAGGAAGCAGCCGCCGAACAGGCGCGGAGTCCGCTGCCGGACTTGGATGATGCGCGCTGGGGAGCCGTGGAAGGCGGGGTGGTGCACTGGTTCGGCTCCTTTCTGCCTGGGTCGGGCGTCACGCTTTCCGACGGCTCCATCGTAACCCTTCTCGCTTACGAGGAGCGGCGCGGGGAACGCGAAGCGCCCGCCGTGCTTGTTGAGGTGGAAAAGGGAGATGAGCGCACCCGCGAATGGTATTACGCCAATGATTACAGTCCAGGAGACGCGGTGCGGTTCGAGTACCCCGGCAAACTCCCGCGCGCCATAGCTTTGTACCCGTGGCGGCAAGGCGCCGCACATACCGCAGCCTACCGGGAAGGGGAAGTGGTCGACAGTGAACGCCTCAAAGAAGGCGGTACATGGCGCGTCGATGAATTTGATCTTGAGGTGCGCCTGGACCAAGTCTTGGAGGAGGCGGTCCCCGTGCATCAACGGGAATCCCCCTTTAATGAGGCCATTATTGAGCTGGAAGACGAGACCCTCCGTTTGCGGGAGGGCGAGGCTGTGCGAATGGAGGAGTTGCTGTTGGAGTTTTCCACCCAGACGCCTCCTCCAGTGATGCGGTACGATTTGCGTATAGTGAACCCGGAAGACGATGTGGATAGGACGGCTGAACTTCGCGCTGGCGACGAAGTCCGCGCCGGCTCTTGGGTCATTCGCCAAGGGGCGGTGGATCCCCTTGCCTTGGATAAAGCCTTGTTGGAAGTCGAATACGCGCCCGATCCCACTCCCCTGTGGATTGGCGGCGGCCTTGTGACGGCGGGGCTGCTGCCGTTCTTCGGGCTCGCCCTGGAAAATCGGAAACGCCGCCGAGGAAGAGCCAAGTCTTCAAGCGCCGGATAGCCCCGCGCCAGCCGAGAACACGCCCCTTTGCCAAGGAGTGAGGAATAGGGGTTGTGTTCCCGGGCAAAGGAAGGTAGACTAGGGCGTCTTATGACTGGTTCGCAGAATTTCATCACAACCGCGATCATCACCCGCGCCGCGCTTGTGCTCCTGCTTCTCGCCGCGGCCGCGGCGGGCGGATTGTGGCTCGGAGAAGTGACAGCGCCTTCCGGGCGAGTCCCCGCGCCCGAACAGCTCGAACAACAGCGCAGGCCAACAGCGGAGGACGAGCAGGGGCCCCCTGAACCTGGTCATCCCATGGCCGAGGCCCCGCTTCGCCTTTTCATCCACCTCGACTCTTCCTCCAATCTCGAACTGGCGCGGCGGCAAATGGAAATGGCCACCGAGGCGGGGCTCAACCAGTTCACCCTCAGCGCTCCCTTCCCGTGGCCAGAACGGCCCGGCGCGTTGGAGGTCCTGCGGGAACGGGTGGAAATCGCCGCGGATGTCAATCCCGAGGCGCGCGTGCTGCTCTATCTCGAGCTTGACCCGCCCATGGAGTGGCTCGAAGCCCACGAAGACGCCATGGCTTTGTATGGCGGAGAAGCCCGGGGCCACGTGAGCATCGCCTCGAACGAATGGCGCGATGCGCTTGAAAGCGGCTGGGAGACGTTGGAAACCGCTTTGGAAGAACATTCCAGCGGTGATCGCGTGGAAGGTTTCATTCTGGCGTGTTACGAAGACGGAGAGTGGCGAAGCGAGGACGTCTTCGATGAAGGGGACGAGAATGCCTCTGCCTTTCGGGCCTGGCTCGAACGCCTATACCAGGACAACGAGGCCCTCCAAGAAGCTTGGGGGGACGAGGAAGCCACGCTTGAGACGGCGGCTCCCCCGCCCCGTCCAGAAGAAAACGGCGCCATTTTTTTTACCCCCCCCGAAGACCAACCGGTTATCGACTATCTGCGGTTCGCATCGGAATTTCGCGCCGAACGCATTGCGGAATTCGCGGCGCTGGCGAAGACCCATGCGGGCGCCGACCGCGATGTGCTGGTTCCCTACGGGTACAGCTTCGAGCTGACCAACAATAAGAGCGGCCACTTTGCTCTGGCGCGTCTGCTGAACAGTCCCGTTGATGGGTTTGTTAGCCCTGTCTCCAACGTGGACCGGGGCATTGGCGGCGTGGGCGGATTCATGGGACCCGTGGATAGCGCCATACGCCATGGCAAGCAATGGCATCTCATTGACGACACCCGCACCGGCATTATCCACGATTCCGATACAGGCGAGGCCAGCCGCATGGAAGGCATCCGCGCCGCGGATATTTACAACGTGCAGACCCGCAATTTCGCCAGTGCGCTGTCTCACGGCCTGGGCCTTATGTGGGCGGATCCCGCTGGCGAGGGCGCACTGTATGATCCCGCGATGTGGGAGCGTTTTGAACGCATGCGCGAAAGCTATGGACGCATTTTAGGGGCCCGCGAAGCGGACGGGGAAACAACCAGTGATACGCCGGGGCCCGGCCGCACGCAAGTGGCGGTTGTCGTCGACGAACGCAGCAGGGCCTATTACCAGGACAGCGAGGGGCTTAACGAGAGCTTGCTCCACGGGGCGCGGGAGGCCGCGATCCGCTCAGGCGTCCCCGTCCAGTTCGTGCTGCTGTCCGACATTCTGGAGGGGCAAGGACCTGACGCTTCTGTGTATTTGTTTCCCAACACGTTCTACTTGCCGGAGGGCGACCGCGAGACGTTGCACACGTACCTTGAGGATCGGCGGGCGGCGGCCATTTGGTTGTATGCGCCTGGCTATCTCGCCCCGGAACCTTCCGTGGATCACATCGCCGCAACAACGGGGATCGACGTGTTTTCCAGCGATGAGCCCGTCATGGGAGAACATACGTTCAACCTATCGGGCCGGCTCTTCGATGAAGAGCAAATCGTGGGCTCAGGCCGCGAATTCGCCCCGGCGTTTCATATGGAGGTGGAGGAAGGCAATGATCTGGCCGCCTATGAAGCCACGGGTGAGACCAGTATCGGCATCGCCTTTCTGGAGGAAAGCTGGACCTCCATTTACGTGGCCGAACCTTGGATCTCAGCCCGACTCTTGCGGGAACTGCTTTATTTGCTTGAAGAACACGTCTATTTCCCCTCGTCTCCTCCTCACTTCTTCGACGCCACCTTCTTTGGGCCCGAGGCCATGACGTTGCACGCCAACGCTTCGGGAGAGCGGCGCCTTAATCTGGGATGGACCTTCACGGTTCGCGACCTTTTGAACCCCGCGGCGGGGTGGCCTCGCCGCAACCGCCTTGATCTTTCAATGGACACTGGCGACACCCGCATTCTTGAACTTATCCCCGCGAGTGACTGAGGAAATGATTGCGCCGGTGTGGAGATGTGGCTAAAACAAAGTAGCCCCTCTCTCCGTCCTTTGCCAAGGGCCTTCGAGAGAGGGGCTTCAGGTTTCTATTCACGCAGGCTTGTCCGCTGTGTAAACAAACGGTTATTCGGGCTCATCGCCTTGCTCATCGCCTTCCGGTGGCGGAGGAGCCGGAGCCCCTTCCTCGCCTCCCGGCCCGCCAGGCTGCGCGCCGGGTTGCTGTTGCTGAGGCCCGCCAGGCTCCTGGGGCGCTCCAGGTTGTTGTTGCTGGGGCCCGCCAGGCTGTGCGCCGGGTTGCTGCTGCTGAGGTCCACCCATACCGGGCTGTTGACCGCCAACTTGCTGTTGCATCTGCATCTGGCGGAACATCTCCCGGATCTCCATCAACCGCCGGCGGTCCTCGGACGAATCCCGGCGTTCATCTTCGGGGACAGAGATTTCGATGGGCTCACGGGAATCAGTACCCAGCTCTTCGTCCACGGCCACGTCTTCGCCCTCGGCCGAATCTTGAGGTTCCTCGTCAGGGACAGAGATGTCGATGGGATCCCGAGGCTCTCCATTCAGCTCCGCGTCCATGGCCCCGTTTTCACCCTCGGAAAGCGACTCTTCATCCGGAACGGAAAAATCATTCAAAGGCTCATCGATTATCGGTTCTTCCGTCTCGATTTCCGGCTGGGAGCCAGGTTCTTCCTCCTCACTTTCCGGCTCAAATTCAGGGGCGCTGACGTCCTCAAGCGAGGGCGCGACCCTCGGTTCTTCCGCCTCATCCGCCGGCTTGGGAGGGTCGGCGACAACGGGTTCCTCTGGCGTCAGTTCCTCGATACGCTCTTCTGCCTGAGCTTCGGGATCCGCGCGCTCCAGCCCACGGGCTTCATGCCATTCACGCAGAAGCTGTTCCCGGTGGTCCGGATCGGGATGGACCTCCACATCATCACCATCCACCTCATCGCGGCGGACGGTGATGATTTCACCGCTGTCCGGCACTTGGATGTAGTACAAGTGCTCGGTAGCGCGGATGTAGACATCCTCATGTTCCTCGCCGTCCGGTGTCACGATGGA
>JBKHFO010000193.1:0-6931 GCA_046540175.1 Candidatus Hydrogenedentota bacterium
CCAGCGCAGCGACGCCAAGAGCGACAAAAGCGAATCGGCGGGCGGCAGTTCCAAAGAAAACAGCGCTTCGAGCGGTGGCGATTCCTCCAATAAGGCGGCCAGCGGGGGATCGGATTCCACGCAAGCGGCCTGACGTTACTCGAGCGGCGGCTGCCTAGTCCGCGTATCGCAACACAGGGCCTTGCCTAATGATGTTCCTGGCCGGTGAACCGTCTCTTTTGGGATACTCAGTGAACCGGTAAAGGTCCCATCGTGCGTTTAACCGGACGCAAAAGGGGCCAGGATTTCTCCCTGACTTGTTGCGATAGTATACACTTTTCTTAATGTATTGGAAAACGCTGGGGGCTCAATCGACCGGAGGGGGGCGGCCGAATTGTGTCTGGCAACTAACAGAGGCCGCCATGGCGGGAACAGAGGAAGCTCACGAATTCGGCGCGCGCGAGGTCTCATCAATCCAGATAGACAGCCGCCAGAGGGAGTTCTCCGGTGAATACGGAAACGATTAAGGCGCTTAACGGCCAGCACATACTCAATACCTACGGGGATCGCAAGTTGGCCCTTGTCCGCGGGGAAGGGGCCACGGTGTGGGACGCTGAAGGGCGGGAATACCTGGATTTTTTCGCGGGTATCTCGGTGGCCAATCTAGGCCATTGTCATCCCGCGGTGACGGAAGCGATTTGCGAGCAGGCCCGCACCTTGTGCCATGTCTCGAATCTCTACTACATTGAACCTCAGGTGGAGCTGGCTCGCGTTCTTGCTGAACACACGGCGGCGGACCGGTGGTTTTTCGCCAATTGCGGCGCTACTGCAAATGAAGCGGCCATCAAACTTGCGCGCCGGTACTGGGTGGAGGAAGGCGCGCCGAAGCCGGGCATCATCACGGCGCGGAATTCCTTTCACGGCCGCACCATGGCCACGCTTACCGCAACCGGGCAAGAGCGCTTTCACCAAGGCTTTGAGCCTTTGTTGCCAGGCTTCACGTATGTCCCGTTTGACGATCAGGAGCGTCTGGAGGGGGCGATTACGGACGATACGGGGGCCATTCTGCTTGAACCAATCCAGGGCGAGGGCGGAGTCCGCACGCCTTCGCCGGGGTACTTCGCCGCCGTACGCAAGTTGTGTGACGAACGCGGATTGCTGCTTATTCTCGACGAAGTCCAGACCGGCATGGGCCGGACGGGGCGCTTTTGCGCTTACGAGCACGAGGAGATTCAGCCCGACATTATCACCTTCGCGAAGGCCTTGGGCAACGGTCTCCCCATTGGGGCGATGGGATGCGCTGAACGCCTGGCCCACGGTTTTGCTCCGGGTACGCACGCCAGCACTTTCGGGGGCAATCCCTTGTGCGCGGCGGCGGCGATCGCCACCGTGCGCGAACTGCTCAGGCCGGGTTTTCTCGAACAGGCAGCCGAGGTTGGAGGCCGCTTTTTAAAGGGACTTCAGGAGGTGGCTTCCCGCCGCGATTGCGTGGCCGAGGTCCGCGGGCGGGGCCTCATGATTGGCGTTGAATTGAATGTTCCCGCCGCCCCGGTGGTGGACAAGCTACGGGAAAAAGGGATACTCTGCGGGCCGGCTGGAGCCTACGTTTTGCGGTTTCTGCCGCCCCTTATTGTGACCGCCGGCGAGGTGGACCACGTGACGGCCGCGGTGGACGAAGCATTGGGAGCATCGTAATGTTCTACGACTTTATCAATCTGGCGGAGCTGGACGGGGACGACATATACGAACTGCTGGAGTTGGCCGACGGGTTAAAAAAGATGCACCACCAGAGCCAAGTGTATCAGCCACTGGAAGGCCAATCCTTGGCCATGATTTTTGAGAAACCCAGTTTGCGGACTCGGGTCAGTTTCGAAGTGGGGATTTTTCAGCTTGGCGGACTTGGAATTGTGTTGGATTACGGCCAGATTAAGTTGGGCGAACGGGAATCCGTGCCTGATGTGGCCCATAATCTCGATCGCTGGGTGGATGGTATTGTAGCCCGGACTTTCAGCCACGAGGCGGTGATGGAGCTAGCCAGCAACGCCTCGATTCCGGTCATCAATGCCTTGACGGATAGGCTTCACCCGTGCCAAGTCATCGCTGACGCCCAGGCGCTTCGGGAACACAAGGGCGATTTCAACGGCCTGAAAGTGGCCTTTGTGGGCGATGGGAACAACGTGTGCGCTTCTTGGATGAACTTCGCCGCCCGCATTCCCATCGATTTCGCGCTTGCGTGTCCGCCGGGATTCGAGGTGGACGAGGACATCTACGAATTCGCCCGCCGCGAAGCTGAAGGCGAGGTGTTTGTGACGCATGATCTCGAAGAAGCGGTGGACGGGGCCGACGCGGTATACACCGACGTGTGGGCAAGCATGGGACAAGAGGAGGAGCAGGCCGAACGGGCCGCGGTGTTCCGCCCCTATCAAATCACCAAGGATGTCATGGCCATGGCGAAGAAAGACGCCGTGTTCATGCATTGCCTACCCGCCAAACGCGAGCAGGAAGTCACGAGCGAAGTCATTGACGGGCCACAGTCCATCGTCTTTGATCAGTCCGAGAACCGGCTTCATACGCAGAAGGCGGTCATGGCCACGCTCATGGAGCGGCGGGAGGACGGCCTCTGCCCAAAATTGAGTCATTACCGGCGGGAACAGGGTAGTCAGACGGAGTGAATAGGAGCATGGCTTGAGCACCGAAAGGTTGTGCCGCACGTGCGGCGATAGCGCGGGCCATGCGCCAGGCGAAGCCCAGTCCGGGCTCATGAGTTTCTCCACCAGACCTGGTCCGGAGAGGGCCTAAGCGAAACGCTGTTGGTTCGGTGACAGCGCCTCACCTGATTGATATGTAGAAGGAATCCACGATGGCCTCAAATGTGAAGAAGATCGTGCTCGCCTATTCGGGCGGGTTGGATACTTCGGTTATCCTGAAATGGCTGCAAGAAACCTATAACGCCGAGGTCGTGGCCTATATCGCGGACATCGGCCAAGGGGAAGAACTTGAACCCGCCCGCGAAAAGGCCAAGGCTACAGGCGCAAGCGCGGTGTACGTGGACGATCTCCGCGAGGAGTTCGTGCGGGATTTCGTGTTTCCCACCATGAAGGCGCAAGCCATTTACGAGGGCCGTTACCTCCTTGGCACGAGCGTGGCGCGTCCACTGATTGCCAAGGGGTTGATTAATACGCTGCACAAGGAAGGGGCGGACGCCGTCGCGCATGGGGCGACGGGCAAAGGCAACGACCAGGTCCGGTTTGAGCTGACGTGCCTGGCGTTGGAGCCCGGCGTTACCGTTATAGCCCCCTGGCGCGAACCGGAGTGGGACCTGGATAGCCGCGGAAAAATGCTGGAGTACGCCAAGCGGCACGGGATTTCTGTTACCTCCACAGGCGAAAAGCCATACAGCATGGACCGCAATCTTCTGCATTTGTCTTTTGAGGGAGGCATACTAGAAGATCCTTGGGCTGAACCACCGCAAGACATGTTTCAGCTCACCGCCAATCCCGAGGACGCGCCGGATGCCCCTGCGTATGTGGAAATCGGCTTTGAGCAAGGGGAGCCCGTGACGGTGGATGGCGAGCGTTTGAGCCCCGCCACGCTTTTAACCCGTCTGAACGAGCTTGCGGGCCAACACGGCGTAGGCCGCGTTGATCTCGTGGAAAATCGCTTCGTGGGCATGAAATCCCGCGGCGTCTACGAGACCCCGGGGGGCACATTGCTTTATGAGGCGCACCGCGGCGTGGAATCGCTGACCATGGACCGCGAAGTCATGCTTCAGCGGGATCAGATGGCGCCCAAGATCGCCCAGCTCATCTACAATGGGTTCTGGTATGCCCCTGAAATGGAGGCCATGATGGCCTTTGTGGAGAAGTGTCAGGAGAATGTCACCGGTGTGGCGCGCTTGAAGCTTTACAAGGGCGCCTGCACGCTCGTTGGGCGCAAGGCGGATCAGAGTTTGTACGACGAACGAATCTCCACCTTCGAGGAAGATGAAGGCGCGTACCGCCAAGCTGACGCTACCGGCTTCATTCGGCTTAACGCGCTCCGGCTGCGTGTGCGGAACAAAGCTGGGTTCTTTCACGGCGGTTGACTTTTCTCGCGTGAGGGCGATTTGAGGGCGGACGATATCCATGAGCAAACTGTGGGGAGGGCGTTTCGAAAGCGGCGTGGATAAGCTGGTGGAGGAACTGGGCGAATCGGTGTCCAGCGACTGCCGGCTGGCCCCTTGGGACATTCGAGGCAGCATGGCTCATGCGCGGATGCTGGGGCGCCAAGGCATATTGTCGGGACAGGATGTAACGGCCATCCTCAATGGGTTGGAATCCATCGGCAAGGACATCGAGGAGGGGCGCTTTTCCTGGGATCCCGCCTTGGAAGATGTTCACACGAACATCGAGGCGGCCTTAGTCGCGCGGATAGGCGACGCAGGGAAACGGCTTCACACCGGCCGGAGCCGCAACGATCAAATCGCATTGGATACCCGGCTCTGGCTGCGAGACCAACTCGACGGCATCGACGGCGCGCTGCGTGACTTTCAGGCCGCTTTGACGAGCTTTGGGGAAGCGCACATTGATGTCATCCTTCCCGGGTGCACGCATCTTCAACATGCGCAGCCGGTCCGGCTGGCCCACCACATGCTGGCGTATTTCGAGATGTTCCAGCGGGATCGCGAACGCATGCGGGAAGTCCGCCGCCGCACCAACCGTTCCCCCCTGGGCGCGGCGGCTCTCGCGGGGACAAGTTATCCAATTGATCCCGATTCCGTGGCCGAAGAGTTGGGGTTCGAGGGGCTTTGCGCGAATAGTCTGGACGCCGTGTCGGACCGGGATTTTCTCGTTGAGTTTTGCGGGGCCTGTTCGTTGGTGATGATGCATTTGTCGCGCCTATCGGAGGAACTCATCCTCTGGTCCTCGCCGATGTACCGGTACATTGAAATTGGGGACGCCTTCACCACCGGCTCAAGCATCATGCCCCAGAAGAAAAACCCCGACGTGGCTGAGCTGGTGCGCGGAAAGACGGGCCGGGTCTATGGGAGCATGACCGCTCTGCTCACCACGCTGAAAGGGCTGCCCTTGGCGTACAACCGGGACATGCAGGAAGACAAGGAACCGGCCTTCGACGCCTGCGACACGGTTCAACTCTCTCTGGCCGCCATGAGTGGCCTCATTCCCACCATTACGGTCGATAAAGAGCGGATGGCCGCGGCCGTGCGGGAAGGATTTCTTGAGGCGACTGAGTTGGCCGATTACTTGGTGGAGCAGGGGATGCCGTTCCGTGAGGCCCACGCCGTCATAGGCCGGATTGTGTTGCACTGTTCAAAGCGGGACCTCCGGTTGGGGGACTTATCCCACAGGGATCTCCAGGAGTTTTCCGAGTTGTTCGGGACCGATGCGCTCCGGTTGTTGGATCCGGGCGTCATGGTGGATCGCCGCGATCATCCCGGTGGAACCGCCCGTGCCCGGGTGGTTGAGGCGTTGGAGAACGCAAAAGCCACGTTGCGAAGTTATTGATTGATTGGCCCGGGGAACACGGGAGGACGCGGCAGGGCCCTCTTGCTTATGAGTACCTTGTGCTAGAACTGAGCCCGGATCTGTTCAAGCAGTTTAAGCGCGCGCGTCGCGAGATGTTCGCAATGCGGCAGGATCTTCTCCCCGTTGCCCGCTCGAAGCTCGAGCCTTAGTTGGGTGGATTCCCTAGCGATTGGCAATACGTTTAGCCCCAGTTCCCGCGCGTGGTCGGCCCGGCCTCTGTTCAAGAGACGGCACAACGCTCCGTCACACGCGCAGAGTGCCGACGCGGTCTCAATTAACTTGCTTCGGGAGCGCCAGATGCTAGGAGAGTGATAAATAAGGTTTAGCGTCATGGCGCGGACCATGTGGGTGGTGACCAGATCATGAAGTACATCGCCGTGACCGGTGGTGTTCAACTTCTCGTCAACGGCCGATGCGTCCACTCCATGAGCTTGGGTAAGGGCCAAGTTGAGTTGTGATTGCTGCAAATCGTCCTCAATAAGCCGCTGCGCGATTACGTCGCGCCAAGCCGCGCAGGCTGCGGGTTCCGCTTCGAGGATAAGGCGCGCCTGCCCGGGAAACATCTCGATTTGGCGATGGAGTTTCGCCTGGGCCCAGTTCCAGGTGTAAACGAAGTCGGAGAGGTCGTAGATTTCCAAGCCCGCCACCTTTTCGGGAGGAATGTCTAAATGCACCTCGGTCATGCCGCGCACGTCGTTGTTCACCACGAAGTATAAGTTGAAATCCGTTCCTTGGAGCCGAAAAGAGCTGGTGGGAGAGACCCCTGCGGAAAGGGACGTGTGTTCGCTGGTTTGCGCCTTTACCACATACCACTCGCTCGGCAAGGGAGCGGGGTTAGCATTTAGCAAAAGAGGCGCGATGGCGTTTAAACGCCCCATGCGCTTGTCCATCTCCAGCCACAAATCGCTAAAGGTCAGGAACGGTCCAGTCAGGCTCCGCTGGCAACTGCCGGTGATCCATGCGGGATCATTGTGATACGTGTAGCTAAACCATCCCCGGCTTCCCGTGGCGAACGCAAGATTCACCATCAACCGCATCTCGGGACAATGAGGCCAATCCGGCGTTCCTGAAGCGTAGATAAAGGCTGGCCCCACCATCCAAAACTGTTGCCCGCCGCCGATATGGACGTGAGACTCGGTTAGCTCTTTCGCCCCCCATGGGTCATGGGAGGGGTAATACTTTATGCCGCGGGCCGGGAAAAAAGGCGCGTAAAGGGGATAGCCCGAGGCGGAGCGCGTGAGCAGGGTCACAGGATGATGAGGATCGGCCGATTCCACGGCGTGTTTACGTTCCAACACCGGCCCGAAGGCCTCTTCCGTGGGATTGTTTATCAGACTCCACGCAAACAACGGGGACGCTTCCGCGTGGGGCTTCACCAGTGACTCAACAATACCTTCCAACCGGGCCTCGTCGTCATCGACGGGCAC
>JBKHFO010000194.1:0-6888 GCA_046540175.1 Candidatus Hydrogenedentota bacterium
CAATCCCGCGGGCGGCAAGGTGTAGCCGGTAGCTCTCCCACGCCTCCGCGGGGAAGCCCACCCGGCCGGCGGCGTCTGGCGACAGTTTGGTGTAGCGGGCCAACGCCTCAGCGTGCTCGTCCTCGGCCACGTATGCCCCACTGGCCGTTTGGTACATGTGAATCTGCATGACAGTCTCCTCGAAGGGGTTGAGTTACGCTTTCACAGGGAACCGTAACTATATGCTGACCGTAGCACGGGATTGGGGGGCCGTCACTCCTAAACGTAATTATTTGCTCCTTGCGGCGATGTTCCACGGGCGGGCGTTTCGGGCTGCGGCATTCCTTCACGCGCTGCTCGCCTCCCGTTACATCAGCAGCAGTTTGATTATCCCCCGGCCACCGAGCCGGAGCCCGGCAGCCGGGAGGGAATGGGTGTAAGCCTCAGTAGTTCTTGACTGCGCCTTCGCCGGCAAGGGCGGCCAGTATTTGGGCCTCGCCCCCGCGTTCATGCACTTGGATGTAGCACGCCACCTCGTTGCCCGTGTAGTAGGCGGGTTTGTCCGGGCGTCCTTCAACGTCCTTGTAACTCACCTGCAAGCGGGTCACTCCGTTTTCGTGCTCCAGCATGTCCTTCAATCGGGATAGCACGCTGTCCACGAAGTCCGGCGTTCCCGTGATGCGGATGGAGTCCGCGCCGTAGGTGCTGCCCTCGTGGCGGTATGGCACGGGCCGGGGCCGGATGCCCTGGTTGGGTTTCAAGCCGCTCCAGTGGTCGAGTAGTTGACGCTTTTTGATGGTGTTATCCTCCGGTGTTGGGTTGGGGAGGGCTGGCGCCCTCCCCGTGGGTGCGGTTACTCCAGAATCGAAGTGAAGTGCTCGCAGAATTGGAGCACGGCGCTTTCCTGCTCCGCGTCGAGGGGCAACTCCTCCCAGGGCGTGAACCAGTCCTGGTGCTGGAGTTTCACGTTCTCGGGCTGGCCGTGCAAGCCCAGCTCGCCGCGGATGCGGACTGCCGGGCCTCCAGTGCATAGCAGAAGCTCGAACTCTCCGGGGGCGGTGTCGGCGTCGTCCTGGAATGGGTCGCGCCAGTTGCTGCGGACTCGGAAATCCAGGGGAAACTGCTCGATGCGCTCTCTCACGTCGTCCTCGTCCTCGATGGGGTCGCCGTCCGGGTCTTCAATCCGGTTTCCGTCCTCGTCGTACCATAGGCTGTCATCCTGCCCCTCGTCCGGGTCGCCGCGTTCCGCGTCTTGCCACCGCTCTTCCAACTCCATCAACTCCATGATGTGGGCGAGCTGGGCTTGGGCCTGCTTGCGGCCTCCGAATACACTCTCGTCGTGCTTAATCGCGTTCATGGTGTTATCCTCCAGTGAATGAGGGGCGGGTTTCCCCGCCCCTCGGTCTCGCCTTATACCGCTGATAGCAACTCCTCGCCGTCCTGCCTGATGAGTGTTATGTTTCCGTGGTCTGTTACCTCGAGGATGGCCTCGTACTCCTCGGCGTCCTCGGGCCATTCCTCGCCGGCGTTTATCTTGAGGATTTCGCCATCCTCTACGGCGCGTTCTATGGCTTCGATGTCCGGCCATACTCCGATATCGGAGCCATTCCCTTCATGTGCGCCTACATAGCAGTATGGCGGGCAATGCTCGTCGAGGGCGTTGTAAAGCTCCTCCAGCATATGTCCGGCCAGCTCGTAGAGAGTCTGGGAAATATCCTCGCCGCTATAGAGTTTTGAAGGATATCCCGCCTTAACCTTCTCGGCTTCTTCGGCGTCCTGGTCTTCCAGTGCTTCTAATAGCGCTGGGATTAAATCCTCTGGCCTGAGTGTGCCTTCCGAAATCGTGCCTAGTTGTAACATGGTATTTCCCTCCTATTGTGTGTCCCTATGTCGTCACCGAGTAAGGCCAATCCATACCGCCCTGCCATTCTCCCGCGTCTACGGGATTCCTAGAGCTTCACTACTGGTACGGATTGACTCGCGCGCCACCGCCCGTCTTCCTCGAAAGGGTACATTAGGCTACCACGCCTCGGTGCGTCGTATGTTTCCCTCTACCTTCGCCCATCAGCCTGTATAGCCTTACGCATGGGCCGGGAGCCGCTTGGCTTGTGCTCCCAAGGATTCAAATTTCAAAGAGCCGTATAACTCATAGTTACGCTTCTAATAGCCGCGTAACTATGATTTGAATCTATCACGAGTTTGAGAAATGTCAAGCCCTCGGCGTAAGAGTTCTTATAAGGTAGGCTTTATGCTATGTAGGGAAGGAGATATGCTTCGAGAGGAACCGCTCATGTGACTCAAGACGATGCGAACTTCCTAAGGCGAAGGGGGGGGCGAGGGGGGTTAGTCGCCGCGCATCTGGTAGCGTTAAACCCCGCCACAAAATGTGCAATTCTTTTGGGGTAGGTGTATGACTTAGCCCCGCCAGCCCATACAGACAAGCCATAAATCCACGCTCCGCGCCCCGCGATTCGGCCGGGACTTGGTGCGCAGGACGCACAATGGCTTGACAAATCACAAACTCGGGTTAATCTGGCTTTGGATGATGGGAATACGTGGAGCCGTACAGGTTGCATGAGGAGGCAGGCCCCGGCCATGAATGCCGGTTTAAGCGTATCGCAGAGGCGGCCCCGGCGTAGGGATTGGCCGCCAAACCAAAAGGAGGCGTGACCATGACCTAGCACTTCGAGCTAAACACGGAAACGCAAACGGCAGTCACCCGATGGCTGGCAACCCACATCCAAGAGGCTATAGCTACACACAAAGCAAGGACGGTCAGGCTTTGGCTGCAATCGACCGAGACGCAAACAAGCAGGAACTCGCGGCGTTACGCGATGCGCCTATGAGGAGTCTACACGACGCGTACACCCGTGTGAACGCCCTGGCGGAATTTATGAGCGCCGCCAACGGAAGCGACTACTACCACAACCTCGAGGGTCTTGGGAAACTGATCTCCAGGACCGGCCTCGAGGCAATCGGAATGAAGGGAGACAGGTTATGAAGGTTACACGCTATGAGCTGCGATGTTTTGACGGGGTGGTAAGCCTCGAGGAATCCACCCTACTCGACACAACGAAAAACAAAGGATGGGCGAACGATTGGCTGCGCAGAATACTGCCCGATTGTGACTACCGCGTGATCGCCTATAGTGAACAAGGCCCCATGAGGCGGCGATAATCGACGCTGATCTCCATATTATAGGCGTCCAACGGGACGGCGTATGGGAGCCTTGTGAGGATGTTGACTATTGGGTACAGATACAAGGCGAGCGTAAACGGGATGACGGCTGGGAATTTGTGGTATCCGGCTCGGACATAGGTGCAGTGATATGCCCGGATTGCGGAGCCGAGATAACAGCCAACCTCGATTACCTAAGCCCACCCCCGCCGGAACACATCCCCGAAGGCGGCGGGTCATGTGGGAGAAAGCTACCCAATGGGGGCACGCCGTTGTTTATCTGTAAGAATCCCGATTGCGGATCCACGTTCTGCATCGACGAACATGACATAAACTTACGGCGCGCCCGCTATTACGACCGGGAATCACATTCTCCGCCCAGAAAGTGGTTTGCGAATCTGAATGAGGTGGTGATTAAGAATCTCTACTAGCAATCCGGTCCCGGCCTGGCGGTGTGTGCCGGGCCGGGAACTGCTTCTCAACGCGGAAGCGCTGCAGACACCCTATTTGCCGGGGGTCTGGCCGGTACCAACGACGGCCTGATACGTCGAAGCTCCGCCCGCGCGGTGGTTGAAGGCGGAAGTGGAGTCGGCGGCCACTTCGAGCGCAACGAAGCGGAAGGCAAAGAAGGTTCAATCGGGAATACCGGGGAGGAAATGCGTCACGGCGGCAGTTCCTGTATTCTTTTGGTTCACCACGAGCCGAGATAGGGGATTGCCGCCATGACTGTTTATGAGTTTATCCAAGATTTGGGGGATGGGAAGGGTACGGGGTTGATTTCGTGGAGCGCAGGGCGTGGGAAGGGGCTTCAGAGGAGCACGCGGTGGTGATTGGGTTGGTTTCCCTGGACGGACTGGCGGTGTGCGAAGAGTGCGGTTCTGAATGCGCCCGCTCATGATAAACTGAGGCGCAAGGATGCCGCATACCCATTCCCATCGGGGAAGGAGACAAGCGAGAGAGTGCAATGGAAAACAACCACATAACCAAGGTCATCACCGACGAGGAGGCGGAAGTAGAGGCGAAAAGGCGCGAACTGGAAACCCTGTCCGACGCCGTCGCTGAAGAAGAACTTGAACTCGAAGAACTCAAACTCCAGGTTCGCCGTTTTGAGCATCGCTATTACGCCGAGCTGGGCCACAAATACGCCGAACTCGACCAACTCCGCGCCCGCATCGCCACGCTCCGCGCCCAAGAGGCGCCAGAAGATTCCGGCCTAGAAGAGGAGGCCGAGCAAGCCCAGGCCCAGGCCGGCGAATCCGCCCGGGAATACGAATCCGCCCAAGCCAAACCACCGCCCCGCCCGCCAAAGCCGGAAGTCGAGGAGGACGTGCGCGCCCCTTACCGTCAGCTCGCCAAGCAAGTCCATCCCGACAAAGCGGATGACGAGGTGTCCATCCCCGTGCGTACCCGGCTCATGGCGGCATTGAACGAGGCCCGCGAGAACAACGACATCGAGCGGATGCACGAGATTCAGCGCGAGTGGGATGCGCGGCCCGAGTCTGTGTCTGGCGACACCGTCGCAGCGCGCTTGGAACGGCTCAACCGCGCCATTGCTCACCTGCGGGAACGCCTTGCCGCGATCTCCAGGGAAATCGAGGCTATACAGGCGTCCGACATCCACGCGCTCATGATCCAAGCGCAGGAAGCCGAAGCCGAAGGCCGCGACCTGTTCGCCGAAACCGGCGCCCTCCTAGACGCTGACATCAAGGCGGCCAAGGAGAAACTGGCCGCGCTGGAGGCTGAACCATGAGCAATCCCGCGGACGAACCCAATTCAAACGCTATCGTTCCCCGTAACGAGCGCGCCTTGGCCAGCCGCAGTTCCGCCCTCGCCCAACGCACGCTTGCGGATTTCAAGCGGTTGACAGTTCAACGGGAAGAACTCACCCAGCTTCGGCAAACGATTGGACAGGACATTGAGCAATGCGAACTTGCCCTTATGCGAGGGGCTTCAGCCGCTTCCCACTTGGACCAAGTATGCGGCGAACGCTTGCCAGCCT
Source organism: Candidatus Hydrogenedentota bacterium (assembly GCA_046540175.1). GTDB lineage: Bacteria > Hydrogenedentota > Hydrogenedentia > Hydrogenedentales > SLHB01 > SKRY01. Next base: position 5,156 of record JBKHFO010000194.1, read on the forward strand.
GGCGCCGCGCGGCGGAACTGGGATGGCCGGAAGGGCAATGGTTGCTGGGGCAGTGTTTTCGGCTTGGGCTTGGTATTGAGCATGACGCCGCTCAGGCGGTTGACTTATTCGGTACGGCCGCTGAGCAAGGACACGCCCTCGCTCAGTATTTCCTCGGGTTGTGCTACTTGCATGGCGAAGGCGTCGACAGTGACAAAGCCGAGGCAGTTTACTGGTTCCACAAGGCGGCCGGCCAAGGCTATTCCATCGCCCAGTATGGTCTCGGGTTTTGTTACTACAATGGCCATGGCGTGGAGCGCGACGATTCGATGGCCGTTCACTGGTGGCGGGAGGCCGCGGGACAGGGTAATAGTCTTGCTCAGTTCCACCTAGGCATCTGTTATTCCAATGGCTATGGCGTCAGCAGAGACAAGGCGGAAGGGGTTCGATGGTGGAGGGAGGCAGCGACGCAAGGCCATGAAGCTGCTATAGCAAAACTGAATCGACAAGGCGCACGATAAGGCATCACAGCACGCAATCTGTCACCTTCACAGTGTGTTTGGTCCATTTCGCACAAGAGTTTCAGGTTCATGGTGGGGGTGGGCTTTGGAATCTAAGGCCTTAAGGGTCATGGTCGCACGTTGTTACGCTGGTGGCGGGGTGGCATTCAAGCGTTCGCATATTTCGCCACACAAGTCCTGAAAACGTCTGGCAAAGGGCTCTGTGTATTTCGCGACAAAGGTGGGATGGACCTTGTTCGGCTCCTCTATCGACTCGGCGATACGGTACGCGTTCGGAATTATCGCCGAGAAAGGAGCGGGGAGTTCGTCGAAGGGCGCATCACCTTGTTCGGCGCGCTGCAGCATTTCGCGATCGTTCCGTTGTCCGCTCCTGTACCGCGACCAAAGCAACCCGAGAGGCCGCATGCTTCTGACATTGCCTCGGCGCATCCGATCCAGCAACGTTTTAGCTCCCCGCACCGACTGCTGATCCGGGATAGCGGGAATGACATACGCATCGGCGACCGCCATCAGCACTCGCAACTGCAAAGCCATACTGGAGGGGCAATCCACTATCACGTACTCGTAAGCAGCTTGCATAAAGGCTTTGAGCACATAGCGTCTTTGGCGCATCTCACGATGATATGCTTCCAAACTCTTGTGGCGCGGACGCCTCTGCGGCAGGTTAGATTGAAAATCATCGATTCGGATCGAACAGGGGATGACATGGAGATTCTCGTAGCCGCCCCCGATGTTCGAAGCCTTTTCCACGATAAAGGGCGGGATGCTAGTGTTTTCAAACCCATCCTCACCGACGACCATCTCAGCCAACAGATCGTGGAGCGTTTGGCGGCGCGTTTCACACCTATGTTGCCTCTCCTCGCCAAGCAACAACTCACTAGCCCTACACTGGTGGTCCGCATCAATGAGCAACACCTTGTGGCCTTCATCCGCCAGACACTCCGCCACCGCCACGGCGTTCGCCGTCTTGGCCACGCCCCCCTTCAGGTTCACCATCAACAGTATCGCCACGGTCTGATCTCCTTATTCGGTTGTGCCTATAGATTCCCCAGCGCTTTTTCCTTCCGCGACGCGATGTGCTCGGACACGGCCCACAAACACCCCGCGAGGATGGCCGCAGTGGCTAGTATGTTCCGAACGCCCCCAAAAAACCTGCCGAGATGGCGCGTGTTTCCCGCTCGGAACGCTGCCTTGTCACAGAATTTACGTGAATTCATTGGAGTACCTCAAATT